>JALDYL010000181.1:0-9134 GCA_032153965.1 Achromobacter sp. | reverse complement strand
CCCCCCGCTTCCATGGCAAGGCTGGCGCCAGCGGCCAGCGCGGCACCCCGGCGCGTGCCGTCCGGCTCCAGCACGATGACCTGAGGGCACCCCAAGGCGCGCAACAGCGTGACGCACATGAGCCCCAGCCCCCCTGCGCCAATCACGACGACCGGCTCCTCCGCCAGCACCTCGGGCGCGATCTTGCGGATGGCGCTGTAAGAGGTCAGGCCCGAGCAGGCATAGGGTGCGGCTTGCTCGGGCCGCAAGTCGCCGATCTCGACCAGGTAGCGGGCGTCGGGCACCAGGATGTGGTCGCTGTAGCCGCCAGGCCGGAAGATGCCCAGGAAACGCGGCGCAGGACAAAGATTCTCGCGTCCGCGCTGACAGACCTTGCAGTCGCCGCAACCGATCCATGGGTACACCAGGTAGCGCTGTCCCGCGGCGAGCCCCTTCGCACCGGGTCCGGCGGCGACGACCTCTCCAACGGTCTCGTGCCCCAGGGTCAGCGGCAGCTCGACGCCGCGCTGCTCCATGTGCAAGCGCTTGTCGCCGCCCAAGTCGTAATAACCTTCCCACGTATGCAGGTCGGTGTGGCATACGCCGGCGGCGAGCACCCTCAGCAATACCTCCGCACCCTGCGGTTCAGGCGCCGGCCGCTCCATTGGGACCAATGGCTGGCCGAAGGCGGTCACGCTGTAGCTGATCATCGCGCCGCCTGCCTGACCAACGGGCAACCGCCCCGGTCTTCAGGCCGGAACGCCACGTCGCCCGGAATGACGGCCACCTGCTTGTACAGATCCCATTCGCCCTTGGACTCGTCCGGCTTCTTGACCTCGAACAGGTACATATCGCGCACTACCCTGCCATCCGCGCGCAGCCTGCCATCGCGAGTCATGAAATCGTTGATCGGCGTCTCGCGCATCTTGGCCATGACGGCATCGGGATCCTTGGTGCCGGCCGCCTTGACGGCATTCAGATAATGCAGCACCGCGCCATAGGTGCCGGCCTGGGTCATGGTCGGCTTGCGTCCAACCTTGTCCTGAAAGCGCTGCGACCATGCTCGCGTGGCATCGTTCTGATCCCAGTAGAAGGCCTCCGTCAACAACAGCCCCTGACCCAGCGGCAGCCCGATGGACTTCACGTCCGACAGGAACGCCAGCAACGCCACCAGCTTCTGCTGGCCGCCCGGACGGCCTATGCCAAAGTCGGCCGCCTGCTTGATCGCGCTGATCACGTCGTTGCCGCCCAACGCCAGGCCGATGATGCCGGCCTTGGAACTCTGCGCCTGCAACAGATAGGAGCTGAAGTCTGGCGTATTCAGGGGCGAGCGGACGGCTCCCCGCACAGTCCCTCCGCTCTTCTCGATGACGGCGGAGGCATCTGCCTGCAGCGCATAGCCGAAGGAGTAATCCGCTGTCATGAAGAACCAATCCTTTCCGCCCTGCGCCGAGACTGCCGCGCCCGTGCCGTTGGCCAGTGCATAGGTGTCGTAGGTCCAGTGGACCGTGTAGGGCGAGCATGCCTTGGCAGTCAGTTCCGACGTCGACGCGCTGGTGACCATGACGATCTTCTTCTTTTCGCGCCCGAGTTCGCTAATCGCCAACGCCAGCGCCGATGTCGGCAGGTCCGTGACCATGTCCACGCCGTCCTGGTCGAACCAGCGCCGCGCTGCCGCGCTGGCGACGTCCACCTTGTTCTGGCCGTCGGTGAACACCAATTCCACCGGCTTGCCCAACACGCTGCCGCCAAAATCCTGCACCGCCATGCGCGCAGCCTCCACCAGGCCCTTGCCGCCTATGTCGGAATAAGCCGAGCTCATGTCCGCCATGACGCCGATTTTCACCGGGCCGCCAGCAGGTTGCGCTTGCGCGCCTGCCGCGGCGATAGCCGCGCCGGCCAATGCGAGCGCCATTTTCACGATTGCCATTGATATGTCTCCGTTATGGTAAGCGCCGTCTGCGCGGCGGCTGGCCTATTGCTCCGGCACGCGTCCTTTTGTATCGTAGGCACGCGTTTTTCAGCTTCGTCCAAAGCGACGATTTTCATGTTGCTTGCGGGTTTCCCCCGAGACGGCGCGCAGTCGTTCCTCACCCAACAGGCAGATCATGCGCCCTACGTTTTCGCCCGGACATGCCCAGGCCAGCGGCAAGCTTGGCGTCGCCGCAGCCCACGCCGACCACATCCTGCGCGAATCGCTGTGCGCGCAAGTCTGCGCGCACAGCAGTCCCAAGGTCGTTCTCGCACGCGGCCCAGCCGGCTACGGCAAGACCACCCTGCTGGCTCAGTGCCAGGCGCGCTTGCGCACGCAGTCCGTGCGTGGCGCCTGGCTGACGCTGGACCGCGGCGACAACGATCTGCCGCGCTTCCTGCACTGCCTGAGGGCAGCGCTGGAACCCCTGGCCGCGCCGTCCGGGACCTTGGCGAACGCGGAGGCAGACGATGCGCTGGCTCTGGCCCTCATCGAAGCCGTCGCCACGCAAACAGACCCTTTCGCACTGGTACTGGACGAGTTCGAAGCCATCAACGCGCCGGGTGTGCTGGACTTCGTGCAGGACCTGATCCACTGCTTGCCGCCGCGGGGCCGGCTGCTGATCGGCTCGCGCCACGCCACCGGCCTCGAACTAGGCCGCCTGCGCGCCGAAGGCCAATTGCTGGAAATCGACTCCGAGCAGCTCTGTTTTTCGCTGAACGAGACCACGCTTTTTTTTGCACGGCGCAATCCTTCAATCCTGCCCGCCGAGATCGGCCTGCTCCATCACAAGACCGAAGGGTGGATCGCCGCGCTGTGGCTGGCTTCCGCCTCGCTCGCGCGGCAGGACTCCGCCGCCGCGTTCATCGAACGCTTTTCGGGCAGCGAACAGTCCGTCGCCGACTATCTGGCCCAGGATGTGCTAGCCGGACAGACGCCCGAGTTGCGGCGCTTCCTGCTGCGCACCAGCATCCTCAAGCAACTGAGCGCGCCGCTGTGCCAGGCCCTGCTGCCGGACCTGGACTGTGACCGGATCCTGCGCGGGCTGGAAGACGGGCAAGTCCTGCTGTCGCGTTCCTCCGCCCATACGGGGCAATATCGTTACCACAGTCTTTTCGCGAGCTATCTGCAATCCCGGCTGCGCCTGCAGGAACCCTCGGACATCGCCGCGCTGCATCTGGCAGCGTCCCGCTGGTACGCCGAGCAGGGCCGGCCCGTTCCTGCCATCGACCACGCAATCGAAGGCGGCGATTTCGAACACGCCCTGACCTTGCTGCGCGCACACGCCGAAGCACTGCTGGCCGAAGGCCGCATGCGGCTGCTCTCCCGCTGGTTCGCCCAGTTGCCGCCCGCGGTGCTGGCCAGCCGCCCGCCGTTGCAGGCGGTGCAGGTCTGGGCCACCTGCTTTACGCGAGGCGCCAGCGAGGCGTCGCTGCAAATGGCCGAGCTGGGGTTGGCCGGTAGCGCCGATCCCGAAGTCCGCGCGCACGTGCAGGCCCTGCAGCCCTTGCTACTTTCCATGACCGACCGGCACGAAGAGGCCTACGTCCTGGGCATGCCGGGCATTTCCGCCGCGGCAAACGCATCCACATTCGCGGAGACCGCCCTCGCCAATGCCATGGCCAACGTCGCAGCGGTGCTTGGCCGCTACCACGAGGCGCAGCTACTGCTGGATGCCGCCCGCCGCGCGCAGAGCCTGGCCGCCAGCACGTTCAACCAGATGTACTCCGAAGCGGTGGAAGGCATCATCGATCTGCAGGAAGGACGCATGCGCCAGGCCGGCGCGCGCTTCCGCATGGCCGTCCACGCGACCCGCAAGGGAGCGTATGGCCAGGCCAACGGCAACGCCTGGGCCGGCGTGCTGTACGCCGCATGGGTCTACGAAACCGGCGACCTGGAACAGGCGGCCCGCCTGTTGCATGTCTACGTGCCACTGGGACGAGACACCGGACACCCCGACCACCTGATCCTGGGCTATGTGATGCTGGCGCGCATCGCCTACCTCGCGGGCGACATCGAACAGACCTTCTATCTGTTGGGCGAGCTGGAATACCTTGGACACCAGCGCCGCCTGCCCCGGATCGCCGGCAGCGCCCGCGTGGAGCGCGCGCGCGTCCTGCTGCTACAGGGACATCCGCAAGCCGCCCGCGACGAACTGAGGCGCGCCGAAGACGACGATCTTTGGACTCGGATCGAAACGCTGCGCCTCCCCTCAAACGACCTGCTGTACCCCCGGCTGGGGATGCTGCGGGTGCAAGCCTATGCGGGTTTGCCCCAGGATGCGCTGCGGCAGCTGGACGCGGACATCGCGCGCGCGGATTCAGCTCGCCGCGTCCGTCGCGCCTACAAGCTGCGGATCTTTCGCGCCGTCGCCCTGGCGCGCTCGGGCGACGAAGAGCAGGCCTACCCGCAACTGGCGCAACTGCTGGCCGCGGCGCAGGTCGAGGGCCTGTGCCGCGTGCTGGCTGACGAGGGAACCGCGCTCATCACCCCTTTGCTGCGGTACTTCGCCACGCCGGCCGGCAGCGCCTGGGTGGACGGCAGCCCCGCCGCCCATGCATGGTTCACACATTTTCAGCGGCAGATCGGCGTCACCGCCGATTCCAGTGCGGCCGCTCCCGCCGCGGAGCGCGGACCGGCCGACGCATTGACGGCCAAGGAGCTGAATGTTCTACGCCTGGTCGCGGAGGGCCATTCGAACAATGGCATAGCCCAGCGCCTGTTCGTTTCCGAAAGTACCGTCCGCACCCATCTGCGCAATCTGAACGTGAAGCTCCGCGCCGACAGCCGGACCCACGCGGTGGCCCTGGCGCGCGACGCCGGTCTGTTGTGACGTCCGCCCCCAAGGGCCTGCCGCCGATTAAGATATAGGCTTTTGCGCGTGTCCATCATGAAAAGCAGTTCGACAGGCGGCCTGGTCTACTCCACCGAAAGCGGCCGGATGTGTCCCGAATGCCGCAAGCCCCTGACGCAGTGCCTGTGCAAGCAGGCCGCCCGGGCTGCGCCCGCCGGCGATGGCGTGGCCCGCGTGTCGCGCGAAACCAAGGGCCGCGGCGGCAAGAGCGTCACCGTGGTCAAGGGCCTGGCGCTGGACGGCGCGGCGCTCAACGCGCTGGGCAAGCAGCTGCGCAATGCCTGCGGTTCGGGCGGAACGGTGAAGGACGGCGTGATCGAGATCCAGGGCGAACATTGCGACCGCGTCATGGACGTACTGCAAAAACAAGGCATCCGCGCCAAGCGCGCGGGCGGCTGACACCGACGGAGCAAGAACAATGACTGACCTGCAAACCAGCGACGTGGCCAGCTGGCACGCCCATGTGTATTTCGACGCCGCCAGCCGCGACGCCGCGCACGCGCTGCGCGAACGGATCGCCGCGCGCTTTGCCGGCCAGATGGAATTGGGGCGCTTCCATGAGCGCCCCGTCGGCCCGCATCCGCAGTGGAGTTACCAGATTGCCTTCACGCCCGAGCACTACGCGGAGATCGCCACCTGGCTGACGCTGCACCATGGGACGCTGGATGTCTTCATGCACCCCAACACCGGCGATTCGGTGCGCGACCACCGCGATTGCGCGGTATGGATCGGACGCAGCCATACGCTGAACCTGCAGGCGCTGGGCGCCTGAGCGGCTACAGCGCGCGGCCCACGATCAACGAATCCAGCGCCATCATGGGATCGCTGCTCTTGCCTTCGTACGGCATGCGGCTGAGTACATAGCGCATCGCATTGATCCGCGCGCGTTTCTTGCAATCGGACTTGACCACCACCCAGGGCGCGTCGGCCGTGTCGGTGTGCGCGAACATCGCTTCCTTGGCGCGGGTGTAGTCGTCCCACTTGTCCAGCGAAGCCAGGTCCACCGGGCTGAGCTTCCACTGCTTGAGCGGATGCACCTTGCGCTGCAGGAAGCGGCGGCGCTGCTCTTCCTGGCTGACCGAGAACCAGAACTTGATCAAGTGGATGCCGCTGCTGACCAGGTGACGCTCGAAATCCGGCACCTGGCGCAAGAAGTCCAGGTACTCGTTCTGGGTGCAGAAGCCCATCACGCGCTCGACGCCTGCACGGTTGTACCAGGAGCGGTCGAACATGACGATCTCGCCCGCGGTGGGCAGATGCTGCACGTAGCGCTGGAAGTACCACTGGCCTTTCTCCGTGTCGGACGGCTTTTCCAGCGCGACCACGCGCGCGCCGCGCGGGTTCAGGTGTTCCATCATGCGCTTGATGGTGCCGCCCTTGCCGGCGGCGTCGCGGCCTTCGAACAGGATCACGACGCGCTGGCCGGTGGCCTTGACCCAGGCCTGCAGCTTCAGCAGTTCGACCTGCAGGCTGTACTTCTGCTTTTCGTAGTTACGGCGCAGCATGCGGTGGCGATAGGGATAGATGCCTTCGCGCCAATCCGCGGCCAGTTCGTCGTCGGGGTTGCGGCGCGCGCGTGGCGTCGCCGAATTGGCTTCCAGCAACGCGCGGTGCACGGCCTGCGCATCGTCCGGCGACAGTTCCTCGATGACCGAGCGCAGCGCCTCGCGCGCCTGGGCCGGCGCGCTGACGTTATAGCGGCGGGCGATATCGGCCAGCACCGCCACGGTCTCCTGGCGCGCGGCATCCTGGCGCGCGACGACGCGCTTGCGCACATCGAGGGCCGGCTCGGCGGCAGCGGCGGCCGACACGGGGTCGACTGCCGCGGGAGCGCCCGCCGCAGGCGTTTTGGCCACGCGCGGCTTGCGGCTGGTGGTCACCGGCGTGACGACGGTCTTGACTACCGTCTTGACGGTCGGCTTCGTGACTGGCTTGGTGACCGGCTTGGTGGCGGCGCCGGCGCTGCGCTTGGCCGCGCGCTTGCGCGGCGTCTCGGCTACGGCTTGTTCGGTGGCTGGAGTTGTCTTGTCTGTCATCGATTCTGTCCTCGCTGCGCTGATCGTCCTGTCCACGCCTGCCAGGCTTGCGCCTGCGGCCGCTATCGGGAAAAGCGCAAACGCTACCCCGAGCCCTGCCGCGCGGATTTGACTTCGATCAAACGTTGTAACATTTTTGCAGCGACGAAGGCCGCTACACTGGCCTCCCTTCATCCGCCCTTGCGCCATGTGGTCATTCATCAAACGGCTGCTTGCCGGCCCGACGCCGCCCGAGAATCCCCTGCGCGAAACCTTGAGCTTCGATGAGGCCGGTTTCACGCGCAGCAGCGAGCTGGCGCGCGCCCTGGGCCAGCAGGAATTCTGGCCCTGGCGTGACATCCATGAATTCGGCTTCCGCTACACACAGGCCGTCTTTCCCGATCCCTGGTCGGGCGACTACATGGAAGGCCTGTGGTTCGTGCGCGTGCCCACCGACGGCGGCGGGCTGATGGCCATGGAGTTCGACGAGGCTACGCTGGACGCCGAACGGCTGCCTCCCGCTCTGCTGCGGAACATGCCCGGCCTGGACATGGGCGCGCTGCGCGCGGGGCTGGCCGCCGCCGCGCGCGGACCGCGCAACTTCGAGGACAGCGGGGAATGGGTGGCGTGGCGGCGCGCGGCCGCTACACCCGGTCCAGACCCTGCTTGAGATCGGCCAGGATGTCCCCGGGCGTCTCCAGGCCCACCGACAGCCGCAACAAACCCTCGGACAGTCCATAGCGCTCGCGGTCCTCGGCCGTGTAGCTCGCATGCGTCATGGACGCGGGATGCTGGATCAGCGTTTCCGGATCACCCAGGCTGACCGCGATGCGCGCCAGCTTCAGGCTGTTGAGCAATGCGCGCCCGGCGGTCAATCCGCCCTTGAGTTCGAACGCGACCAGGCCGCCGCCGGCCGATTGCTGGCGCCGCGCGATCTCCGCCCCCGCCGTATCGGCCAGGCCGGGATAGAACACGTCGGCCACCGCGGGATGCTCGCGCAGCAGCTTGGCCACCTTCAGGGCGGATTCGCTGTGGCGCGCCACGCGCAGCTCCAGCGTCTTGATGCCGCGCAGCACCAGGAAGGCGGTGAACGGCGACAAGGTAGCGCCGGTGAAGTAGCGCAGCCCCTGCAGCCGGATGGCGTCGATGTGTTCCTTGCGCCCCAGCACGGCGCCGGCCAGCAGGTCGCCGTGGCCGCCCAGGTACTTGGTGGCCGAATGCAGCACGAGGTCGGCGCCATGCTCCAGCGGACGCTGCAACACCGGCGTGGCGAACGTATTGTCGACGATGGTCAGCAGCCCCTTGCCCCGGGCTATGGCGGACACCGCCGCAATATCCACCAGGCGCAGGTTCGGATTGGCGGGCGTCTCGAAATAGACCGCGCGCGTCTTTGGCCCGATGGCCGCGGCCACGGTCTCGGGGCGGGTGAAGTCGGCGAACACCACCCGCACGCCAAAGCGCGCCAGGCCCTGCGTGAACAGGGTGAAGGCGGTGCCGTACACGATCTGGTCCACCACGATCTCGTCGCCGCTCTGCAATAGCGAGAACAGGGTGGCCGAGATCGCCGCCATGCCGGAGGCGGTCACCACGCCGGCCTCGGCGCCTTCCAGCGAGGCCAGACGCTCTTCCAGCAGGGCCTGCGTCGGATTGCGGGTGCGGCCGTAGACATAGCCCTGCTTTTCGCCCAGGCGGATCTGGTCGAAGGATTCAATGCTGTCCTGGGTGTAGGTGGCGGTCAGGTAGAGCGGCGGGGACAGCGCGCCCTGTTCGTCCAGCGGGTCGTAGCCCAGGTGGATGGCGCGCGTGGCGAAACCGTGTTGCGAGGACTCGGACATGTCTACGTTCCTGTGTTTTCGGATAAGGCCGGGGCGCGCGGCCCCGGCGCGGAGTCAGCGTTTGTGGTCGGCGCGGCGCGACAGCCACTCGCCGGTGAACTGCACGATGGAGACCAGCGCGATCAGGATCACGATCACCTCGAACATCACGCGGGTCTCGTAGCGTTCGTAGCCATAGCGGATCGCCAGGTCGCCCAGGCCGCCGGCGCCCACCGCGCCCGCCATGGCCGACGCATTGATCATGGCGATGACGCTGACGGTCATGCCGCCGATGATGCCGGGCAAGGCTTCCGGCAGCAGCACGTGGCGCACGATGTGCCAGCGGCGGCAGCCCATGGCCCTGGCGGCTTCCACCAGGCCGTGGTCCACGTCGTTCAGGCTGACCTGGGCGATCCGCGCGAAGAACGGCACCAGGTTGGCCGACAGCGGCACGATGGCGGCCCAGGTGCCCAGCGTGGTGCCCACCAGAAAGCGCGTGA
>JALDYL010000180.1:0-9143 GCA_032153965.1 Achromobacter sp. | reverse complement strand
TCCTGGTGTTGGGAACGGGCATGTTTCTCGCCATCAAGTCCCATTACGATGGAGAGAAAAAGGAAAAAGAGGAAAAGAAGGAGATGAAGGAGATGAAGGCTCCGTAATGGAGATCTCGTCGCCTCGAACGGTTTAGAGTGCGGCCGACTTTATCCAGCGCGGCCGACTCCATTCACCGTTTTCATCTCACCAGCACAGGCTTGTCCCGATACTGCTGCGGAAACGTCTTGGCCAGGTTCTCGACCTTGGGCACATCGTTGACCATGATGTACATGCTGTAGGGATGACGTACCAGATAGTCCTGGTGGTAGTCCTCAGCGGGATAGAAGGCTTTCAGCGGTTCTATCGTCGTGGCAAGTGTCTTGGGATAGACGCCGGCCTGGTTGAGCTGCGCGATGTAGGCTTCGGCCACCTTGCGCTGGCCGTCGTCCGCGGGGAAGACCGTGGATCGGTACTGGGTGCCGCTGTCCGGCCCCTGGCGGTTGAGCTGGGTGGGGTCGTGGGCTACCGAAAAATAGATCTGCAGCAACTGGCCGTAGCTGACCTGGGCGGGGTCGTAGGTGATCTCGACCGCTTCGGCGTGGCCGCTGCGTCCGCCGCTGACGGTGTCGTAATTGGCGGTGGAGGCCTGGCCGCCGGCGTAGCCGGAGACGGCGGAACTTACCCCCTTGACGTGCTGGAACACGGCTTGCACGCCCCAGAAGCAGCCACCGGCGATGACGGCTTTTTGCGGCGCGACGGCCGTGGGCTGGTCGATGGCCGGGGGCGGAATGATAAAGGCGGTTTCCGCGGCGCTGGCCGAGGCGGCGCCCAGCAGGCCGCAGGCGGCGGCCAGTGCGGCGCAGAGTTTGCGGGGCAGGTAGGTGGCGGACATGGTGTCTCCTGATGGATGGCGCGGCCGGGTTTCAGGCCTGCGGGGTGAACGCCAGGGCCACGCCATTCATGCAATAGCGTAGTCCCGTCGGGCGCGGGCCGTCATCGAAGACATGGCCCAGATGGCCGCCGCAGTTGGCGCAGTGCACGGCGACGCGCGTCATGCCGAAGCTGCGGTCCTTGGTCTCGCCGACGGCGCCGTCCAGCGGCTGCCAGAAGCTGGGCCAGCCGGTGCCGCTGTCGAATTTGGCGGACGACGAGAACAAGGGATGGGCGCAGCCGGCGCAGGCGTAGGCGCCCTTGCGATGCTCTTTGTCCAGCGGGCTGGAGTAGGGGCGCTCGGTCCCTTCGCGGCGCAGCACCTCGTATTGTTCGCGCGTGAGCCGCTCGCGCCATTGCGCGTCGCTCAGCGTGTAGGGGAAAGTCTGGGCGGCGGCGGCCGGGCCGCCGCGCGCCGCCAGGACCGGGGCCAGGCTGGCGGCGATGGCCGCCGCGCTGCCCAGGCCCAGGAAATGCCTGCGGTCTAGTTTCATGACATGCTCCGGATCAGGGGCGGGCCGGGTGGGCGCTATTGCTTCATGCCGTCCTTGGACATGCCGCCTTTCGACATGCCGTCCTTGGACATGGAATCCTTCGACATGCCGTCCTTGGACATCGAATCCTTGGACATGCCGTTTTTCGACATGCCGTCCTTGGACATCGAATCCTTGGCCATGCCTTCCTTCGACATGCCATCCTTGGACATCGAATCCTTGCTCATGCCGTCCTTCGACATGCCGTCCTTGGACATCCCGCTCTTCGACATTCCGTCCTTGGCCATCGAGTCCTTGGACATCGAGCCGCCGCCCATCGCGTCCTTGGTCATGTTGTCGGCGGCGTGGACTGCCGCGGCGCCGAAGGCCAGGCACAGGGACAGCGCGGCGGTGGTAGCGATTTTCTTCATGATGCGTTCCTTTATGGAGAGGGGTTGGGTAAAGATTCCACCTAGCTGCCGCCGAACCAGTTGTAGCCCTGGTCCTCCCAGTAACCGCCCGGGTAGGTGTTGGTGACGAAAATTGCCTGTATGTGCTTGGGGTTCTTGTAGCCAAGCTTGGTGGGCATGCGCAGCTTCATGGGGAAGCCGTACTCTGGAGGCAGCGTCTGGCCGTCATAGGTCAGCGCCAGGATGGTCTGGGGATGCAGCGCCGTGGGCATGTCGATGCTGGTGTAGTAGTCGTCGGCGCATTTGAAGCCGACGTACTTGGCGCTCAGGTCCGCGCCCACGCGCTTGAGGAAGGCGGAAAACGGCACGCCGCCCCATTTGCCGATGGCGCTCCAGCCTTCCACGCAGATGTGCCGCGTGACCTGGTCGATCTGCGCCATGGCGCGCAGTTCCTCCAGCCGCCAGCGGCGCTTGTCGGCGACCAGGCCGCTGACTTCCAGGCGGAACGATGCCTCGTCCACGTGCCGTACCTGGTCGATGCCGTAGTAGGCGTTGAAGGGGAAGGGCCGCGTGATCATGGATTCTGGATAGGTGGGCGCCAGCTTGTTCGGATCGAAGATCCAGCCCTGCACCCGGTCGTTCAAGCGCGAGACGGCGGTCAGCGCTTTTTCCACGCTTTCATCGTCGGACAGCGAGCAGCCCGACAGCATGGCCAGCCCGCCCAGGGTCAGGCCGCTGCGCAGGAAGGCGCGGCGCGAGGGCTGTTCGACGCGTTTTTCCAGGATCCTGCCGGCTTCCTTGAGGATGGCGGGGGCGTCCAGGCCGGGCAGGGAGGGGCGCTTGTGCTTGTTCACGGAGGGCTCCTTATTTGCCGCGAATCATGGCGATCAGGCTGCGCGGCACCAGCGCCACCATCAGCAGGTGGACCGCCACGAACGCCGTCAGCAAGGCCATGGCGATGAAGTGCACGCGGCGCGCGGTTTCGTAGCCGCCCATCAGTTCGCGCAGCAGCTCGAACTGCACCGACTTCCACAGCACCAGTCCGGACAGCACCAGCACCGCGATGTCGAGCATCACGAACAGGTAGGCCAGGCGCTGCACTTGGTTGTAGCGGCGCGGGTCCGCATGGGCGAGCTTGCCGCGCAGCGCCGCGCCCAGGTCGGCGGCCACGCCGCGGGCGCTCAAGGGAAAGAATTTGCGCCACAGGCGGCCGGTGGCCAGATTCATCGCCAGGTACAGGATGCCGTTGAAGAACAGCAGCCACATGCCGGCGAAGTGCCATTGGAGGGCGCCGCCCAGCCAACCGCCCAGCGTGATTTCGTTGGGAAAGACGAAGTCGAACAGGGGCGAGGCGTTGTAGATGCGCCAGCCGCTCATCACCATGACCACCACGGCCAGGGCGTTGAGCCAGTGCATGGCGCGCAGCCACCCGGGGTGGATGGGAAAATTGGCCGGCGGGGCTGGGGCGTCGTGGCTTGCGGGGGGGGCCAGCATGGCGGGGCTCCGGGGGGCTTGTTGTCGTTGGAGCCATTCTTCCCCGGGGCCGATACCGAAGTCCTCACGCAAACTTAAATTAATTGTGATAACTCGGCGGCGCGGATTGGCGACAATAGGCGCATAACCCCTTTAGAGTTCCTGCCCATGGACACGCCCCGACGCGTACTTATCGTCGAAGACGACGCCCACATTGCCGAATTGCTGCGCCTGCATCTGCGGGACGAAGGCTATGCGGTCGAGCATGCCGCCGACGGCAACGAAGGCATGCGCAAGCTGGAGGAAGGCAGCTGGGACGCCCTGGTGCTGGACCTGATGCTGCCCGGCATCGACGGCCTGGAGATCTGCAAGCGCGCCCGCGCCATGGCGCGCTACACGCCCATCATCATCACCAGCGCGCGCTCCAGCGAAGTCCATCGTATCCTGGGCCTGGAGCTGGGCGCGGACGACTACCTGGCCAAGCCGTTCTCCATGCTGGAACTGGTGGCGCGGGTGCGGGCGCTCCTGCGCCGCAGCGACGCCCTGGAGCGCAACGCGCGCATCGACGCCGGCAGCCTGGCCCTGCACGGCGTGGCTATCGATCCGGTGGCGCGCACGGCCGAGGTCGACGGCCGCCGCCTGGATCTGACGCCGCGCGAGTTCGACCTGCTGCATTTCTTCGCACGCCACCCGGACAAGGTTTTTTCGCGCATGGATCTGCTGAACCAGGTGTGGGGCTACCAGCACGAAGGCTATGAACACACGGTCAATACCCATATCAACCGGCTGCGCACCAAGATCGAGGCGGACCCGTCCGATCCGCAGCGCATCCTGACGGTATGGGGCAAGGGCTATAAATTCGCCGCGGGGCCGGCCGGCGCGGGAGGCGCATCATGAAGCGGTTCACGCTCACCCAACGGCTGTCCGCCGTGTTCGCGCTGCTGCTGCTGGCCTGCTGCGGGGCTTCGGCGTGGCTGCAGATCGCGGCCAATTCCCGCTACGAGCAAGAGGTGGTCCAGCGCCTGTCCAGCGGACTGGCGCAGCACATCGCCGGCGCCAACGAATTGATGGACACCAACGGCTGGAAGCCCGCCGCGGTGCGTTCGCTGTTCGACATGTTGATGGCGGTGAACCCCGCGGTGGAGGTCTATCTGCTGTCCAACGACGGCCGCATCGTGGGCGATGCCGCGCCCGCCGGCCAGATCAAGCGCGACCGCGTCGGCCTCGAACCGGTCAAGCGCCTGCTGGCGGGCGGCATGCTGCCCATCACGGGGGACGACCCGCGCAGCCTGGACGCGCAGAAGGTCTTCAGCGCCGCGCCGGTGCGCGTGGGCGGGCAGGACAAGGGCTATGTCTACGTGGTGCTGCAAGGCCAGGCGCACGATGCGCTGGCGATGGCGGTGTCGCGCAGTTCCGTGCTGCGCACGACCCTGTGGTCGATCGCGCTCGTTGCGCTGCTGGGCCTGGTCGCCGGGTTGGCGGCATTCGCGCTGATCACGCGCCCGTTGCGCGGCCTGACGCGCGCCGTGCGCGCCTTCGACGGCGATGACGGGCAGGCCCTGGCCGCGCTGGAGCGGCCGGGCGATGCCGCCGAGCGCAACGGCGACGAGATCGCGGTGCTGCGGCGCAGCTTCGTGCAGATGGGCAAGCGCATATCCGACCAGTGGCGCGAACTGACGCGGCAGGATCAGCAGCGGCGCGATCTGGTCGCCAACATCTCGCACGATCTGCGCACGCCGCTGACCTCGCTGCACGGCTATCTGGAAACCCTGAGACTGAAGGATCAGGCGCTGGACCCGGACGAACGCCGCCGCTACCTGGATATAGCGCTGGCGCAAAGCCGCAAGGTCGGTCGCCTGGCGCAGGAACTCTTCGAGCTGGCGCGCCTGGAGTCCGGGCTGGTGAGGCTGGAGCCGGAAACGTTTTCGCTGCCGGAGCTGGTGCAGGACGTGATGCAGAAGTTCGAACTGGCGGCCGAGGCGCGCCAGCAGCGGCTGACCATGGACATCCCGCGCGAGCTGCCGCCGGTGCGCGCGGATCTGGGCCTGATCGAACGCGTGCTGACCAATCTGCTGGACAACGCCATCCGCCACAGCCCGCCCGGCGGCCTCATCGAGCTGCGGCTGGGCAGCGCGCACAATCTGGTGCAGGTGCAGGTCAGCGACACGGGCGAGGGCATACCGCAGGCGCTGCGCGCGGGCCTTTTCACGCGGGCCAGCGCCTTGAACCGCGGTCCGGGCGACGGCGGCGGGCTGGGGTTGGTGATCGTGCAGCGCATCCTGCAGCTGCACCATAGCGAGATCCGGCTGGTGGACCGCGCCGGGGCGGGCGCGGTGTTCCAGTTCGACCTGGCTGCGGCGCGCTAGCGGGCGCTGCGCGGTGTCCGCGGGCCGGGCGGGTCCGGGTTGGATGCAGATGCGGATGCGGACGCCAGCCGCCGCACCGTGCCGCGCGCCGCGTCCACTTCCAGGACGTCGCCGGTGGCGACTTGCCGCATGATGCCTTGCACATTGACGATTGCCGGTATGCCGAACTCGCGCGCTACGATGGCGCCGTGCGACAGATAGCCGCCCGCCTCCATGACCAGGGCCCCGGCCCGCAGGAACAGCGGCGTCCAGGCCGGGTCGGTGGACGCCGCGACCAGGATGCCGCCGGCCGGCATGGCCAGTCCTTCGGACGGCGAGCGGGCGACGAAAGCGCCGGCCCGGGCATGGCCGCCCGCGGCAGGCGTGCCGCGCCAGGATCCGGCGGCGCCGGCATCGGCAGGCGCAGGGGGCGGCATGTCGGTGGCGGCGCCTGCGGCATCTTCGGCGATGACGTCCTGATCAGGAGTCGCGGCCCAGGACTCCAATTGAGCCCGGCGCAGGGCAGCGCGGCGGCCCGCGGCGGCGGGCGTCAGCCTGGCTTCGGCCAGGGCGAATAGTTCGGCCGCGTTCAGGTGAAAGATGTCGTCCGCGGCGGCCAGGCCGTCGGCGTGGACGTAGCGGCGGCCCAGCGCCAAGGCGTTCTGGCGCGCGGCCGCAAGATAGGCCACCAGCACGCTGCGCGCGGCCTCGCGCTGCCTGCCCTCGATGCGGGCCGCGGCCAGCAGGCGGGCGATCAGCGGGCGCTGCCAGAAGGGTAGTGCCGCGCGCAGGCGCAACCGGGCCTGGCTTGCGGCGCTGTCCTGCCGGGCGCGCAGCGCGGCAGGGTCGGCGTCGGTCAACCGCAGCACGCTGTCCAGCAGATAGCCGGGATCCTCGTGCCAGCGCGGGTTGCGCAGATAGGTCTCATAGACGGCGCGATGGCCGTACTGGCGCAGGAAGTCCGCGAAGGCTTGTTTGAAGGGAGCGCCCTCGGGCAAGGCGCCTTGCCAGCCGGCGCTGTCGCGCTCGGGATGGCGCAGCCAGTCCATCACGCGCACGTCATCGGCGGCCAGTTTGGCCAGCGCCATGAGGGCATAGCTTTGCGCGGCGGTCACGCTGGGTTCGCCGCCGGCCATCAGCGCGGCCGTGAGCGCATGGCCTTCGCCCGGGCAGGCTTTCTCCACCAGCTCCAGCAGCTTGTGCAGCGCGCCGCCGCCCGAGCCCTGCAGGAAGAACAATTGATCCGCCGCCAGCACCGTGTGGAACTGTTCCCGCAGGCGCGCGCCCAGCGCGGCGTTGGACGCGGGCGCGGGCTCGTGCAGCCAGGCCTGGGCGCGGGCGAACAGGCGCGGCAGGTCCTGTTCCGCCTGCTTGCGCAAGGGGGCTGCGCGGCGCAGGTAGCGCAGGATGCGCGCGCCATGCCGCAGGCGCTGCGCCAGCGTCAGGGGCGCGACCACGATTTCGGGCTGGGGGCCGCCCAGCAGCGCATTCATGGCTTTCGGCGGCACGCCCAGCGCGTCGTAGCCCAGCCATTGGATGACCGAGGCGTCCAGATAGACCCGGCCCTGGAACAGTGCCGCCAGTCGCACGCCGGGCAGGGTGGTATAGCCGCTCAGTTCAAAACCGGTGGTCAGCATGCGTTGCGCCATGACGCGGCCCGTGTCCCATTCCAGCGCCGACATGGCCAGCGGCAGGACTTCGCGGGTGTTGCCGCGCGACCAGTAGGCAGGCTGAGCGCGCAGCGCCGGATAGGTATGGCGCGCCGCCGCGGTGACGGGACGGGCCTGCACGATCCAGAATTGCCGCCCGTCCCAGACCCATTCGATGTCGTAGCCGCCGCCGGCATAGTCCAGCGCGCGCGCCGCGTCGCGCACGATGTCGCCCAGGGTTTCGGCCTGCGCGTCGCTCAGCACGGCCAGGGCGGCGCGCGCGGCGGGCGTGGGGGCAAGCAGGGTGCCCGAATCCCCAGCGGCCTGGCTGGCGTGGCGTTTGGCGCCGATGCGCCGGGCGGCCAGCGGCCATGCCTGGCGCAGATAGTCTTCGCGCAGGCGGTACTCGTCGCCTTGCGCCGCGCCGTCGACCAGCGACTCGCCCAAGCCCCAATTGCCGTGGATGACCATCTCGTCATGCCGACCCGACACGGGATCGATGGTGAAGGCGATGCCGGACGCGGCCGCGTCGATCAGCGGCATGACGACCACGGCCATGCCGGCGGGGTTCAGTCCCAGCCCCAAGCCCAGCTTCTCCCTGTAGGCGCAGGCCTGCGGCGTCCATTGCGAATCCCAGATCTGCCGCACCGCGTCGATCGCCGCATCCGCGCCGCGCACGTTCAGGCAGGACAGATGGATGCCTGCGAACGAGGCGCTCGCGGAATCTTCCTGCGGCGCGGACGAGCGCAAGGCCAAGGGCCGTTCCAGCCAGCCGCGCGCGGCTAATTCATCGCGCAGCGCCTGGGTGACGGCGGACGGCAGCGCCTGGCCCGGTTCGCGAGCCAGGCTCAGCGTGGCGGGCAGCACGAAGCCGTCGGGCACCGGCACGCCCAGCTGCGCCATGCGGCCCAGCTGCCAGCCCTTGCCGCCGGCGGCCTGCGGGCCGGCCAGGGCGGTGGCGGCCCAGTCCAGCACGGCGCTTGTCATGCCGTAACCTCGGGCGTCACGCCGCGCACGAAGAGGCTGATGGCGGCGTCGAATTCCGATTTGAGGCTGGCGCGGGGCTGGTCCAGCCAGCGCAGCATCGCGCCCAGGTACAGGAACTGCAGTTGATGGGCCAGTTGCGCGGCGGCCAGATCGGTGCGCGCCTGGCCGGCGGCCTGCGCTTGCTCGATCAGCGCGGTGTACAGCGCCTGCATGCCGCTGCGCGGATAGCGGCCGTCGTCGCGCGCGCCGGGCTGCAGCGTGGACAGGCGGTAGCGCAGGTACGGACCCAGATAGGCGCGGTGCGATTCGGACCAATGGGCCGAGGCATGCAGTATCCGCGTCAGGCGCCGCGCCAAGGTCGGCAGGGCGCGCAGCGCGGGCTGGAGTTCCCGGATGCTGGCGGCCAGCTCGCCATGGAAGCGGTGCGCAAGCAGGGCTTCCTTGACGGGAAAATGGTTGTACAGCGTGCCCTTGGATACGTCGGCCTGGGCGGCGATCTGTTCCATGGTGACCGCGTCATAACCCAGCGTTTCGAACAGGCGCCAGGCGGTTTGCGCCAGGTGGTCCAGGGTTTGCAGGCGTTTGCGTTCGCGGCGCCCGGCCTCGGGCGCGGCGGATTCGGATGAAGGCAGGGCAGAGGAATCCATGATGCGAAAATAATTGAACGACGAATAATATTGTACGTCGTTCAATTATTTTTGGAAGCCCCTGCCCGAGGCGCCGGCTGCGGGGCTCAGGCCGCGGCGGGCATCTGGCCGTGCAGCAGATAGTCCATCAATTCGCGCACCGAGCGCATGGCGTTGCCGAAGGGCAGCTTGGACGCGCCGCGGAAGAACAGGCCGCGGCTGACTTCGCCGCGCATGGCGGCCGCCAGCTTCAGGTCGATGCAGAATT
>JALDYL010000179.1:0-9206 GCA_032153965.1 Achromobacter sp. | reverse complement strand
GTTCGAGCGTGCCTTCCGGACGGGTGAAGTCGATCAGGCAGTCGGCCTGGGCCAGGGCGTCGAGATCGGCGGTGATGGCCACGCCCGTCTGCTTGCCCAGCGGCGCGCCGGCGTCCTGGCCCAGCGCGGCCGAGCCCTGGCGGTCCAGCGCCACGGCCAACTGCAGGCCGGGTGCGTTCAGGACGGCTTCGATCAGCATCTGGCCCATACGGCCGCTGGCGCCGGCAATTGCAATACGCATAGATAATCCTTGGTGTTACTTGAGCGGCTCGGGGGCGTTGCCGGGCTGGCCAGGATACTGGTTGAGGGGGCTGGCCGGAGCGGCGGAGTCGCGCTTGAGCTGGTCTGCCTCTTCCTTCTGGCGAGCCTCGTCTTCCGTGAGGCGCTTGTCCGCCTTTTCGTCGGCGACGGCGTTGGGCGTGTTGATCTGGTAGGGCTGCAGGTCAGGCTGCTTGTCGCCTTCCCAGCGGGTCAGCCGGTCGTTTTCGAACCAGACGGTGAATTTGCGTTCCTGGGCGTCGCCGTAGCCGGGCTTGTAGTAGTAGGGGTAGTCCCAGCGGTTGGCGTGCAGCACGCTGGTCAGCGTCGGGCTGCCGAGGGCGAAGCGCACCTGTTCGCGCGTCATGCCGGGCTGCAGCAGGGCGACCTGCTCCTGGGTGATCCAGTTTCCTTGCTGGACGCCGGCCTTGTAGGGGAAGCCCCACTTGTCCCCCGAGCATCCGGCCAGGGCGACGGCCAGGGCGGCCACCATCAGGCCGGTCTTCAGCGAGCGGGAGGGAATTCGTGCAATCATGGACACTACGCGCCCCTATTATTTGGAAGCAGACAAAACCGTTATCATAAAGGTTTCATAAGGATAGTTCCGCGTGGCGGCATGAATTCGGTGAGCCGGCTCGCGGTGACCTTATCCTTGCCCATGCCAACGCGGACGGAGAGCGATTACACCATGAGCGACCAAAGCGAACTGAAGAACATGGGTTTGAAGGCGACGTTCCCTCGCCTGAAAATTCTTGATATTTTCCGGAAATCGGATCAACGGCACCTGAGCGCGGAAGACGTCTATCGCGCCCTGATCGGCGAAAACGTCGAAATCGGGCTGGCGACGGTCTACCGAGTCCTGACCCAGTTCGAACAGGCCGGCATCCTTGCCCGCAGCCAGTTCGACAGCGGCAAGGCGGTGTTTGAGCTCAACGACGGCGATCACCACGATCACCTGATCTGCACGAATTGCGGCAAGGTGGTCGAGTTTTCGGACCCTGAAATCGAAAAGCGCCAGCAAAAGATTGCCAAGGACAACTCCTTCGCGTTGGAAAGCCACGCCATGGTGTTGTACGGTATCTGCGGCAGCTGCATGAAGGGCCGCTGATCCGGCCCTGCCGACTGCCCGCGGCTACGCTCGCGGCGGGCAAGTGAGATCCAAATCCCCTTCAAGTTGAAGGGGATTTTTTTTGTGGCGGGAATCGACCCTTTTCTGCCGGCGGGCGGGCAGTTCAGTCTTGCCCGAAGCCTGCCAGCATTTCGCGGGCGTGTTCGCGGGTGGTGGCGGTGAGCTTGATGCCGCCCAGCATGCGTGCGATTTCCTCGACCCGGGCGGTGGCGTCCAGCTCTTCGATGCTGGAACGGGTGGAACCCCGCGATTCGGCCTTGCTGACCAGGAACTGGTTGTTGGCGCAGGCGGCGACCTGGGGCAGGTGGGTCACGCACAGCACCTGATGGCGTTCGCCGAGCTCGCGCAGCAGCTTGCCGACGGCCTCGGCTACCGCGCCGCCCACGCCGCTGTCGACTTCGTCGAAGATCAGGGTGGGCACGCGCGCGGCGCGGCTGGCGATGACGGACAGCGCCAGCGAAATCCGCGACAGTTCGCCGCCCGAGGCCACTTTGGCCAGCGGCCGCGGCGTGGTGCCGGCATGGCCGGCCACCAGGAATTCGACCTGCTCGTTGCCATGCGCGGACGGCGCCGATTCGGCCAGTGTGGGCTCGAATTTGCCGCCTTGCATGGCCAGCGTTTGCATGGCCTGCGTGACCTGCTTGCCCAGGTCCTTGGCGACCTTGCGGCGCGCCGTCGTCAGTTTCGCTGCGCCGGCGTCGTACTGCGCCTGCGCGGCCTGCGCCTGGGCACGCAGGGCATCGATGTCGCCCGCGGCTTGCAGCGCCTTGAGCTGCGCATGCAGCGTGTCGCGCAGCTCGCAAAGCGCGTCGGGCTCGACCCGGAATTTGCGGGCGGTTTCGAACACCAGGCCCAGGCGGGCTTCGACCGTCACGAGCCGCTGCGGATCGAGGTCGACGCGGCTGACGTAGTTGTTCAGGTCCGACACGGCCTCGCTTACCGCGATGCGGGCGGATTCCAGTTCGTCGTAGACGCCCTGCAGGCCGGGATCATGGCGCAGCATCTGCTGGATGCGGTGGTTGGCGGATGTGAGCCGGTGGTGCGCGGAGTCGCCTTCGCCGTCCAGGGCTTCGAGGATCTGCGTGGCGCCATCCAGCAGGGATTGCGAATGCGACAGACGCGTGTGTTCGGACTGCAGCGCATCCCATTCGTCGGGGCCGAGATTCAGCTGGTCGAGTTCGTCGACCTGCCATTGCAGGCGATCGCGTTCGGTGGCCAGGCTGGCGGCGTCCTTTTCGGCGGATTCCAGCTGGCGCGCCAGCGCGCGCCATTGCTTCCAGGCCTGGCCGACCGCGTTGCGCAGTTCGCCATGGCCGCCGTGGGCATCCAGCAGGTCGCGCTGGGCGTCGGCGCGCATCAGGCTCTGGTGGGCGTGCTGGCCATGGATGTCGACCAGGCTGTCACCCAGTTCGCGCAATTGCGCCACGGTGGCCGGCGTGCCGTTGATGTAGGCGCGGCTGCGGCCCTGGGCGTCGATGACGCGGCGCAGGGACAATTCCGTGTCGGCGTCGATCTCGCGCTCTTGCAGCCAGGCGATCAGGCCCTTGGGGGTATCGAAGACCGCGGTGATGTCGGCGCGCGGCGCGCCTTCGCGCAGCATGCTGGCGTCGCCGCGTTCGCCCAGCGCGAGCGCCAGCGCGTCCACCAGTATGGATTTGCCCGCGCCGGTTTCGCCGGAAAAGACGCTGAAGCCGGGGCCGAAATGGATCTCGGTCTGTTCGACGATGACGAAGTCGCGGATATGCAGGGTGCGCAGCATGTCGGGGCGCTTACTACTCTACGTTGTCGGAGGCTTCGGGCATCAGGTTCCAGTGCAGCTTGCGGCGCAGGGTGGAGAAGAAACTGTAGCCTTCGGGATGCACGAAGCGGATGGTATAGGGAGCGCGCTGCACGACGATGCGATCGCCCGGCTGCAGGTCCGACCAGGTCTGCATGTCGAAATGCACGCTGGCGCCGACCTCGACGCGGCCCATGGCCGTGAGCGTCATGTTCAGCACGCCCGTGTCGGGAATGACGATGGGGCGGTTGGACAGCGTTTGCGGCGCCACGGGCACCAGCACCATGGCGTTCATGCCCGGATGCAGGATGGGGCCGTTGGCCGACAGCGCGTACGCGGTGGAGCCCGTGGGCGTGGCGATGATCAGGCCGTCGGCGCGCTGCGTGTACATGAAGGCGCCGTCCAGCTCCACCCGCACTTCGATCATGCCGCCGCGTCCCGCGCGGTTCAGCACCACGTCGTTCAGGGCGGACGCGGAATACATTTTCTGGTCGCCGCGCCACACGCTGCCTTCCAGCAGCATGCGTTCTTCGATCTGGAAGCTGCCTTCGAGCACGCGCGCCAGTGCAGCGTGCGCGTCCTGCAGCGCGATGTCGGTGATGAAACCCAGGCGCCCGTGGTTGATGCCGACCAGCGGCATGCCGTAGGGCGCGAGGTGGCGGCTTGCGCCCAGCACGGTACCGTCGCCGCCCATGACCACGGCCAGCGACGCGGTCTTGCCGATTTCCTCGAGCGTAGCGACGGGGTATTCGGTCAGTCCGGTATTGCGCGCCGTGTCCGCATCGATGAGCACTTGCCGGCCCGCTTGCGTCAGCGCGTGGGCGAGTGCTCTCAGCGGTGTGTCCAGGCCGGTGTCCTGGTATCTGCCGATCAGGGCTACGGTAGGAAAATGCATGGCTGCTTGCGTATCAAGAAAGGCCGGACCAGAAGCCGAAACCTGCCCGGAATGGGCGGTTTAGCCGATTATATGGGGCCGCATATGTGCTTGCGGGACAAAAATCGCCTCAATTGAAAAAGATTCCCTAAAATACTTGTTATGGATGACCGCGCACGCGCACTACTGAAAGCGTTGATCGAACGCTATATCGCCGATGGGCAGCCAGTCGGCTCGCGGACGCTATCGAAAGTATTCGACTTGTCCCCGGCCACGATCCGCAATGTGATGGCGGACCTCGAAGAACTGGGACTGATCCATAGCCCGCACACCTCCGCCGGCCGCGTTCCCACGCCGCGGGGCTATCGCATGTTCGTCGATTCGCTGCTGGCGGTGCAGTCCTACCAGCTCGAGCCCCACAACATGGGCGAGATGCTGGCAGCCGCCGAACCCACGCGCGCCGTCAACGCCGCGGCGGCCTTGCTGTCCAACCTGACCCAGTTTGCGGGGGTGGTGCTGACGCCCAAGCGCGCCCAGGTGTTCCGCCAGATCGAATTCATCCGCCTGTCCGACAAGCGCGTGCTGCTCATCATCGTCACGCCCGACGGCGACGTGCAGAACCGCATTCTTTTCGTCCAGCGCGACTATGCCGAGGCGGAATTGCTGGAAGCCGGTAATTTCTTCAACATGCATTTCGCGGGCAAGTCCTTCAATGTGGTGCGGCAGACCCTGTCGACCGAGCTGGCGCAACTGCGCGAAGACATCTCGCGCCTGATGCAGGCCGCAGTCGAAGCCAGCGCGGAAGCCGCCGAGGACGGCGATGCCATGGTCATCTCCGGAGAGCGCAAGCTGCTGGACGTGACCGACATTGCTTCCGACATGGACCGCCTGCGCAAGATGTTCTCGCTGTTCGAGAAAAAGACCGATCTGCTGCAGCTGCTGGACGTGTCCACCCGCGCCCAGGGCGTGCAGATCTACATCGGCGGCGATTCGCAGCTGGTGCCGATGGAAGAAGTCTCGGTCATCACCGCGCCTTACGGCGTGGACGGCAAGGTCGTGGGCACGCTGGGCGTGATCGGTCCCACGCGCATGGCTTACGAACGCGTCATTCCCATCGTGGATATCACGGCGCGCTTGCTGTCCAACGCCCTCAGCCACAACCAGTAGGTCCATCCAAAGCTACGTCCTCCTCGCGGAGGAAGGGGAGTGTTTGTGTTTCTTCGCCTGTTCAAGTACCTGTGGCCTGAGCGCTATCTGCCGGAACCCGAGCAGGATGACCCCTTCAACGAAGACCCCGCGCCGCGCGGGCCGGGCAAGGTCGGCGTGCTGCTGGTGAACCTGGGCACCCCGGACACGCCGGGCAAGCAGGACATACGCAAGTATCTGGGCGAGTTCCTGTCCGACCCGCGCGTGATCGAGATCCCCCGCTATCTGTGGAAGCCCATCCTGCATTGCCTGGTCTTGACCATGCGGCCCAAGAAGCTGGAGCCGCGTTACGCCGGCGTCTGGATGAAGGAAGGTTCGCCGCTGATGGTGTACAGCCAGCGCCAGGCCGACGGCGTGCGCGCCGCCCTGGCCGAAGCCGGGATCGACGCCGTGGTGGAACTCGGCATGCGCTACGGCAACCCCTCGATCCCGGACGCCATTTCGCGCCTGCGCCGGCAGGGCTGCGAGCGCATCCTGACCGTCCCGCTCTATCCCCAGTACGCCGCCAGCACCACCGCCACGGTGGTGGACGCAGTCACGCGCCATGCCGGCCGCCTGCGCGATCAGCCCGAACTGCGCTTCATCAAGCGCTTCCACGAAGAGCCGGCCTACCTGGACGCGCTGGCCGGCCGGATCGAGCGCTACTGGCAGGAACACGGCAAGCCGCAGAAGCTGGTCATGAGCTTCCATGGCCTGCCGCGCTATTCGATCGAGCTGGGCGATCCCTACTACCGCGATTGCATGGACACGGCGCGCCTGCTGTCCCAGCGCCTGTCGCTGCCGCGCGAACAGATCGAGGTGACCTTCCAGAGCCGCTTCGGCACCGCCCGTTGGCTGGAGCCCTATACCGAGCCCACCCTGAAGGCGCTGGCCGCGGCCGGCGTGACCGAGGTCGATGTGGTGTGTCCGGGTTTTGTGGCAGACTGTCTGGAAACCCTGGAAGAGATCAGCCTGGAATGCCGCGACGCCTTTATCGGAGCCGGCGGCAAGCGCTTCCGCTACATTCCGGCGATCAACGACGATCCGGCCTGGATCGCGGGGCTGGCCGACCTGGTGGCACGCCACTTGCAGGGATGGCCCACGCAAATCACGGACTTGAAGGAGAAGGCGCATGCACCATGATCCCAAGACTGGAAAAATCGTCAAAAAGGGGCAGGTAAGCACCCCCGTGGACGAAGATCAGGTGGAACACGAACTGGACGAGGCCCTGGCCGAGACCTTTCCCGCCAGCGATCCCATCGCGATCAGCCCCGAGCCCGACGAGGACCGGGACGTGGATCGCGCCCTGAAAGACAGTTTTCCCGCCAGCGACCCCGCCGCACCCGCGCAACCGCACAAGAAGTAGCGTGCCGCGGCAGGCGTCCGCCATTTGCCGGATGGCGGCAGAAAACGCCGAATCTATGCTTGCAGTCTTAGATTTGACGGCATTTGGCAGAAATTGGGCGGATTATTGATTACATTCCGCCTGCCTTCGCTACCCGGCGCCGTCAGGGAATATTTGCTTTCCCGGGCTTGAAATAGGGGTATTGGCCCCCATTCATGTCTGCGAAAGCCATTCTTTTTGGAGGATTCCCCATGACGGCACCCCACGAGCCTGTAGACCAGACGCCCGAAGTCGGCCAGAACGCCGATGCGGCCTCCGCCGCCCAGGACGCCATGCAGGCCGAGCTGAACGAGTTGCGCGCCCAGCTGGACGCCGCCCAGGCTACCGTCAATGAGCAGCATGACCAGCTTCTGCGCGTGCGCGCGGAAGCTGACAACGTGCGCCGCCGCGCCCAGGAAGACGTGTCCAAGGCGCGCAAGTTCGGCATCGAGTCGTTCGCCGAAAGCCTGGTTCCGGTCAAGGACAGCCTGGAAGCCGCGCTGGCCCAGCCTGACCAGACCGTTGAAACGCTGCGCGAAGGCGTCGAAGTCACGCTCAAGCAGCTGACGGCTGCCTTCGAGCGCAATCTGCTCAAGGAAATCGCGCCGGCCCAGGGCGACAAGTTCGACCCGCACCAGCATCAGGCCATTTCGTCGATTCCCGCCGAGCAGCCCGCCAATACCGTGGTCCAGCTGCTGCAAAAGGGCTATGCCATCACCGACCGGACCCTGCGTCCGGCGCTGGTGGTAGTGTCCGCCGGCCAAGGCTGAACCGGCCGGGCGCCATGACGGATCCCCGGTTCGACCCCGCTCAGGTATTCCAGGTGTTTGGCATGCGTCATGTCGACACCCAGGGATTCGACGCGGCGGTGGTCCAGGCGCCGGGGGCGGACCTGCGTTGTGTGTTCCTGTGGGGCCAAGATTGCTACAACTGCAATCTTTTCAAGCAGGCGGCCCTGCTGCATCAGGACACGCTGCTGGGACTGGACTTGACCTGGTTCGAGGCCGATGTCTACGCGGACGAAGCGCTGGGCAGGCGTTTTTCCCTGCATGGTGTCCCCACTTTTGTGCTGTACCGGGCCGGCAAGCGGCTGGGCCGTATCACGGGTTGGCCCGGATTGCCCCAGTTCACGGCGGCCATCCGCCGCCTGCAGGACGCGGCTGCGGAAAATTCCGGCCAGGCGTCTTGAAAAACCCCTCGGGCAGCCCCAGTTATGTGGGGACAAGAAGTTTCTCTCTATTTTCATAGATTCAATCAAGGTAACCGACCATGAGCAAGATTATTGGCATCGACCTGGGCACGACCAACAGCTGCGTGGCTGTCATGGACGGCGGGCAGGTCAAAATCATTGAAAACGCGGAAGGCACTCGCACCACTCCCTCGATCGTCGCCTACATGGACGACGGCGAGACGTTGGTCGGCGCGCCTGCCAAGCGTCAGGCCGTGACCAACCCGCGCAACACGCTGTACGCGGTGAAGCGCCTGATCGGCCGCAAGTTCGAAGAAAAGGCAGTGCAAAAGGACATCGATCTGATGCCCTACACCATCGCCCGCGCCGACAACGGCGACGCCTGGGTGGAAGTGCGCGGCAAGAAGATGGCGCCTCCCCAAGTGTCGGCCGACGTGCTGCGCAAGATGAAGAAGACCGCCGAGGACTACCTGGGCGAAGAAGTGACCGAGGCCGTCATCACGGTGCCCGCCTACTTCAACGACAGCCAGCGCCAGGCCACCAAGGACGCCGGCCGCATCGCCGGCCTGGAAGTCAAGCGCATCATCAACGAACCCACCGCCGCGGCGCTGGCGTTCGGCCTGGACAAGACCGAAAAGGGCGACCGCAAGATCGCCGTCTATGACCTGGGTGGCGGCACGTTCGACGTGTCCATCATCGAAATCGCCGATGTTGACGGCGAAAAGCAGTTCGAAGTGCTGTCGACCAACGGCGACACCTTCCTGGGCGGCGAAGACTTCGACCAGCGCATCATCGACTACATCATCGCCGAGTTCAAGAAGGAGCAAGGCGTTGATCTGTCCAAGGACGTGCTGGCCCTGCAGCGCCTGAAGGAAGCGGCTGAAAAGGCCAAGATCGAACTGTCCTCGACGCAGCAGACCGAAATCAACCTGCCGTACATCACGGCGGATGCCTCGGGTCCGAAGCACCTGAACCTGAAGATCACGCGCGCCAAGCTGGAAGCGCTGGTCGAAGAACTGATCGAACGCACGATCGAACCCTGCCGCGTCGCCATCAAGGACGCCGGCGTGAAGGTTTCCGACATCGACGACGTGATCCTGGTCGGCGGCATGACCCGCATGCCCAAGGTTCAGGAAAAGGTGAAGGAATTCTTCGGCAAGGAACCGCGCAAGGACGTGAACCCCGATGAAGCCGTCGCCGCTGGCGCCGCCATCCAGGGCTCCGTGCTGTCGGGCGACCGCAAGGACGTGCTGCTGCTGGACGTCACCCCCCTGTCCCTGGGCATCGAAACCCTGGGCGGCGTGATGACCAAGATGATCCAGAAGAACACGACCATCCCGACCCGGTTCTCGCAGACCTTCTCGACCGCTGACGACAACCAGCCGGCCGTGACGATCAAGGTGTTCCAGG
>JALDYL010000026.1:0-44650 GCA_032153965.1 Achromobacter sp. | reverse complement strand
AGCCAAAAACATCTGCTCGCGTGACCTTGCCCCGGTATCGGCGGGCTAGGGCGCTCCCCCTGATCCGCTCCACCGAGGAACCCGCTATGGATGCCGTTTCACCGCAACCCCTCTCCACGCCTGCACACGGCGCCGCGCTCACCGCCGATCCAGGCCTGATGCACCGCAAGGTCGCCTGGCGCCTCATTCCTTTCCTGATATTCCTGTTCCTGCTGGCGTGGATCGACCGCGTCAACGTGGGCTTCGCCAAGCTGCAGATGCTGCAGGATCTGCGCTTCAGCGAAGCCGTGTACGGCCTGGGGGCGGGGATCTTCTTCATTGGCTACTTCATCTTCGAAGTGCCAAGCAACCTGCTGCTGCAGCGCATCGGCGCGCGCAAGACGCTGGCCCGCATCACCATCCTGTGGGGCCTGACCTCGATGGCGATGGCGTTCGTCACCACGCCGGCTTCCTTCTATATCCTGCGCTTTCTGCTCGGCGCCTTCGAAGCAGGCTTTTTCCCCGGCGTCATGCTCTATCTGACGTACTGGATACCCGCGGGCAGGCGAGGCCGCATCAACGGCTGGTTCATGACCTCGTTCGGCATCGCCGGCATCGTGGGCGGGCCGATAGCTGGACTCATCATGAGCGGCATGGATGGCGTGGCCCCGCTGCGCAACTGGCAATGGCTGTTCGTGCTGGAAGGCATTCCTTCCGTGATAGCAGGGCTGGTGGTGCTGGCGTATCTGCCGGACCGCCCCCAGCAGGCGCGTTGGCTCAGCGCGGCGGAAAAGGCCGCGCTGACGGCTGAGCTGGACAGCGAACGGCTGGACCCCGCCAAGCACGCCAGCTTCGCGCAGGCCTTGCGCCTGCCTGCCTTGTGGCTGTGCACCGCGGCCTATTTCTGCATCGTCGGGGGCAACGCGACGCTGGCATTCTGGATGCCTTCCATCGTGCGCGAACTGGGCGTGCAGGGAACCTTGAACATAGGCCTGCTGTCGGCTATCCCGTTCATCCTCGGCACGGCCGCAATGGTAATCAACGGCGCGCATTCCGATTCCACCCGCGAACGTCGCCTGCATTGCGCCGGCGCCACCCTGGTCGGCGCGCTCGGCCTGTCCTTGACCGGCGCCTATATCGGCAGCCCCGTGCTGGCGATGGCTGCGCTGAGCATTGCCGCCATCGGCGTGTTGGGCGCCTTCCCGGTCTTCTGGGCAATCCCGGCGGCATTCCTGACTGGCACCGCAGCCGCGGGCGGCATCGCCTTCATCAACTCGGTCGGCAATCTGGCGGGCTTCGCCACGCCGTTCATGATGGGCTGGCTGAAGGAATGGACGGGCGGCGTCGCCGCTGGCTTGTACGTGGTGGCCGGCATGCAGCTCGTCGCCACGGCGATCATCGCGCTCACGATGCGCAAGCTGGCAGCCTAGACCGGAACGGCTCCAGGCGGAATGGCTCCGGACGGCCCCGCCGCAGTATCGTTGGCAGACATCAGCCATGACTGGAGCACACCATGCACGACAGCCCCATGCTTGAGCCCGGCACTTCCCAGCTCGGCAACCTGCTGCAGTTCCTCGCCTGGATCGCCGAACGCCCGCGTACCTATGCCCAGACCATGGACGCCTGGCGCAGTTCGTGCCCGCGCCTGTCCGCCTGGGAGGACGCGACCGCCAACGGGCTGGTGGACATGGCCCGCGACCAGGACGATGCGCAAGGCGAGCCGGTCGTCATGCTGACGAAAAAGGGGCGCGCACTGCTGGAATCGGCCGGCGGCCCTGCGCACCCCTGAGACTAACGGCCGGCCGCCTCCGGTCGTGCCAACCTTTGCTTACACCTGTTCCAGGCTCGATGTAACCATGTGGTTTTTTTTGCGGATTTCGTCGAAAAAATCCACTGATTCATCGAAAAAAAGTTGCACCGACCGCGCAGCCTGCGGATTCTAGTGGCGAAACTTTGCCAGTTACTACCGAGCGCGCGCTCGGCCGCCGAGCGGCCTTCGAGTTCGGGCCACCAGAATCCGCTAATCCATGAAGCCTATCTCTTCCTCCGTGCGCGGTCCCCGCCAGCCGTTTCCCCTGCTGCGGCAGAACACCTTGCGGCTGGCCGTCATATCGGCGCTGAGCGCCTGCGCCTGGGGCGCGGCGGGCAGTGCGCAGGCAGGCTACGCGTGCGCCGGCGGCCCCTCCCTGAATGTTCCGTCCGGCAACTACCCAAGCGCCCAGGCCATCTGCGAAGGCGATAGCGGGGTGGACCATAACGACGAGAAGGACGGGCAGAACGGGCCTGACGTGTCCGTCACGTCCTCCGGCAACTACAACGCCGACCAGAACCAGACCCGACTGAACCCTCTGGGCGTGGTCACGGCGATCTCGCGCGGCGGCGACGGCGTGGACGAGGGCACGGCGGGCGATGGCGGCAACATCACCGTGTCCAGCAGCGGCAACGTCGCACTCAACGGCACGGCGCTCAGCAACTTCAACAGCCTCATCATGGCGGTGTCGTCCGGCGGCATCGGCGACCCCGCCAACGACAACAACGACTCCAACGGCGGACACGGCGGCCTGGGCCAGACCGTGACCGTGACCAATTCCGGCAACCTGACGCTATCCGGCTCCTTGCCCACCCCGCGCCAAGGGCTGTACGGCATCAACGCGCGGGCCCTGGGCGGGGCGGGCGGCGACCAGAACGATCCCACGCTGGACTACGGCGAGCAGGTGGGCGGCAATGGCGGCAACGCCAGCACGGTCACGGTCAGCAACACCGGCGCCATCAACCTGGGCAGTAGCGCGGCGCGCCTGCGCACCTATGCCAACGGCGCGGCCATCTACGCGAACTCCGTAGGAGGCATGGGCGGCTACAACAACGGCAACGCCGGCACGGGCGGCACCGTGCAAGTGACGCACCAAGGCCAGGCCAACAGCTATTGGCAGGTCTACGACAGCGCCACGGTCTTTGGCATCTACGCGCAAAGCATAGGCGGCGACGGCACGGCCTCGACCGACAACAGCGATAACGGCGGCAATGGCGGCGGCACCTCGGACAGCTGGACCCAGAAGGTCACCGTGGACGTGAATGGCTCGGTGCTGCTGGACGTGGCCGGTTCGGCCGCGGGCGCCACCGTGCAGGGCGCCGGCGTCGCGGCCCGCGCCATCGGCGGCAAAGGCGGCATGGGCCCGGACAAGGACCATTCGGGCGGCAACGGCGGCGCGGGCGGCGCGGTTGCAATCAATCTCTACCAGGGCGGCAGCGTCGCGACCCGCGGCGACAACCTGCCCGGCCTGGCGGCGCAAAGCCTGGGCGGGCAGGGCGGCGACGGCACCGACAGCACCAAGCTGGCCGGGCAGGGCGGCGGCGGCGGGTTTGGCGGCAACGCCAGCGCCGTCAACATCTCCACGGCCAGCGGCAGCGCCATCGGCACGACGGGCAATTTTTCCACCGGCATCGTGGCGCAGTCGGTCGGCGGCGGCGGCGGCACGGGCAGCGACTTCGTGTCGGTGCTGGGGGGGCAGGGCGGCAACGGCGGCAATGGCGGCAACGCCGGCGCGGTCAATGTGGCGACCGGCGCCACGGTCACCACTGGCGGCGACCACGCCTACGGCGTGCTGGCCCAGTCCATTGCCGGCAGCGGCGGGGCGGGCGGCGCGGACACGGCCGAACTGGTTTCCTTGGGCGGGGACGGCGCGGGCGGCGGCGAGGCCGGCCAGGTCACCCTGAGCAACACGGGGTCCATCGCCACCTCGGGCTACAACTCGCACGGCATGATAGGGCAGTCCATTGGCGGCGGCGGCGGGGCTTCGGGCAGCGCCACCGGCCTGCTCAGCGTGGGCGGCAGCTCGGCCGGGGCCACTGGATCCTCGGGCAGCACGGTAGTCATCGGCAATACCGGCTCCATCACGACCGCCGGCAACGCCGCCATCGGCATGGTGGCCCAGTCCATCGGCGGCGGCGGCGGCAGCGGCGGCGACAGCATCGGCGTGCTGGGCGTGGGCGGAGGCGGCGCGGGCGGCGGGGCGGGCGGCAACGTCATCATCCAGGACCTGGGCTCGATCCAGACCGCGGGCCAATTCGGCGCGGGCGTGCTGGCCCAATCCGTGGGCGGCGGCGGCGGCAACGGCGGCGATACCTTCACCGCATCGGTGGGCGTGTCGGTGGCGATCGGCGGCAGCGCCAGCGGCGGCGGCAACGGCGGTTCGGTCTGCATGAGCAACCAGGGCGGCTGCGACGGCACATTGACGTACTCGACCGCGAACCTCACCACCCACGGCAACTACGCGCCCGGCATCATCGCGCAAAGCATCGGCGGCGGCGGCGGCACGGGCGGCAGCGTCAAGAACGCCAGCGTGGCATCCTTCGCGGCGCTGCAACTGGGCGGCAGCGGCGGCGCGGGCGGCAATGCCGCCGAGGTCAAGGTGGGTTACAGCAATCTCAACATCAACACCGGCGGCGCCCACTCGGCCGGCATCCTGGCCCAATCCATAGGCGGAGGCGGCGGCAACGGCGGCGACGCCAGCTATTACGACGTCACGGTCGGCTTCAACGCGGCGGTGGTGGTGGGCGGCAGCGGCGGCACGGGCGGCACCGGCTATTCCTCCATCGTGAACCTGAGCGGTTCCCACGTCGCCACCGGCATGGATTACGCCAGCCCGAACATCGATCCCTCGACCTACGCGCCCAACGATTCCTTCGGCATCCTGGCGCAGACCATAGGCGGAGGCGGCGGCAATGGCGGCAGCTCCAGCGCCAGCGACCTGGTGGTGGCGGTACCCACCGGCGAGGGCGCGTCCCTGGCGTTCAATTTCGAAGCCGCGGTGGGCGGCAGCGGCGGGGCGGGCGGCAGCGCCTGCCCGCCGGGGGATGGCGCGTGCGTCACCCAGGTCAACCTCAGCAACGGTTCCACGGTCGCCACCCTGGGCGACGGCTCCCACGCCGTGATGGCGCAGTCCATCGGCGGCGGGGGCGGCAATGGCGGCGATTCGTCCGTGCTGTCCACCGTGCTGGGCGATGCGACCACGATCTCGTTGTCGGCCGGCATGACCCTGGGCGGTTCCGGCTCCGGCGGCGGCGATGGCGGCGCGGTAGGCGTGACCCTGGGCGACGCCAACGGCGCCTATGTCGGCATGCCGCCGCCGCTCCTGACTCCGCCCGGCGTGCGCGTGCCGCCGGCGTCCACCATCGTGACCTATGGCGATTACGCCAACGGCGTGCTGGCGCAATCCATAGGCGGTGGCGGCGGCAACGGCGGAGTCGGCAGCAGCAATGCCTACACCCATGGCGGGCCCACCAACGTCAAGCTGACCCTGGCCCTGGGCGGCACCGGCGGCACGGGCGGCATCGGCGGCAATGTAGACGTGACGCTGAACCCCAACTTCGCCATCCGCACGCTGGGCTCCGGTTCGCGCGGCATCGTGGCGCAGTCCATCGGCGGCGGCGGCGGGGCCTCGCAGGGTGGCACGCTGAACGTGGCCGGCAGCGCCGAAGAGCGTCCGTCCGCCCGTCTGCAGGTGGGCCTGGGCGCGACCGGCGGTTCCGGCGCCACTGGCGGCAGCATCAATGCGACATTGCAAGGCGCCATCCGCACCGAAGGCGGCGACGCCGATGGCGTGCTGCTGCAATCCATCGGCGGCGGCGGCGGGCTGGGCGGATCGCTGGGCGCCGATGCCTCGTCCTATCCCATCCTGGACCGCATCGGCACCCACAGCGACAACAAGGAACGGCTCGACGACGAAAACAGCACCTACCAGTTCGGCGTGGACGTGGGCGGCACCGGCGGCACGGGCGGCCATGGCGGCAACGTCACCGTGAACTATGCGGGCAAGATCGCCACCGCCGGCGACTGGGCCGACGGCCTGATCGTCCAGTCGATAGGCGGGGGCGGCGGCGTGGGCGGATCGTCCAGCGCCTCGGGCAGCAAGATCAAGGCCAACGCCATCATCGGCGTGGGCGGCAGCGGTGGCGCCGGCGGCGACGGCGGCGTCCTGAGCTTCTCCTTCGACGACGACCATGGCAACAGCATCGTCACAACCGGCTACAACGCCTATGGCGTGCTGCTGCAATCGATCGGCGGGGGCGGCGGGCAGGGCGGCGACGGCTCCGACCAGGCCCAGGGCACCATCACCGTAGGCGCATCGTTCGGCGGCACGGGCGGCGTGGCCGGCAACGGCGGCAACATTCTTACCTCCGGCGGCGGCAGCTGGCTGAACGTCCAGACCACGGGCGACGACGCGCCCGCGCTGGCGATGCAGTCGATCGGCGGCGGCGGCGGCACGGCGGGCGCGGGCAACAGCAGCTCCAAGCTGCAGCAGAACAGCCATTCCATGAGCGTTTCGGTCGGCGGCAGCGGCGGCTTGTCCGGCACGGGCGGCTCCATCGACGTCGCCACCGGCATCGCCGCCACCACGCAAGGCGCGCGCGCCTACGGCGTGCTGGCGCAATCGATCGGCGGAGGCGGCGGCCTGGGCGGCGCGGGCGATGCCAGCAACCTGACCGGCGTGTCGCTGGGCGGGCGCGGCGGCGCGGCCGGCGATGGCGGAACCGTGACCTTGACCTTGAATGCCGGCGGCCACATCAGCACCAGCGGCGCGGGCTCGCATGGCCTGATCGCCCAGTCCATCGGCGGCGGCGGCGGCATCGCGGGCGACACCAGCAAGGGCTTGCAGCTGGGCTCGGGCGGCTGGACCCCGAGCAGCGGCCAGACCGGCGGCAGCGGCAGCGGCCGCTCGGTCAACCTCAATATCGCCAGCAACATCGCGACCCAGGGCGACTATGCCTTCGGCGTGATCGCCCAATCCATCGGCGGCGGGGGCGGGCTGGGCGGCAGCGCCGCGGGCGGCTTCGCGGGCAGCACGGCAGGCGCGGGCAGCACGGGGTCCGGCGGGAACGTCACGCTGACACAGAGCGGCAGCATCGCCGCCAGCGGCGCCGGCGCCACCGGCATCTTCGCGCAAAGCGCCGGTCCGCAAGGCTCGGGCCAGGTCGCGGTCACCGTCAACGGTTCCGTCAGCGGCGGCACCGGCGCGGGCGCCTATGGCGTCTGGATCGCGGGCGACAAGCAGAACACCCTGACCGTGGGCACGGGGGGCACGATCACGGCCGGCGCCGGCGGCAGCGCGGTGCGCTACGACGGCGCCGCCTTGCAGCAAGCCAAGACCGTGGGCTTCCTGGCCAGCGCGCCCAGCGCCAGCCTGGCCATCAACAATGCGGGAACCGTCCTGGGCAACATCGAATGCGGCATCGCCTGCAATGTCTGGAACGCCGCCAGCGGCACCCTGAGCGGCGCCACGCTCTATCAGGCCAATATCGACAACGCCGGCCTGGTGGCCATAGGCAGGTCCGGCGCCTTCGACAGCCTGACGGTGGCGGGCAACTTCAATCTGCAGGCCGGCGGCATCCTGCAGGCGGACGTGGACTTCGCCAACCTAAAGTCCCCGCGCATGGTGGTGCAGGGCGATACCCGCCTGGACGGCCAGGTGAATGTGCAGCCCATCACGCTGCTGCCCGACCACGAAGTCACCGTGGCCACGCTGCAAGGCGGTATCGCGGGCAGCCCGGCCGCCAAGGACAGCCCGGTGATCGATTACGACGCCAGGCTGGACGGCCGGGACGTGCGCGTGCGCGCGGTGCAGGCCGACTTCGCCGCGCCGTCCATGCAGCTGGCCTCCAACCAGCGTTCGGTGGCGCGACATCTGCAAGGCGCCTGGAACCTGGGCGGCAACACCGCCATGGCGTCCTTGTTCGCGGCGCTGGACATGGCCTCCCGGGAAAGCGCCAGTACCTATTCAAACCGGCTGTCCGACCTGTCGGCCGGCGTCACCGTGGCGCCCGCCGCGCAGATGCAGGCCAGCATGGCGCGCTTCACCGGCGCCATGATGTCGTGCCCGGCCTTCCAGGGCGGCGACGCGCTGACCGGCGAGCAGGATTGCCTGTGGGGCCAGGTGTCCGGCATCAATACCAACCAGGATGGCGACGGCGGGGTCTCGGGCTTCTCGTTCGATGGCGTCACCTACCAGTTCGGCGGCCAGCGCCAGGTAAAGCCGGGCTGGTTCCTGGGCGGATCCGTCGCCTATCAGAACAGCCACCTGAGCGGCGACGACGGACGGGTCAGCGGCAAGGGCGACAGCGGCTATGCCGGCGTGGTGGTGAAGCGCGAAACCGGGCCTTGGACGCTGTCCGCGGCCCTGGGCGGCGGCTACGGCCAGTACGACATCAACCGCAGCATCCGCATCCCCGGCATGCAGAGCACGGCCGACTCGGACCTGGACGTCTATGGCGCGGCCTTGCGCCTGCGCATCGCGCGCACCTACGCCACGGAAAGCGTTTATCTGAAACCCTATATGGACCTGGACGCGTCCTACACCCACATGCCCGGCTACAGCGAATCCCGCGATGCCCTGCATCTGGACGTGGAAAGCAGCAACCAGTTCGTCATGGCCCTGTCGCCGACGCTGGAGCTGGGCGGCAAGGTGGCGCTGAAAAACGGCGCGACCATGCGCCCCTTCGTGTATGGCGGCGTGTCGTTCCTATCCAAGGACGAATACACGGTCAAGGCGCGCTTGCAGGGCGCGCCGGCAGGCTCGGGCGCCTTCGAGACCTCGGTGCCCATGGACGACGTCATCGGCCGCATCGGCGCGGGCCTGCAGGTGTCGAACGCCGGCGGCATCGATTTCCGGCTGCAGTACGACGGGGACTTTTCGTCCCACATACAAAGCCATCGCGGCACGTTGAAGGTGATGGTGCCGTTCTGATCATCCGAGTGCTTGTTCACCCGCGCGGCAAAACAGGGCCGGAGCGACTGGATTCCTTGCACATCGGGTGGGGCAAGGGAGGTCCCGCACCGCGCGCTTTCTGTCAGTTCGATACTGCGAACGGTTCTTGGTATCATTTGGCCTTGCTGGCCGCCGGGCTCACTCCGGGCAGGCCGCCATCCCGTGTCATCGCGCTGCCTATCGGGGCGTTCGAGCATGCCCAACCCCCTACAGCCGCTCCAGCTACTTTGCGAAACCCACTACGAATGGCTCTGCCAATGGTGGCGGCATCGTCTCGGCCATGGCGATGAGGCATCCGACTTCGCGCACGACACCTTTCTGCGCGTGCTGCGCCATCCCGAGGAAGTCCGCACGCTGCGCCAGCCCAGGGCCTATCTGACGACCATCGCCCGGGGACTGCTCAACGATCACTGGCGCCGCCGCTCGCTGGAACGCGCCTGGCTCGAGGCCATGGCCGCGCTGCCGCCGGAATTGGAAGCCTCGCCCGAGATGCTGCTGGGCGTGCAACAGGCGCTGCAACAGCTGGACCGCATGCTCGGCAATCTCGCGCCGCAGGCGCGCGAGGTGTTCGTCCTGTCGCAACTGGAAGGGCTCACCTACGTCGAGATCGCGGCCCGCACCGGCTTGAGCGACCGCACGGTAAAGCGCTACATGGCCCAGGGCTTCGAAATCTGCCTGACGATGCTGGATTCCTGACCCATGGCCGCCGCCGAATCCAAGCCGCTCGACGCCTCGGTCATACGCGAGGCCGCGCGCTGGCTTGTGCGCCTGCACTCCGGCGAGGCCGGACCGGCGGACCATGCCGCCTTCGAACGCTGGCGCCACGGCCATCCCGAACGCGAACTCGCCTGGCAGCGGGCTCAGCGCCTGATGCAGCAATTCGACACGGTGCCGGCCTCGCTTGGCGTGCCGCTCCTGACGCGCCCGCCGCAGGTCAGCCGGCGCACGGTGTTGCGCACGCTGGCGGCGCTGGGGCTTGCGGCGCCCGCCGCCTTGCTGGCCTACCGCATGCATGGCCAGCCGGCAGGCGCCTATCACACGGCGGTGGGAGAAAACCAGGACCTGCGCCTGGCCGATGGCAGCCAGGTACACCTGAACACCGATACCACGATGGATGTGCGCTACTCCGACGAAACGCGCCTGCTGCATCTGCGCGACGGCGAAGTCTATGTGCGCACCGCCGCCGACCGGGCGGGCAGGGCGCGGCCCTTCATCGTCGAGACTCCCCAGGGCCGCATGCGTGCCCTGGGCACCCGTTTCGTGGTCCGGCAGCTGGACGACGGCGACGCCCTGACCGAGCTGACCGTGCTTGAACACCGCGTCGCCGTAACGCTCAGGAATGGAAATCCAGAGCGGATCTTCGCCGCCGGAGAGTCTGTGCGTTTCACCGCCAACGCCTTCCTGCCCGGCGCGTCCGCCAATCCGGACACGCCCGGATGGACGCGCGGCGTGATCGAAGCCGACAACATGCGCCTGGACTCGCTGCTGGCCGAGGTCTCGCGCTACCGGCGCGGCGTGGTGCGCTGCGATCCGGCGGTAGGCGGCCTGCGCGTGTCCGGCGTGTTCCGCCTGCAAGACACCGACGCGTTGCTGGCCGTCGTCGCCCGGACGCTGGATCTGCGTGTCGTGGCGCGCACCTCGTACTGGGTCACGCTGACGCGCTGAAGCCGCGCCGGGCCATGAGGTTTCACCTGCTTACAACTCTGCCATCCCACGCCTGTCCCTTTTGTCAGCGCTCATTCGGCATACCGCGAATTGACGACCTGTAGGGATGTGACCAAGTGGCAGCCGAAGACGATACCCAACCCCGAGTCCTGCGATTGGCCGGATTGACGCTGAGCCTGGCGGCCGCATTCGCCGCCGCGCCGCCTGCGGCAGCCCAAAGCGCGGCGCCGGCCGCCATGCATGACTATCACATCCCGGCAGGCCCGCTGGACCAGGCGCTCTCCGCCTTCGCCAAGGCGGGCGGCATCACGGTTTCCTTCCGCCCCGAGGACACCGGCGGGCTGCGTACCCAGGGCCTGGATGGCAGCTATGGCGTGGAGTCCGGTTTGGCCAGGCTACTGTCCGGCACCGGCCTGGTGGCAGTAGAGCAGGACGGCCAGGGGTACGTGGTGCGCGCGCCTGCCCCCGCGGCCAAGGCCGCGCCGGCCGGCAGCGCCAACACGCTGGAATCGATCCAGGTCAGCGGCGACTGGCTGGGCACTGGCCTGGAAAACAGCGTGCAGACCTTCGGCGGCGCCCGCACGCTGGTCAAGCGCGACGAAATCCAGAACAGCGGCGCCACCAGCGTGGCCGACGTGCTGCGCCGCGTGCCAGGCGTGCAGATCAGCGGCAGCACCAGCGCCAGCGGCAGTTCGGTAGGCCTGCATGTCGGCATCCGCGGCCTGAATCCGCGCAATTCGTTCCGCACCACCATGCTGCTGGACGGCATCCCCATGGCCATGGCCCCTTACGGCCAGCCGAACCTGGTGATGTCGCCGACCAGCCTGGGCAACATCGAGGCCATCGACGTCGTGCGCGGCGGCGGAGCGGTGCGCTACGGCCCGCAAAACGTGGGCGGCGTGATCAACTTCAAGACCCGCTCGATTCCGACCACCAGCGGACTCACCGCCGAGGCCTCCGCCCGCTACAACATTTTCAGCCAGGGCGGCACCAACACCCAGTACACCGGCTTCATGGGCACGCAGTTCGAAAACGGACTGGGCGTGGCGCTGATGTATTCCGGCATGGACGGCGAGCAATGGCGCGACGCCAGCCATGACCGCTACAACGACGTGGCGCTGAAGTGGCGTTTCGAGCTGACCCCGACCTCGGAAATCTACGGCAAGTTCGCCCATTACGACGTCAAGTCCATGACGCCGGGCGGCCTGAGCGTGGCGCAGTACCGCGACGATCCGTTCCAGAACACCCATCCGACCGACTACTGGAAAGGCCAGCGCGACCAGGTCGACATCGGCTACCTCAACTCCATCTCGGACACCCAGGAGTTCGAGGCCCGCGTCTACCACTACGACAGCTCGCGCCAGAGCTCGCTGATCAACGCCGCGGCGGGCCGCAACGACTATCAGCCGCGCAACAACCAGGTACTGGGCATAGAGCCGCGCTACACGCAGCGCCTGGAATGGGGCCCGACCACGCACGACGTGACTATCGGCTACCGCTACATCCACGAAACCGGCCAGGACCGGCGCTATGCGGAATCGCTGGCCACGGGCCAGCGCATCGGCGCCGCCCAGGTCTTCGACAACAAGACCGAAGCGCACTCCATCTACCTGGACGACCGCATCGCCTACGGCAATTGGCGCGTGACGCCGGGCGTGCGCTATGAACACATCCGCACCAACCGCCAGCCCAGCGGCACCGCCAACGACACGCCGTTCGACCTGCGCAACAGCCGCGGCCTGCCGTCGCTGAACGTCGCCTATCTGGTCGACGACGCCTTGACGCTCTATACCAACTACAACACCTCGTTCGGCGCGGTGCAGTACACGCAGTTGAACTCGATGTCGGCGTCCAACCCGCTCAGTCCCGAGGTCGCCAAGACCATCGAGGCCGGCCTGCGCTATTCGGGCGAGCAGACCCACACCGAATTCACCGTCTTCAACCTGAAGTTCGACAATCAGATCCTGTCGATACCCGGCACCAACCCGGCCGTCTTCCGTAACCTGGGCGCCACCACCCACAACGGCGTCGAATTCGCCATCGACTACGACTTCGACAGGTCCGGGCCGCTCGCCGGCCTGAACCTCTACGCCAACTACACCTACGTGCGCGCCATCCAGAAATCCGGCGAATTCGAAGGCAAGGACGTGCCGTTCTACTCGCGCCAGACCGGCACGCTGGGCGGGCGCTACACCCGCAGCAACTGGACCTTCAACCTGTACACCACGGCGCAGAGCGGCCAGTACTCGGACACGGCCAACACCGAAGAAGAGAACGCCGCCGCCACCAACGGCCGCGTGCCCGGCTTCAGCGTCTGGAACACCCAGCTCAGCTACAAGCTGCCGCAGTGGAAGGGCAGCGAACTCGCCGTGGGCGTGAACAACCTGTTTGACCGCCGCTACTACACCCGCAACGTCGACACCAATGGCGGCCGCATGGTCGGCGCGCCGCGTATGGTCTACGTGCAGGCGCGCCTGGCCTACTGATGCCCCGGCGCATCTGGCTGCTCTGCCACCGCTGGGTGGCGCTGGGCCTGGGCGGGATCCTGATCCTGTCCGGCCTGACTGGCGCCTTCCTCGTGGCCGCCCGCCCCCTGGACAAGCTGCTGCATCCGACACTTTTCGTCGCCGGCAACGACGGCGTCGGCCAGCTGGCCTCGTTCGAGTCCATACGCCGCAATCTGGTCGCGGCGTTCGGCCCGCAGGCCTCCTTCACGTTCCGCCCGCCGCGCGAGCCCGGCGAAACCATGCAGGTCAGGGTGAGGGCGCCGGGCGCCTGGGACGGCACGGTCTATCTCGATCCGGGCAGCGGCCGGGAGCAGGGCAGAAGGGGAGAGGACGAAGGCATCGTAGCCCTGGTCTACAAGCTGCACAGCGCCTTGATGCTGGACCGGACCGGCAAAGGCGTACTGGCCTGGGCCGCGCTGGCCTATCTGGTCCTGGCGGTGTCGGGCCTGATCGTATGGTGGCCGCGCAAATGGCCGCCATCCTTGCGCATGGCGTTCAACAAGGGCGCGCTGCGCGCCTTGTTCGACGTGCACCGCAACGGCGGCGTGATCCTGGCGCTGCTGCTGGCGGTGTGCATGGCCAGCGGGGCCTACCTGGCATGGCGGCCCATAGGCGGCTGGATCACGCTGGCCAGCGGCCAGGCCCCGGTCGTGGCGCCCAAACTGCCGGCGCAGCCCGCAGGCCCGATCTCGCCACGCTCGCTGGACGAGCTGGCCGCAGCCGCGCAGGCGCAATTTCCGGACGGCACGATCGGTTACTTGCTATACACGCCGCGCAGCGACCGGCCTTTGGCCATACGCATGCGCGTGCCCGACGATCCGCATCCCAATGGCAGATCCACCGTCTGGCTCGACCCGCGCGACGGCACAGTGCTGGCGGCGCAGCGCTGGAACCAGCTGGATCCGGGCGCCCGGATCAACTCGGTGCTTTATCCGCTGCACACGGGAGAGTTGGGCGGGGTGGCCGGCGAAGCCATCGTGGCCTTGCTCGGCCTGGGCCTGGGCGTGCTGGGCATCAGCGGCATCTGGTTGTGGTGGCGCAGGCGCGCATGGAAAGCCCAGTTGAAAATCCAGGCCCGCGCCCCGAGATGAGTCTACCTAGATGGACGTCTGCTTCATCCGGCGCGACAGATCGGCGGCCGCTTCCTTGCGCTCGCTGTAGCGGTCCACCAGGTAGGGCGAGGCGTCCCGCGTAAGCAGGGTGAACTTCATCAGTTCCTCAACGACGTCGACGACACGGTCGTAGTAGGGCGACGGCTTCATGCGTCCCGCCTCGTCGAATTCCTGGTAAGCCTTGGCCACCGACGACTGATTCGGAATGGTCAACATGCGCATCCACCGACCCAGCACCCGCATCTGGTTCACGGCGTTGAAGGACTGCGATCCGCCCGACACCTGCATCACCGCCAGCGTCTTGCCCTGGGTCGGGCGCAGCGCGCCCACCGACAGCGGGATCCAGTCGACCTGCGTCTTCATCAACCCCGTCATCGCGCCGTGACGCTCGGGCGAACTCCAGACCATGCCTTCAGCCCATTGGACCAGCTCATGCAGCTCGCGCACTTTGGGGTGGTCTTCGCTGGCGTCATCGACCAGCGGCAGCCCCGAGGGGTTGAACAGCCGGGTCTCACCGCCCAGCGCCTGCAACAGGCGCGCCGCTTCCTCGGCCACCAGGCGGCTATAGGAACGTTCGCGCAACGACCCGTACAGCAACAAGAAGCGCGGCGCGTGAGCGGCCCGGGCGGCAGGAAACAGCCCGGACGCGCTGGGCGGATGGAACAACGATGGATCGATATTGGGCAAATCGACCTGGGCCTCAGACACGATCACCCTCCGCGCCAATGCAGGCTCCGACGGTTTTCTGGATCAACCTCATGCAACACCTCTATGCATACAACACTGAAACTTCAATGGACCGAAGGCCGCGCGCGCAGCAGCAGTAACGCGGCAAAGGCCCCCATGCCTATGCCTCCGGACAACCACAACGCATTCGCCCCCCAGCGGTCCAGCGCCAGCCCGAAAAGAAATGGCGCAAGCGCCTGCGCGACCCGCGCCGGCATCATCAGCCAGCCTTGGCGCGCGCCATAGCCTTGAGGGCCGAACAACGCCAGCGGCAAGGTACCCTTGGCGATGGTCAGGATGCCGTTGCCCGCCCCATGCAGGATGGCGAACACCGGCGCCATCACCGGGCCGCCGCCCAGCAGCACGGCAACGCCTGCCGGATGCGCCAGGGCGGCCAGCCGCGCCGACAGCAAAGGATGGACTCGCCGCAGCAAACCGAACTCCAGCAGTCGGCCCGCCACCTGCGCGGGACCGATAAGCGCACCCACGGCCACCGCTGCGGCAAGCGTGGCGCCCGTGGCTTCCAGCATGCGCGGCAAATGCGTGGCCATCGCCGTGCTGATGAACCACGTCGCCGCAAACACGAAGGCGAGGAGGGCAGTGGCAGCGCCCTGCTGCCGCGGCCCGGAAGCAGGGGAGGAGCCCTCCTGCGCACGGTGCGGGGAGTCCTGCTCTTCTGTTCTTGCCGCAGCGGGCGCCTTCGGGAACCATGCGTTCAGCGGCAAGCCGACCAGCAGATGCAGGCCCGCCCAGCCCAGGCACGCACCGCGCCAACCGAAGTGAGCTTCCATCCAGGCCGAAAGCGGCCATCCCACCGTGCTCGCGAAACCGGCAATCAGCGTGATCCCCGTGATGGCGCCGCGGGCATGACGACCGTACAGGCGCACCAGGCTGGAGAAGGCTGCCTCGTAAAGCCCGGCCCCCATCGCCACGCCTATGACCAGCCAGGCCACAACCATGGTCCAGAGGCCTTGGGCGGCGCCCAGCAAGCCTAGCCCCAGCGCAAACAGCAGGCTCGTGCCGACCAGGACGATGCGCCCGCCATGACGGTCGATCGCTTGCCCCGCCCACGGGCCGACCACGGCCGAGGCCACCATCGCAGCGGAAAAGGCCGCATACACCGCCGGCGCCGACACCCCCAGGTCGTGCGCCATCGGATCCGCCAGCATCGCCGGCAGGTAATAGGAAGACGCCCAGGCCAGCGTCTGGGCCGTGCCCAGCGATCCGACGACGCTTACGGGAGCGCTCTGCACGTATCAGTTCCGCAGGATGCCGGCGTCGTACCAGCCTTTGCTCTGGTTGGCGGTCCGCGCGATATTCCTGATCAGTTGATCGATTCGAAAATCGACATGAAAGCGTCGCTTCATGAAGAACTCCAGATCAGCAAGGCGAGCAGGCGCCTCGGTCGGACGCCTCGCAGGGGGCCCCCTCGCAGCAGTGTTCGGTCAGGTAGCCGAGCAATCCATTCATCTGGGAGAAGTCGGCTCGATAGATCAGGTTGCGGCCTTGCTGTTCGATGCTGACCAGCCCGGCATGCGCAAGCTCCTTCAAGTGAAAGGACAGGGCATTGCGGGCCACGCCAAGCTGATCAGCCATCAGGCTGGGCGTAAGGCCCGCGTGGCCCGCGACCACGAGTGCTCGAAACACTCGCAGGCGCTGGGCATGGGCCAGCGCATTGAGGGCGGAGACAGCTTGATCTTCATTCATAGTTCAATAGTACAGCAATCGTTGAATTATCTTACCGACCGCACGGCGATCGAAGCAAGTATTCACGACGAGATCCCACGCTGCCCCATGTCCGCAACGGCGACACGAACGGCCTCAGGTCTACCCCTGAGGCCGATATCGCCCAATCGGAAAAGCGCGCTTGCTACCACCTGTACGTCATTCGACCCAGCACCGTGCGGCGTTCGCCATAGAAGCAGGCATAGGTGCAAGACGCCACGTATTCCTTGTCGAAGAGGTTGCGGACCGTCAAGTCGATGCTCAATCCCTTGAAGGCGGGATTCCTTGCGCCCAGGTCGTAGCGCAATGCCGCGTCGACCACCGTGTAATCGCCCACCTTGGCGGTATTGCCGGTATTGAAGGTGGAGCCCATGTAGCGCACGCCGGCGCCCACGTTCAGCCCGCCCAGCATGCCTTCCTGGACCGTGTAGTCCGACCACAGCGACGCCATGTTGCGCGGCACGGCCTCCGGTGTGTCGCCCTTGGTGGACGTATTGCTCTTGGTCACCTCGGCGTCTGTATACGTGTAGGCCGCGACCACGTTCCAGCCTTTGACGACTTCCGCGGTCGCGGACAATTCCACGCCGCGGGAGCGGACTTCGCCCGTCTGCACGTTATAGATCGGATTATCCAGGTCGCTGGTGGGAACGTTCGTCCGCGTCAGCTGGAACAACGACGCAGTCAGGAACGAGTTCGAGCCTGCGGGCTGGTACTTCAGCCCGACTTCCCATTGTTTGCCCTCCGTGGGATCGAACGGCGTCGTGCCCCGGGCGGGTGAAGTGGTACCGGTCTGCGGCTGGAACGAGGTCGAGTAGCTGATGTAAGGCGACAAGCCGTTATCCGCCAGGTACAACAGGCCTGCGCGCCAGGTGAACGCATTGTCCGACGTGCGCGTGACGGTGTTATTGAGCTTGTTCAGGGTCTTGCCGCTGGCATCGTCGTAGCGGCCGCTAAGCACCATGACAAACTTTTCGTCGAATTTGATCTGATCCTGGACATAGATCCCGGTCTGCGCCCGCGTCTCGACCGTATGCAGATTCGGAGCGGCGGGAATCGCGACCGGCGAGCCATAGCGCGGGTTGAAGAAATCGATCGGCGCCAGGTTGTTGTATCCGGCGTATTGCTCGCGAGTCAGCGAGGTCTGCGTATAGTCCAGGCCGAACAGCACATCGTGCTTGAAGCGTCCCGAAGTCCAGGTTGCATTGAACTGGTTGTCGACGCTGGTGCCATGGGCATCGTCGTCCCGCCGGTAGGCGCCGCGTTCCGCGGTACTGAAGTTGCTGCCCGGCACCCACGACCACCAATAGGCGTGATTCACGCGGTTGCGCGATTGCGCATAGGTCAGGTTTTGCTTGAACTGCCACGTTTCATTGAAGCGGTGCGCGAATTGATAACCCAGCGTTTCAACTTCCTGGTCCCATTTGCTCCAGTCCGGTTCGCCGGTGAACCGGTCCGTCGGGATGCGGCCATTGGGGTTGTACTTGACCGTGCCCTCCAGCGGATAGCCCGCGTTATTGATCGTCTTGTTCTTCATATAGCTAGCCAGCACGGTCAGCGTGGTGTCCGGTTTGATCCGCCATGTCAGGGCGGGCGCGAAGAAATAGCGATCATCCGGGATATGGTCGATCATGGTGTCGCTGTCGCGGACCAGTCCCGTCAAGCGATAGGACAGCTTGCCGTTCGTGTCCAGCGGGCCGCCGAAATCGCCCGCCAGCTGCTTATTGTTGTATGAGCCGCCGCTGACCTGGATCTCGTGCAGTGGCGTCTCCGTTGGCCGCTTGGACACGGTATTGACGATGCCGCCCGGCGCCGCCTGGCCATACAGCACCGAGGCCGGCCCCTTGACGATCTCGATCCGGTCCAGGCCGTAGGGCTCGGCGGCCGCGCTGTAGTGGGGCAGGGGCAGCTTCAGGCCGTCGCGGAACATCACCCCCGGGTTGGTTCGCACATCGAAGCCACGGATGATGAACGGATCATCGGTCCGGTTGAATCCTTCCTGGACCACGATGCCGGGCGTGTACCGGACGGCGTCGCCCAGCGTCTGGGGATTCTGTTCGCGTATTTGTGCAGCGGTCACCACCGAGATCGACTGCGGCACCTCGATCAGCGGCGTGTCCGTCTTGGTGCCTGCCGAACTGTAAGTGGCCACGAAAGTATCCGAATCGGGCTGTTGGGCCGCCACCGTGATGGGCGCAAGCGTGGAAGTCGAAGCGCCGCGCGTCAACGTGATGGTGTTGTTGCTGATCGAATAGCGGATATCCCGGCCGCGCAGCAACTGTTCCAGCGCTTGGGCTGGCTCCATGCGGCCGGAAATGCCGGAACTGCGCTGGCCTTGCACCAGATCCTGGCTATAGAGCACTTGCAGGTTGGCCTGCCGGCCCAGCGCATGCAGCGCCTGGGCCAGGGGCTGGGCTGGGATGTCGATGTCGACCGGGGCGGCCTGACTTGTCACGCTCGCGCCAGCAAGCAAGCCCGCCGCGAAGAGCCGTTGCCAGCGAGTGGGCCGTGAAAAAAACGCAGGAAGGCGTACAGCCAGAAAACGGACGCGCATGATGGTGCACCAAGTATTGGATTTGAATGAGACTGAAAATGAATACCAATACTTGAGACGCTAGGGCGCGTCCTTTTAGGAACAGAAAAACGTAAATAAATGTAATTTACGGGGCGCGGGAGGCAGGCACCAGCATGAGACCGCCGTCACTGCCGCGCTGCGTGCGCACGGGAAGAATGCCGGGCAGGGCTCGCGCCAGTTCCGCGGCATTACGCGTGTCATAGGTCCCGCCCAGACGCAGTCCGCCGATCGACGGGTCGACGGAGGTGTACTGCTCATTTGCAGGCAGGTAGCGATTCAGCTGCATGACCGCATCGCGCAGCGTCGTATCGTTCAGCACCAGCTTGCCGTGGCGCCAGGCGGCTATCTCGCTCTCCTGGACGGGCCGCAGCCACGGGGCGCCGCGCTCGCTGTAGCGGGCCTGGGTCATCGGCTGCAGCCGTAACGCCTTGGCCGGCCCGCTTGCCGGGGCTGCCTGCACCTCGACACTGCCTTCCAACAGCGTCACGATGACCGTTTCGCCCGATTTGAAGACATTGAATGCCGTACCTGTGACCGTGATCGTGCCGCGCCCGGCCTCGACCACGAAGGGGTGCTCGGCGTCATGGGCGACGCGGAAGAACGCTTCGCCGTCATTCAGGCGAACGCGGCGGGCGTCGCGATAATTCCGATAGACCAGCGAGCTGTTCACGTTCAGCTCGACTTCGGTGCCGTCGCTCAATTCGACGGTTTGCGCCAACTGCGCGCTGCTATAGCGATGATATGAACTGGGCAGCCAGGCGAACGACCAGCCCAGCGCCCAGACGGCGACACTGGCCACACTGGCCGCAGCCGCCAGGCGCAGCAGGCGGCGAGCAGCAGGGACTCGCCGGGCCGGCTGTTGCGCGGCGGACAATCCTCCCGGGGCAGGGAGGTCGCGAGAGATCGACCATAGCTGTTGCACGGCCTCGAATTCGCGCGCATGCCGCGGATCAGCGTCCAGCCAATGCTGCAGGGCCATCAAATCCTGCTCGGTACAAGCGCCGTCATTCACACGCACGCACCATTCCACCGCCTGTTCGGTCAGGACGTCATCCTGCATAGGGGGCGTTGGGGAAGGGCTTGCTGACATTGCAGTTAAAGAGAATGAGATTTGTTACACTTGCGGCGTGGCGATCGCCAGAAAGATATCTGGCGGCATGGCGGCATTATGCAGGATCCTACGGCGTGGCATCACCACCATGGCGGCACGAGGGGAGGGGTCGATGGAGCAGTACTACAAGGAATTGCTGCGTTTTCTGGCACGCAAGCTGGGCAATTCGCACGATGCCGCTGACGTCGCGCAGGAGACCTATGCGCGAGTGCTGGGCCGCGATGGCGGCGGCGCCATCGAACAGCCTCGCGCCTTCCTGTTCCGCGCCGCCATCAATCTATCGCTGGACCTGCGCCGCCAGCAGCTCGCCCAGGCGACCTTGCCGTTGGACGCACAGGCCGAATCCCAGCCGTGCCCGGCAGCGGGGCAGGAGGACCGGGCCTACCGGCGCCAGCAGCTTTCACGCCTGGACCGGGCGCTGGCCGAGCTGCCGGCCAATTGCCGCCAGGCATTCCTGTTGCGCCAAGTGGAAGGGCTGTCGCACCAGGAGATCGCGGCTCGACTGGGTATCTCGCGCGATATGGTTGGAAAACACATCGTGCGCGCGCTGCGCCATTGCCGCCTACGGATGCGTGCCTGGGAAAGCATAAGTGGCGACTGAGGCTCCACTCTGCTGCTTTTTTGATTGGACGGCCCAAGGGCCATTAAAAGCTCACCGAACCAGCGGGAAACACGGAAGCACAAGCTCCGCGACCAGACCTCCGCCTTCTCGGGGCTTGAGATTCAGCGTCCCCCCGAACCGCTGGGCAATGGCATGCACGATCGAGATGCCAAGGCCCGCGCCGTCGTTGCGGCTTCGGCCTTGGTCCCCGCGCCAGAAGCGTTGGCCAATCTTGGCGGCCTGATCCTCACTGAGCCCCGGTCCCCGGTCCGCCACGACGATGCGGCATTGTTGGGTTGCAGAATCGAAGCGCGCAAGGACTTCGACAGGCATGTCTTCGGGCGAGTAGCGGATTGCGTTGTCCACCAGGTTGCGGATGGCAGCCTCCAGCATCTCGCGTGGAATGGAGCAGCAAGCATCAGTGCCGTGGACGGATACCGCCAGACGCAGCTGTGCTTCGGCAGTTGCGGCATCGATGGCGCTGGCGATGACTTCCCGGATGGACGTACTCTGGTGTTCCAGATTGGTCGATGCTTCGGCACGCGCCAGAACCATCATCTGCTCGAGTGTGCCCCGCAGGCGTCTCACGCCTTCTTCGGCGCTGCAGAGTGACGATTCGGCTTCTTCGCCTTCGGTCAATCTGGCCACTTGCAGGTGGGTATCGATCACGGTCAGCGGTGTCCGCAACTCGTGCGCCGCGGCGTCGGTAAACGCCCGCTGACCGGAGAGTGCCAGCGATAAGCGTCCCAACAAGCCGTTCATGGCATCCAGCACAGGACGAAGCTCGGTTGGCGGCTTTGCGACAGTGATAGGGGTGGTGTCGTCCGTTTGCTTGGCCCGCAACTGCATGCGCAGGGCTTGCAGCGGCGCAAGGCCATGCCCGATACCGATCCAGAGAGCAGCCAGCCCGCCAAGAAGCGCTATCAGAAAGGGCACGCCTGCCGCAAACAGCAGCTCATTGATCAGCGTGTTCCTTTGCTCGACGCGATCCGCTGTCGTTATTTGGTAGCTGTCATCGCGAAGCACGTAAATCCGCCATTCGTGCCCCGCTATCATGCGCGTGCTGTAACCGACAGGCAGGCTATTGAAATCCGACGCCGGACTGCCGCTGGTGCGCGCCAGGACTTCACCGCGAAGTGCGCGTATCTCGCAAGCGATTCCTTCGCTGCCATTGACGCGGACGGCTTGCGTGAAATCCGTAGTCTTGGCGTTGGGATCTATGACAGACCCGGCGAGCAAGCCCGAGACCATGCGAGCCGACATGGCCAGGCGACCATCGAGTGTGCGGGCCAGGTCGGCGCGCACGCCCAGCATCATCCAGGCAGCCGCCGCCGCCCATAACACCATGAGAGAAAGTCCTGCAATCAGGACCGCACGAAGACGCAAACTCATGCGCTGAGCCTCCAGCCCAGCCGGTATCCCAAACCACGCGAAGTTTCGATCACTTCAGCGCCAAGCTTGCGGCGCAGGTTGTGGATATGGACATTGAGCGCGTTGCTGCTCACTTCCTCGCCCAGCCCGTACAGGCGTTCGTTGAGCACATCGGGAGGAAGCCACCTCGCATTGGCCGTGGCCAGGTGCGTCAACAGATCCACCTCGCGACGCGATAGCGAGATGGCTTGGTTTTCCAGCCAGGCAAGGCCGCTTTCGGGTTCCAGGCGCAATGGCCCCGCCGTAATGGTCTGGGCTGCGCGCCCCTGTGTGCGCCTGACCAGCGCATGCAATCGCGCTGCCAGTTCGCGCAGATCAAACGGCTTGGTCATGTAGTCGTCGGCGCCCTGGTGCAGGCCCGCGAGCCTGTGGTCCATGGCATCCCGGGCGGACAGTATCAGCACGGGCAAGCACGGTTCAATGGCTCGCACGGCAGAGAGCAATTCCATTCCGTCACGGTCCGGAAGCCCCAGGTCGAGCACCAAGGCACTGAAGGAGTTTTCCGTTTGGGCGGTTTCGGCGTCAACGGCCGTGCAAACGTGGTGCACCGTAATGCCATGCGCGCGTAAGCCAGCCACGATTCCTTTGCCGATCAGTTCGTCGTCTTCTACCAGCAATACCCGCATTTGAATCCCAATCTGCTGCAACCAAAGGCCTATATGTTAGGCCAGAACGTTTCAGCCAAGAATCGCCGGCGCCTTGATTTCCGTTCGTTCCGCGCCTGCTTTCCCTTCTTTAGTTTCGGTTAATCGATCTCCTCCATCATGGCCGGATAAGCTCCCGCCCGCCGTTACATAAGGCGGGCGAGGGAGGCCGACTATTGCCCGGAGGAATGAGGTTGTCTGTATTACGACGAGTACTGGCCGTTGTCTTTCTGTGTGTTCTGGCCATCGGCAGTGCAGGGGCGAGCACTGGTCTGTTTTCCTGGAAGGAGGAAGCTGAATTCCTGGATCCGGTCGACGTATTCAAACTGGCGCAGGTGCAGCAGCAGGGGACCGAACTGGCGGCGCAAGCACACATTGCCGAGAACTACTATGTCTATCGCCATTCGTTGAAGCTGATTTCGGGGCAGGGCGAGGAAGTCCGCCTGGATCTTCCACCAGGCACGCCCAAGAATGATGAGTCCTTTGGCGATACGGAAATCTATCTGGGAGATGCGCTGCGGCTGCGTTTTCCAGCCTCCGTCACAGGTCCGTTGACACTGCATTGGCAAGGGTGTGCGGAAGGGGGCATCTGCTACCCCCCGCAGACCATGGCCTTGAACTTGCCCGCGACGGCGGCGGGAGCCAGCGGCGCTGCCGTGCCTCCAGCCACCGCCAGTCAGCCGGAGGCCGGCGCCGGCGGCGCAGCCAACGTCGCCGAGGACCAGGCGGCGGCCCAACGTCTGGCGACGCTGGGGCCGATCGCAGGCACATTGCTGTTCTTCGGCTTCGGCCTGCTCCTGGCTTTCACGCCTTGCACCTTGCCGATGATTCCCATCATCTCCAGCATGGTCGTGGGGGCTCAGGCCAAACCGCGGCGCGCTTTCGTCACGTCCCTGTCCTATGTGCTGGCAATGGCCGCCACCTATGCCGCCGTGGGCGTGGCAGCCGGCTTGGCTGGCGCCAATCTCCAGGCGACCCTGCAATCCCCCTGGCTGCTGGGGGCGTTCGCGGCCTTGTTCTTGATTCTCGCCAGTTCCTTGTTCGGAATGTTCGAACTGCGCTTGCCGTCCGCCTTGTTGAACCGCGTCGGATCCGCCAACCAGGGGCGCGCGGGCGGCAGCGCGGTCGGCGCTGCGGCGCTGGGCTTCTTGTCGGCATTGCTGGTCGGGCCGTGCATGACCGCGCCCTTGGCGGGAGCGCTGCTCTACATCAGCCAGACAGGCAGCGCGCTGTATGGCGGCTTGGCATTGTTTGCCCTGGGCCTGGGCATGGGCCTGCCGCTGCTGGCGATTGCTGTGTTCGGCGCCCGCGTGCTGCCCAAGCCGGGCGCCTGGATGGATCGCGTGCGTATCGCGTTCGGCTACGTCATGGTCGGAATGGCGGTGATGATGCTCGACCGCTTCCTGCCGTCTACCGTAAGCCTGGTGCTCTGGGGGGCTTGGATACTGTCCATCGCCATCGGCCTGCTGGCCTGGGCGCAAGCGGTGGCGCATAGGCTGCGTCTGATGTGGGCCTTGCGCACTCTGGGAGCCATTGCAGGCCTGTGGTCCGTCCTCATGCTGGTGGGCGCCGCGTCGGGCGGTGATTCACTGTCGCAGCCGTTGGCGCATCTGCGCGCCGCCTCGTCGGCCGCCGTGCCAGCCACCGCCAACAAACCGGCCTACGTTGAGGCCAAGTCGGTCGAGGACGTGGACAGGCGCTTGGCGGACGCGGCCGCGCGCGGCCAATGGACCTTGATCGATTTCTACGCCGACTGGTGCATCAGTTGCCACGTGATCGAGCGCAATGTGTTCGGCGACCCCGCTGTGGCGCAGCGGCTGGCGCGCATGCAGGTGCTGCGGCCGGACGTGACGCGCAACGACGCAACGGATCAGACCCTGCTCAAGCGCTGGGGCGTCATGGGGCCGCCCACGCTTATCCTGGTGGGACCCGACGGCACGGAGCGCCGAGACCTCCGCGTGGTGGGGGAGGTCAGCGCCGCTGATTTCCTGGGGCGACTGAACAAGGCGGGAACGCCATGATAGGCATCGGTCCCTTCTCCATTCAAAGCATGGGCGTCTTCGCGGCTGTACTGCTTTCCTGGCTGGTAACGCGAGCGCTGGCCAAACGCTTGCCGGACGCTTCCCATCGGCTTGCCGGCGCCGTGCTGCTCGACGCCGTGTTTTGGGGCGTTGTGGCGGCCCGCCTGGGATACATAGCCTTCTGGTGGGAAGACTACTTCGCGGCTCCCATGTCGCTGATCGCAATCGGTGATGGCGGCTATTACTGGTGGGTTGGCGTGCCGGCCACGCTAGCCTTCGCTTGGTGGCGAACCCGTACCATGCCGGCGCCGCGCCGCCCCATTTACGTGGGTGTACTGGTCGGGGTCGTGGCCTGGTTCGCAGGCGGCGCCGTGTTGCCGCTGCTGTACGAGCCGCCACGTCTGCCGGACCTGCAGTTGGCAACGCTGGATGGGAAGCCCATCGCGCTGAGGTCATACGAAGGCAAACCGTTGGTCGTCAACCTCTGGGCCAGTTGGTGCCCGCCTTGCCGCCGTGAGATGCCCGTCCTGGAACAAGCGCAGTCCGAGTTTCCGGGCGTAGGCATCGTCCTGGTCAATCAGGGGGAGGGCGCGCAACAGGCGCGCGACTTCATCCAGAGCGAAGACCTGGCATTGAGCAACGTCTTGCTCGACCCTGCATCCGCGTCCATGCGGGCAGTGAATTCGCGCGGCCTGCCCACGACCTTGTTCTTTGACGCGCAGGGACGCTTGGTGGATACGCATCTGGGCGAGATCACCATGGCCAGTCTCAAGGACAAGATGTCGCGACGTTTCGATCTGCCCCAAGGCGGCATTCAAGATTCACCCAAGTAAGGAATCACCATGTTTGCATTGCGTATGCGTATTTCGTCCATCGCAGCCATCCCGCTCGTGCTGGCGGCTGGCTACAGCCAGGCCCAGACCGGCGCCCGACCGCCGGCCATCCAGGCACTGGAAGCACAAGGCCTCACCATCGTGGGAGAGTTCGATGTGGAAGGCGGCCTGCGCGCTTTCGCGGGCACGGCAGAAGACCGCCCCATCGCGGTCTATGTCACCCGCGATGGCAACGCTATCGTGGGCACGCGCCTGGACACCAATGGCAAGCCCATCGACCGGATGAAGCTGCGGGACCTGGTTGAAAAGCCGATGGGCGAAAAGACTTGGAGCCAACTGGAGTCCGCGACCTGGGTGCAGGACGGGAAACCCGACGCGCCCCGCATTATCTACACCTTCTCGGATGCAAACTGTCCCTATTGCCACCAGTTCTGGGAAGCAGCGCGTCCCTGGGTGGACGCCGGGAAGGTGCAGCTGCGCCATCTGCTCGTGGGTGTGATCAGGGCAGACAGCCCGGCAAAGGCGGCGGCTATCCTTGGAGCTTCCGACCCAACCGCCGCGCTGATCGAAAACGAACACAAGTTCGATCAGGGCGGCATCAAGCCTGCCGACAGCGTCCCCGACGCCGTGCTCCAGGTCCTCGAAGACAACCACATGCTGATGCTGTCGAGCGGGTTTCGAGGCACGCCCGGCATCGTGGTCCGGGAGGAAGACGGCTCGGTCAAGAAATTCAGAGGCATGCCCCAGGGTGCGCAATTGGCCGAGGTGTTGGGGCCGCGTTGAAGCTTTGCCTAGCCCAAACGGCAGCAAGCCGCGCGAGGCTGCCAGCTTCCCCGCGAGAAAATCCCACTTCCGCTGCCCACGTTATTAGGGCGCGGCTACCAGATTGCCAGACGGGGGAAGCGAGTCCGCAATGCGGCTCGCAACTTCCTCAGAGACAGGAGCCGCCAACGCGCCCCCCAGCATGTCGATAAGGTTCTCGATAGCGCGATGGATGTCGAATGACTGCCCGGATTTGCCGCGCCTGACGCTCAGGCGCTCATAGTCGGCCAGGGCGAACATCATGAAGCTGATGTTCGCGAGCCAACGTTGCCGTAAAACCGGTCCAGGAATGTTGGGCAGTGCTGCCTCGAGCAGTTCATAGACGCGGCGAAAACCGCGGTCCACCTCGGTGGAGCTTGCGCCAAGGTCAATGTCCGGGTGCAACTGCGCGGCAGCCAGAAAACGGTTGTACGTATTTTTCTTCTCGGTCAGCAGCTTGGTCGCGAGCGGCCACACCAGCGCCTCGACCAAGGCCCGCAAATCCGCATATCTCCCAGAGCTGTAAAGCAGGTCGACGTAGTCATTGCGCAATACGTTGACCTCCTGCATACCTGCGTCAAGGATGGCCTGGATCAGCGCTTCCTTGGAACCGAAATGGTAGGTGAGGGCTGAATTGTTCTTCTGTCCCGCTTCTCTCGCGATCTCCCGGAACGAAACCGCGTCGATGCCACGCTCGGCGAACAGACGTTGAGCCGTGGCGATGAGGACGGCGGCGCTCTCTTTGCCTTTCGAAACAGGCATGCGGGAAGATCGCTTGGTCGTCGGAGAACTTGCTTTTGCAGGTGTAGGCATGACGGGAACGCGAGGTCGGGTCTGGCCCGATTGTACGGCGCATTTCATTTTTAAGTCACATGATTGATTTTATTAAGTCACATGACTTAAACTGAATTTTCTTGGCGGCACCGCCCGTACGACGCAACAGATTGGAGACAGCATGCTGAGCTACGAAGTCACAGAACACGGCAAGCCATTGCAGGTGCGCCTGCGCGAAACGCCTCAACCCGCCGGCACCGAGGTCGTGGTACGGATCACGCATTCGGGCGTCTGCCACTCTGACGTGCACCTCTGGCACGGCTATTTCGATCTGGGGGAGGGCAAGCGTGCCTACCTCAAGGACCGGGGCCTGAATCCGCCGCTGACGCTTGGACACGAACCGCTGGGCGTGGTCGAGGCCGTGGGCCCCGACGCCCAAGGCGTGGCAGTGGGAGACAGAAGGGTGGTTTACCCGTGGATCGGCTGCGGCAAGTGCTGGGCCTGCGATGAGGGCCTGTCCACGCTGTGCGCCGCCCCCAGAAACGTGGGTATCGCCATGCCAGGCGCATTCGCCACGCACCTGCTGGTACCGGATCCGAAGTACCTGGTCGATGTCTCCGGCATCGACCATGCATTCGCCGCGACGCTTGCCTGCTCCGGCGTCACTTGCTACTCAGCCATTGCGAAGGCCATCCCGCAAATGCGGGCGGAAGACTGGATCGCGGTCATCGGCTGCGGCGGTCTCGGGCTGCTTGCCATTTCCATGCTGAAGGGCTTGGGATTCCGCAACGTCGTAGCGTGCGACATCGACGACGGCAAACTGGACGCGGCAAAGGCGCAGGGCGCAGCGCGTACGGTGCGCAGCGACCGCCCGGGCGCGCACGACGCGCTGCATCAGGCCACCGAAGGGCGCCTGGCGGCCGCCATTGATTTCGTCGGCATGCCTGCGACATTCAACCTGCCTTATTCCGTCTTGCGCAAAGGCGGAACCTACGTGCTGGTCGGCCTGCATGGCGGCGAGATTGCGCTGCCCATGCCTCCCGTCGCCCAGCGCTCGATCGCCATCGTGGGTTCGTTTGTCGGGACGCTGAGCGACCTGCATGGCGTGGTCGAGCTGGCCAAGGCCGGCAAGCTGCAAGCCCCCCCGATCACCATCAAGGCCCCAGGCGAGATCAGCAGCATTCTCGAAGACCTGGACCAGCACCGCGGCGTCGGCCGGACAGTGCTTGATTTCACCCACACCCAAGAACACGCCTGACCCATGCAATTGGTGGACTGACCATGAACAACAAAACAACACACAGCCGACAGAAAGACGCGCACCCACGCACCGTCACCGCGCAAGAGAGCCTGCGCGCATCGCTTGATTTTTCGGACGCCGGCGACTTCGACGATGCGAACCGGGGCTTCATAGACACCATCAAAGACGCAACGGTTCACGACGCCAGCGGCAGGGTGGTCTGGAGCCAGAAGGAATACGCCTTTCTCGACGACGCCTACATCCCCTATACCGTGAATCCGAGCTTGTGGCGCATGTCCCGGCTCAACAAGATTCATGGCTTGTTCAAGGTCTGCGACCGGATATATCAAGTGCGCGGCTTTGACCTCGCCAATATCACGTTCATCGAAGGCGACACCGGCCTCATCGTCATCGACCCGTTGACTTTCGAAGAGCCCGCGCGCGCCGCGCTGGAGCTTTACCGCAAGCACTTCGGTCCGCGCAAAGTAGTGGCTGTCATGTATAGCCACAGTCATCGCGACCACTACGGCGGCGTGAAGGGCGTGGTCAGCGAGGAGGTTGTGGAGGCAGGACGGGTGCAGATCATTGCACCCGAAGGCTTCATGGAAGAGGTCATGTCGGAATCGCTGCTCGCCGGCATCCCATCTCGCCGACGCGCCGAATTCCAGTTTGGCACCTACCTGGAGCCGGGGCCGCGAGCCCATGTGGACAGCGGGCTGGGCAAGGGCATGGGCACCGGGACATCCAGCCTGATCCCGCCGACGCACCTGATCAAGCATACCAATGAGCGCATGGTGATCGACGGCGTCGAGGTGATATTCCAGATGACACCGGGCACGGAAGCGCCGGCGGAGATGAATTTCTACTTCCCGCAGATGCGCGCTCTCAACATGGCCGAGAATGCGTGTCACACGATGCATAACCTTTGCCCCCTGCGCGGCGCAAAGGTGCGCGACGCGTTGGCATGGGCGAGCTATCTGGACGAGAGCGTGGACCTTTACGCCGGCCAGGCGGACGTGTGCCTGGCGCAGCATCATTGGCCCACCTGGGGCAAGCAAAAGGTCATCACGTATCTGAGCGAACAGCGCGACCTGTACCGCTACATCCATGATCAGACGCTACGGCTCATGAGCCATGGACTGACGCCTCGGGAAATCTCGGAACAGCTCATGATGCCCAATGATCTGTCCAAGCGATGGCATACCCGGGGGTACTACGGCGCGGTGGTGCACAACGTGCAGGCGATCTATGCCTTCTACATGGGTCCCTACGACGGCAATCCCGTCAACCTGAACCCATTGCCGCCGAGCCCGGCCGCGGCCAAATACATTGAATACGCCGGCGGGGCAGAGCGCGCCATTGCCCGCGCCCGCGAAGATTTTGAGCGTGGAGAGTTCCGCTGGGTGGCCCAGATCATGAATCATGCGGTGTTCGCCGATCCCGCGAACAAGGCAGCGCGCGAACTCTGCGCCGACGCCTTCGAGCAGCTGGGGTATCAGGCGGAGTCCGCCACCTGGCGCAACGCATATCTGCTCGGTGCGCGCGAGCTTCGCGAAGGCCTGCGACCGCGGGCAAAGGACGGCAATCGCATCAGTCCTGGCGTGGTGTCCAAGCTGCCCATGCCGCTGTTCTTCGATTTCATCGCCATTCGTGTGGTGGGCGAGGCGGTTCAGGGTCAAACCGTTCGTTTTGATTGGCAAATGACCGACGAGAGCAGCTGCACCAAGGTGACGTTGAGCAACGGGGCGCTGAGCCACCGCCCGGGATCCCATGGCGCAGCCGCCGACGCAGTGCTTCAGACCACGCGTGCGGGGCTGTTTCAGGCGCTGCAGGCAGAGATCGGCTTTGCAGGCGCCGTTGAAAGCGGCGATGTCCGAATCACCGGCGATGCGGGGCCTGTTCTGGCGCTCCTGGCGGGACTGGACTCGTTCGATCCGCTATTCAACGTCGTGGAGCCCTGAAACGGGGGTCTCGTCCCCGAGTTGACTATCCAATTATGAGGAGACATAGATGTCTACAAGACGCGATTTCTTGAGGAAGGTCGGAGCCAGTGCCGTCACAGCCCGCCTTGCGGGTGTTGGCGCAGTGCTGGCCGGCCCGCCCGCTGCCTACGCGCAATCGAACGGACCCATTACCTTGGTTGTCGGATTTCCACCGGGCGGGGGCCCGGACCTCGTGGCACGGGCAGTGGCCGAGGCAGGGCAGCGCGAACTCAACCGGCCCATCGTGGTGCAAAACAAGACTGGCGCCGGTGGCAGAATCGCCTTGGATTGGCTAGGAAACCAGGCTTCCGATGGCTCAGCCTTCGGCCTTACGCCGGCTGCCATGCTCGCGTCATTTCCTCATGTCTATAGAAAGCTCTCCTACAATCCCAACAACTTCGATCCCGTCTGCAAGATATGCGACTACCACGTCTCCGTGGTCACGCGCAGCGACTCGCCATTCTCGACGCTCAAGGAATTCGTGGCATGGGCCAAGCAGAGCAGGCGGGGCACCTTCGGCGTACCAAGCCGGGGTAGCGGGACGGACTTCGTCGGCAATCTGCTCTCGAAAGCAGAAGATTTGGGATTGGAACCCATCCTGTACCGGGGCGGCCCCCAACTGACTCAGGCGGTGCTTGCGGGTGAGGTCGACCTGGCGATCAATCTGTCGAGCAATTTTGTCGAGCTTGCAAAGGCCGGCAAAGTCAAAGTCCTGGCGGTCAGCACTGCCGCCCGGTCGCCATTCTCACCCGACGTGCCAACGCTGGCCGAACAGGGCTACCCGGATCTCGTTTTCGAGGAATCCATCGGCATTGTCGCAAAGAAAGGAACCCCGGATAAAGCCATTCTTCGAATGCAGGAGGCGGTGCAGAAGGCGATGGGAGACGCCAGTGTCCGCAACGCCTTGCAGATCCTTGAATACCGTCCGGGCTTCCTGCCGGCCAAGCAGTATGGCGAGGATCTGGCCGCTGCGTCAGAGCGCTATAAGGCATTCATCCGGAAAACCAATTTCCAGCCACTCGATTGAAAGCCCAAGACCCGCAGGCGAGGAGGGCGGTGGCGAAAACCTATGCCTTCCTCGCGCGGATTCAATGGCTTGGCCGGTGACGATGCCGGTGATGAATATCCGGATAGTGGGAATGCGTGTGCGTCAGCGCTTCATGCCGGTGTGGATGCGTATGCGGCTCGACGCCGTCCCAGGCAAAGGAATGCGCGTGCTGGTGGTGTTCGTCGTGCACGTGCCGGTGGCTATGTTCTATGGGTTCATGGGTATGCTCGTGCGCATGCCGTTCGCGCAGGTGCAACCACACGCCCAGCGCCATCAGGGCGGCGGCGGGCCAGAATAAGAGGCCTGGATTCTCGGGCCACAAGATGAAGGAAAGCGCCACTCCGAACAGCGGCGCCACCGAAAAGTAGGCCCCCGTCCTGGCGATTCCCAACGTCCGGAGCGCCAGAACGAACAGCGTAAGGCTCAAGCCGTACCCAAGGAATCCCACGATCAGACTGGCGCCCACCATGGCGAACGGCGGCAGCTCGGCGCCGCCGAGCAGCGCCAGGCTGGTACTGACCGCTCCCGCAACCAAGCCTTTCAGCCCCGCGATCAACATGGCGTCATGGGTGGCAACCCTACGCGTCAGGTTGTTGTCCACGGCCCAGCAAAGGCAAGCCCCAACGATAAGCAAGGCCCCGGATGACAAAGTGGCGCCGCCCGGCTCCCAGGACAGCAGGACGCCGCCGAGAACGATCGCAATCATGCCCAGCACGATCTGGCGGTCGGCGTTTTCCTTGAACACGCACCAGGCGATGATGGCGGTGAACACGCCTTCGATATTCAGCAAGAGCGAGGCCGAGGCGCCGCTCGTCTGGGTCAGCCCGAGCATCAGCAGCGCCGGGCCGAGTACGCCGCCTGCCGCAATCGCGCCCGCCAGCCAGGGCAGATCTGCCCGCGGAATGTGCCAAGAACGCCCGGCTTCCGGACTTTCGAGACGGCCAATACGCCGTAGCGTCAGCAAGATGCCCAGGCCCAGGCCGCTGCCCAGGTAGAGCAGCCCAGCCAGCAGCAGCGGCGTGACGCCTTCGACCAAGGTCTTGGCGAACGGTGTGCTGGCACCAAACAGTAGCGCTGCAGCCAGCGCCGGGGATGCTGAGCGGATCGACATGAGGGTAGCCGTCCAATGACCAAATGGCCGTGGGAAAAGTAGTTTAGCCAAACAAAAATAAGTAGATATCTCTACTTATTTGTTCTACTCTCTACTTAATCATAGTGAGTTCACCCCATGAACTGGCTGACGCTCGTACTCTCTCTGCCCACTGAAAACGCCACCGCCCGCATGCGTGCCTGGCGCGCCCTGAAGTCCTGCGGCGCCGCCGTGTTGCGCGACGGCGTGTATCTGTTGCCCGCCGGGAACGGCAACGACACCCTGGCTGGCATTGCGCGGGACGTGCGGGAAAACGGGGGGAGCGCCTACCTGCTGCAAACAGCCGCCAGCGCGGGCGAGGAAGGCGCGTTCCAGGCGCTCTTTGACCGTTCGGCGGACTACGCCGAGCTTTTGCAGGAGATTGCGCGTTTTCGTAGTTCGCTGACCTCCGACAACGCCATGGACACGCTCAAGCAAACCCGCAAACTGCGCAAGAAGTACGCCCAGATATCGGACATCGATTTTTTCGCCGGAGAGGCGCAGCGCCAAACGGACGCAGCATTGCGGGAACTGGAAGAGGGCGCAAACCGCGCGCTGTCGCCTGACGAGCCGCACGCGGCGGCGGAAACGGCCATTCCCCGCCGGTCGATCGCGGACTATCAAGGCCGCTGCTGGGCCACCCGGGCGCGTCCCTGGGTGGATCGTTTGGCCAGCGCCTGGCTGATCCGGCGATACATCGATCCAGAGGCTCGCATTCTTTGGCTGCAATCCGCGGCGGATCTTCCCCCTGACGCCTTGGGTTTCGACTTCGATGGCGCCGCGTTCACGCATGTGGGCGCCAAAGTGACTTTCGAAACGCTGCTGGCGGCCTTTGGCTTGCAACACCACGCCTTGGACCGCCTGGGGGCCATCGTTCACTACCTGGACGCGGGCGGCGTGCAGCCGCCGGAAGCGGCGGGCGTGGAGCAGATCCTGGCCGGCCTGCGCGACACGATCGCCGCCGACGACCAATTGCTGGCGCTGGCCAGCGGAGTGTTCGACGGCTTGGCGGCCAGCTTTGCGAAAGAGGGCGGCAAATGAAATCCACCTTGCCGGACAATGGCGCGTCGTCGCTGGAATCGATTCCGGCGCCGGAGGAACCGCCGCAGCAGCTCAGTTTTCGCCTGGCGTTCTGGTTCTGGCTGAAACTGGGATTCATCAGCTTCGGTGGCCCCGCCGGCCAGATCGCCATCATGCACGCCGAGCTGGTGGAGCGCCGGCGCTGGATCAGCGAGCGCCGCTTCCTGCATGCCTTGAACTACTGCATGCTGCTACCGGGCCCGGAAGCCCAACAGTTGGCCACCTACATCGGCTGGCTGTTGCACCGGACACGGGGCGGAATCGTCGCGGGCGCGCTATTCGTGCTGCCGTCATTGTTCATCCTGATCGGCTTGTCCTGGGTGTATGTCGCCTACGGCGACGTCCCTCTGGTCGCCGGGCTGTTCTACGGCATCAAGCCGGCAGTGACCGCAATCGTGCTGCACGCCGCGCACCGCATCGGATCGCGCGCGCTCAAGAATCCCGTGCTGTGGAGCATCGCGGGCGCGGCCTTCGTGGCGATCTTCGCCATGAATGTGCCTTTTCCCCTGATCGTGGCCGCGGCCGCATTGATCGGCTTCGTTGGCGGCAAGCAATGGCCGCAGCACTTCCGGACTGGCGCGCGCCACGGTTCCGGCGTCCAAAGCTACGGCCCTGCGCTGATCGACGACGACACGCCCACGCCGGCCCACGCCCGATTCCGCTGGCCGCGCCTGGGCGCAATCATAGGGATGGGGCTGCTCCTTTGGGCTGCGCCGATGGCAATCCTGACGGCAATTCATGGCTGGCACGGCGCATACACGCAGATGGGCTGGTTCTTCACCAAAGCGGCTTTTCTTACCTTCGGCGGCGCCTACGCGGTGCTCCCGTACATCTATCAGGGCGCCGTGGATACCTATGCCTGGCTGACGCCAACCCAGATGATAGATGGCCTGGCGCTGGGAGAAACCACGCCAGGACCGCTCATCATGGTGGTTGCCTTCGTCGGCTTTGTAGGCGGATACGCCAAAGCGCTGCTGGGCCCCGAAACGCTGTTCCTGGCCGGCGCGCTGGCAGCGACGATCGTCACCTGGTTCACCTTCCTGCCGTCGTTCCTGTTCATTTTGGCGGGAGGCCCGCTGGTCGAAGCCACCAAGGAAGACCTGAAGTTCACCGCGCCGCTCACCGCCATCACCGCGGCGGTGGTCGGCGTCATCCTCAACCTGGCGGTATTTTTTGGCTATCACGTCCTGTGGCCGGCAGGCCTGGCAGGGCGGTTCGACCTGGGCTCGGCGCTGATCGCGCTGGGAGCCGCCTTCGCATTGTTCAAATTCGAGCGCGGTGTCATCGAGGTCATCGTGGCCTGCGCCGTCATTGGCCTTATCGTGAAACTCACCCTATGAAGTGGCGCCATGAAGTGGATCACAAGGGAACGCCCAAAGATCGACCGTATCGCCTGTCCGTGGCTGATCAGCCGGCACATCGATAAAGACCCCGAGTTCCTGTTTGTCGAGGCCGACCGCGTGCTGAGCGAGGCCGACGCGACCGGAGCCATCCCCTACGACGTGCCGGGCGTCACGCTGACGCACGTCGGGGAGAAATGCAGCTTCGACACATTCCTTGACCAGTATGCGCTGCAGGATCCCAGCCTGAGGAGTCTGGCCGTGATTGTGCGCGGCGCCGACACCAACAGGCTGGATCTTGCGCCGCAATGCGCCGGGCTCCTGGCCGTATCGCTGGGCCTGTCGCGGAACTTTCCCGACGACCAGGAAATGCTCAAGCATGGCTTGGTGATCTATGACGCGCTCTACGCCTGGTGTCGTCACGTTCGCGGCGAAACGCACGCGTGGAACTATCCATCGCCAGGCAGGCTGATCGCCTAGTGGTCGTCTGGTGCGTCGAAAGGGAGAACCATCATGGAATTGACGCCAAAACCGCTACCCGTGGAACCCGACCAGATTGCCGGGCTCAGCAACAATCTCATACGCAGCCACTACCAAAACAACTATCTCGGCGCTCTGTCGCGCCTGAACGCCATCAGACAGACCCTGGAGAACGGGGATCGTGCGAACACGCCAGGATTTGCGCTGGTCGGCGCAAAGCGAGAAGAGTTGCTCGCGGCGAACTCGGTGTTCCTCCATGAAGCCTATTTTGACGCGCTGGGCGGCGATGGATCGCTCCCGGCCGGAGGACTGTCGGTAGCGATGGAACGCGACTTCGGTTCATTCGAAAACTGGCTCGCCGAGTTCACCTCGCTGGCGCAGGCCATGGGCGGCGGCTCGGGTTGGGCGATTCTGGCGTGGTCCGCGCGGGAGGCCAGACTGCTCAATCACTGGGCAGGCGATCACACCCAATTGCTGGCAGGGGCGTCCACGTTGCTCGCGCTTGATATGTATGAGCATGCGTACCACATGGACTTCGGCGCGAGGGCATCCGCCTACGTCGATGCCTTCATGGCGCAGATCCGCTGGGATGTCGCCGCTTCGGCGTATGCCTGCGCGATAGGCGCGGCCAGCGCGGGAATGGGAATCCACCCCCGCGACGCGGCCAACGAGAGCAGGGCGGTGATGCTGGACGTTCGCCGCCGTCCGGTCTTCGAGCTTGCGCAGGAACAGATCCTCGGATCGGCCTGGCGGGATCCCGCCCTGGCCGTCGCCGCGTGGCGGCATGAGTTCGAAGAAGCCCGGCCGGTAATTGTTTACTGCGCCAAAGGACATGAAGTCAGTCAGAGTCTGGCGCTGGCCCTGAGGGCCAACGGGGTCGGCGCGCGGTTTCTCGTCGGCGGAATCGAGGCCTGGAGAGAGGCAGGCCTGCCGCTGGCACGCAAGGCAGAGAGTGTGCCCTCATGAAGCATGGGTATGGTCCATTGGACACAAACGCCTGAGTAGGTACTATGTCCGAACCGTTGGCCGCCATCGCTGCGTCAGCCAAACCGACCGCCAAGACAAGGCAACCACTTGAAGGAACCCGCTCATGAAAACCAGCGCGCGCAATCAGTTTTCTGGTGAAGTTACGACCGTCACGCGAGGCTCAGTCAACGACGAAGTCGTGCTGCGTACTACCGGCGGCCTGGAGATCGTAGCGATCATCACCCACAGCAGCTCGCTCTCCCTGGAACTCTCCAAGGGCAAGACAGCCACGGCGCTGGTCAAGGCGTCATCGGTCCTTCTCATGGTCGATGTCTCGGCCGCACAAGTGTCCGCCCGCAATTGCATCGCAGGCGTGGTCAAGGCCATCGAGATAGGCGCGGTCAATAGCGAAGTCATCGTGGAAGCCGGCGGCGGCGCCGAGATCGCGTCCATCATCACCAACGCCAGCGTGGAACGACTCAATTTGACTGTCGGCAAACCAGCCAGCGCGGTTTTCAAGGCATCGAGCGTCATCATCGCCGTAGGCGCCTGACGCCAGACGTGCCATCCCGTCCGGACGCCCGGACCGGACTCTCCGCCATCCGATTACTGCATCCCCCTAAAAGAATCAGCACGCATGCGAGATAGAACAATGCAAATTGCCATTGCATCCGACCACGCCGGATACGGACTGAAGGAAAAATTGAAGAGGGCGTTTGACGATGTGGATTGGCTCGATCTGGGCACGAATAGCGAAGACTCGGTGGACTATCCCGATTTTGGCTTTGCCATGGGCGAGGCGATCACCACTGGAGCAGCCCGGCAAGGAATCGTGATTTGCGGGTCGGGCATAGGCATCTCAATGGCCGCCAACCGATTCCCAGCCGTCAGAGCCGCGCTCTGCGCCAATGCCACCATGGCTCGTCTGGGACGGCAACACAACGACGCGAACGTGCTGGCGCTCGGCAGCAGAATCGTGGGATTCGAGGTGGCATGCGACTGCGTCGGCGCATTCCTGAATACGCCTTTTGAGGGCGGGCGCCATCAACGACGGGTTGACTGCCTCAGCAAGCTGAAAGTGTGATCTCCATGAGGGGACGGCTTCCTTCTTGGGAGCCAATCCTTTACTTTACATAATAAACATTATGCGTATTACGCACGAACTCGACCTGGACGGCATGGTGCACACGATTCCAGCCTACCTCAAGGGAGAGCTTACTTGCCTATATACGACCCTGACGCACGCCGCTAGCTTCAGCTTCATCGAAGTTCCGGCTGACCAGAACGGCCCGGCATTGCGTGGCGCCATATGGTCCCCTTGCGCTGAACCCGCAGGTCGGATCTTGCTCGATCCGCTGATCATTGTCGGCGTCAAGAACTGCCCGTTGTCCGGCACGCAACTGCCGCTGGCCGACGCAGGATTCGTGGTTGCGGCAATCAATCACCCGGGCGACAACTTCCAGGACCTCAGCCGTCAAGGCCACCTGTCGGCATTTGCCATGCGGCCGGCAGACATGAAGCGGCTGATCGACTACATGCTAAGCGCTTGGTCAGGGCGTGCGCGATTGACCGCCGACCAAATCGGGATTTTCGGCTACTCGCGAGGTCCTGAGAGCAACCCCACCCTCCGGCATTCTCCCCGGTCACCTCGCGAACCACGCCGCCGGCACCGCGTTCTGCAGCGTGATCGCCTTGAGCTGCGAGTACATATGCAAAGTCTCCCGGCAATGCTCGCGGCCAATCCCGCTTTCCTTCATGCCTCCGAACGGCGAACCGCTGCTGAGATTGAAGTACCGGTTGATCCACACGTTTCCGGCTTGCAGCCGGTCCGCCGTTTCCAGCGCATGCTTGAGATTCGAGGTGTAGATGCCTGAAGCCAGGCCATACGGGACATCGTTGGCTTCGGCGATCATCGTGTCGACGTCGCTCCAGCGGATCACGGAAAGCACCGGCCCGAAGATTTCATCCTGCGCGACCCGCATGGCATTGCGCGCTTCCAGGATGGTGGGTTCGATGAAGTAGCCGTGCTCATGCCCGCCGACCTTGACCCGCGACCCGCCGGCCAGCAGCTTGGCGCCCTCGTCTTTGCCGATCCGAATGTAGTCAAGCACCCGCTCGCCCTGCTGCTTGTTGATCAGACAACTCAAGTGCACGTTCTCGTCCAGGGGGTCGCCGATACGCAGACGCTGGGCGGCCTGCACCAGTTTTTCCATGAAGGCGCCGTAGATGTCGGCGTGCAGGAACAAGCGCGTCCCGGCCAGGCATGACTGCCCATTGCAATAGAGGGCGGCAAACAGCGCGTTGTCCACCACCGCGTCGATATCGTCTATGTCTGGATACACGATGTTCGGGCTCTTGCCGCCCAGTTCCAACGACACCGGAACCAGCCGGCTTGCGCCCGCCTGCCCGATCAGCCGCCCCACTTCGGGGCTGCCGGTGAATGCCAGTTTCGCCACCCGCGGATGCGCGCATAGCGCCGCGCCGGCCTCTTCGCCCAGGCCGGTGACCACATTGATCACGCCGGGCGGGAATATGCCCGTCGCGATTTTCGCGAATTCCAGCGTCGACAGGCTTGCGTTTTCGTCGGGCTTGAGCACGATGGCATTGCCGGCCGCCACTGCGGGCGCAACCTTCAGCGCGACCATGATTGCGGGTACGTTCCAGGGAATGATCTGGCCCACCACGCCCAATGGCGTTCGCTTGGCCAGCAGATAGCCGTCGTCTATCGGCCGCCCGAAGTCTTCATGCGTGACGATGGCGGCGGCAAAGTAGCGGTACTGCGCCACGGCGATCTGGTAGTCCACGGCGGTTTCGGCGACTCGCCGCCCCACGTCCTGCGCATCCAATCGCGCCAGCCAGGGGGCCGCTTGCTCCAGCGCGTCGGCCAGCCTGTTCAGGAGCAGCGCCCGGTGTTCATAGCTGGTCCTGCCCCAAGCCGTTTGCGCCGTGGCAGCCGCCTGGACAGCCTGGTCCACTTCGCGGGCTCCGCAGCGCGAGATCCGGGCCAGCAACCGGCCGGTAGAGGCTTCCAAGGCGGGGAGCGTCTGTTCCGTGGCGAGGGCCTGCTCGCCTATGTAGGCGGGATAGCGTTCGACAATATCTTCATGCATCGCAATACTCCAGGTCTTCAAAGCAGTTATCAGGCTGGCATGAGCAGGACCGGCTTCAGCGTCTTCCCGGATTCGCTATCGGCGGCGGCTTCATTGATCTGCGAAAACTCGTAGAACCTGATCAGCTTGTCGATCGGAAAGCGCTGTTGCATGTGCAGCGCGATGAGATCAGGGATGAATTTCCGGGGAACGCTGTCTCCCTCGCATATGCCGCGTATGGTCTTGCCCTTGATCAAGAGATCGTTGACGTCAAATCCGACCTGGGTTCCCAAATGCGAAGCGCCCACGATCCCCGCCGCGCCAAGCTCGCCCAGGCTCGCTATGGCCTGCGTGGCGACGGCCGGGATACCGGTAGTCTCCAAGGCGTAGTCCGCCCCTCCAGCGGTCAACTCCCGGATTGCCTCCACCGCGTCACGTTGTTTGCCATGGATGGCATGCGTGGCTCCGACCTCGAGCGCCAGCTGCAGCCGGGACGCCACCACGTCGACGGCCACGATCGTGGTGGCGCCCGTGGCCTTGGCGGCCATGATCGCGCTCAGCCCGACGGCCCCAGCGCCAAAGCAGACAAAGCTCGCCCCTGGCGCAACACGCAGCGTATTGATGACGGCGCCCGCCCCAGTCTGGAAACCGCATCCCAAGGGCCCCAGCAGCTCCAGCGGTGCGTCCGCGGGAACCTTGATCGCGTTGTTTTCGCGCGCGATGCAGTAGGTCGCGAACGAGGATTGGGAAAAGAAGTGATCATTGAGATCGGCGTTCCTGGCGTCAGAAAGCGCGTGCTCTCCATCGCGGCCGCTGCCGCCAAAGTTCAGGGAGAAAAAGTCCTTGCAGTAGGAGCTAAGACCTTTCGCGCAGGAAAGGCAGCGACCGCAGCTGCCATAGGTCAGCACGACGCGATCGCCGGGCTTCAGGTCGCGGACCAACGGCCCCACCGACTCCACCACCCCTGCCCCTTCATGCCCCAGCACCGCGGGAAGCGGCACGGGATAGTATTGATCGCGGATGATCATGTCCGTATGGCATATGCCGGCCGCGACGATGCGCACTCTCACCTCGTCCTGCTTCGGCGGGCGCAAGTAGGCGTCTTCAATGGCAAATGGGGCCCCCTTCTCACGCGTCACCGCGGCCCGGATCTTCAGCATGCTCGGCTCGGTCATCATGGTCTCCTGTCGCTTTTGTCGTGGCGCTCACCTGCCACGTTGCACGCATGTTGGACGCGAGACCGCTGAAGGGCTATCCAGTTTGGGCACGGTTATCCAGATTGCGCAGACGCCACGCCCTGGGGATATCCCTTATCCAAGCGCTCGGCGCCGCGCAATACGATGGCTTGCCGCGCCGCTGTCTTACAGCACCATTAGGGGAATGGCCATGCAAGGGACTCGTGTTCAAACCAGAGACATGGAAGAAGCCATCTCCCAAGTCAGTGCGGTTTACTCCGCGCATGGGTTGAGCCTGGGCCGACGCGCAAGGCGGATCGATATGCGGCTGGAATCCTGCGGGCTGGAACACGACGCGGGCATGGTTAAGCTGGCATACGGCGCGGATGTCGATGTGGATGCCGCGGACTTTCCGGACCTGTTCCTGATCATGACCTGCGTCAACGGAAATGGGTCGGTCACGCAGGCCGATAGCCGCGCCGCATGGCGCAGCGGACTCACCCTGCCCGTATCCGCCAATGTCTCGACGCGGTTTCATTTCGAAGAAAATTTCGAGCAGATTTCGTTCCGCCCCGACGCCGCGGCCCTCAGCGCGCTGTGCAGCAATTTGCTCGGACGCCCTTTGGAATGCTCATTGCGATTCGAGCTGGTCCCGTTTTCGGCCGATTTCTCGGCGGCCTGGCAACACGCGCTGCAACTGCTCGGTTCAGCGACGGGCATGCCGCTGCCGCCCATGGCCCGCCAATCGCTGAGCCAGTTCTTGAATTCGCTGCTCCTGCATGGTCATCCCCACAATTTCAGCGCGGCGCTGAGCCGCCCGCCGCAGCCGCTGCCTCGCGCCGTGGTCGCCCGAGCCGAGGAATACATCAAGGCTCACAGCGATCAAGCGCTATCAGTCGCCGACATCGCCTCGGCTACCGGCGTCAGCATTCGCAGCCTCCAAGCGGGCTTTCGCGAAGCGGGGGCCGAATCGCCGATGAAGCGGCTGCGTCAGATCCGGCTGGAACAGGCGCGAGACCAGCTGCTGCGCACAAGCGGCACGGTCACCGATGTCGCGCTTCAATTTGGATTCTTGCACCTAGGACGATTCAGTGCGCAGTACAAGACGGCGTTCGGCGAATTGCCAGCGGCCACGCTGGCCCGCACCAGACGCGCGCGTAGCGCTCGCCACCGCGCATAGGTAATGGCGTGTGCGGCGCCCGATGTCCGCTCAGGGCTGCGCGCCGGTCGCCTTGGCCACATAGGCCGCCAGCGTCTCGATTTCCTTGTCCGACAAGGTCGTGTAGGCCGGCATCTGGCCGATGCCATTGCGGATGGCCGTCTCCACGCGCGCCGCATCGGGCTTGATTTCGTCAAGCTTGGGACCGATGGCGCCGCTGGATTGCGCGTCGTTCAGGGTATGGCAGATCGCACAGGCTGGCGTTGCGCCAACGAACAAGGCGCGGCCCGCCTCCATGTCGGGCTCTGTCGCCAGCGCGCCGGCCGGCAGGCTGGCGACTAGCAATCCGGCGAAAAACGCGCGCTTCCAAGGCAATGTCGACTCGGCTTCCCTCATGCCTGGACCACCACCGCCACGGCGTGATCGCGCCAACTGCTATTGATGTAGCCGCCGGAATTCTGCGGACGTTCTTCGTCCTGCACCCGGCCCTCGGTATCGGTGGCCCGGCTGACCAGCAGGTGCTCGCCCGCCGCCAACTCCACCGGCAATGCGAACTGGCGCCAGGCATAGCGCCCGAGGTCCGGGCCGACCAGTTCCGCTTTCCGCCAGTTCTTGCCGCCATCGGTCGAAACCTCGACCTGCTTGATGCCGTTGACGCCGCCAAACGCCACCCCCTGCACCACCACCCGCCCGGCCTTCAAAGTGGACGCGGCCGGATTGGGCGTATTGATCCAGGACTTCACGCCCATGGCCCACACCGATGGCTGTGTGGGATCGCCCTTCTGCCCGGGCGGCGCCAGGCGGTAGCCTGTCTGCTGGATCGCGGCCGGGCTTTCCTTTTCGGTGAAGGCCAGCCGCTTGACGTACTTGACGCTGTTCACGCCCGTGTAGCCCGGCACGATCAGGCGCAGGGGACCGCCATGGGCCAGCGGTATCGGTTCGCCGTTAAGCTCCCACGCCAGAAGCGCATCCCGCATCGCCTCCTTGGGCACCGAGCGCTCGACCATGACCATGTTCGGATCCAGCCCGTCGGGCAGCTTCTCGCCGCCGGTGCCGGTCATGTAGACGGCGCCGGCGCTCAATCCGCCGCAATGTTCGACCAGGACGCTGACCGGCAAACCGCTCCAGATCACGCAGCCGGCCGCGCCAACCTGCCAGGGGGTGCCGCTGGGCTTGTTCGGGAAATAGCCGCGGCCATTGCCCGAACACTGCAACACCATCGCCAGCGTCTGCAGGCCCATGCCCTTGAGCTGCCCCACGCTCAGCGACATGGGCTTGGCCACCCCGGCAATTTCGATGACCCACGCGTCGCGGTTGGCCACGATGGACTCGTCGGGCGGCGGCAGGTTGTTGCGCACATAGAGTTGGCGCAGCGGCGTGACCACTCCGCTGCCGAATGCCTCGCGCCGCGTTTCTATGGTGTTGGCGCTGTGCACGATCATCGCGTCGGGCTGCTTCCAGGCCGCATAGGCCGGCAGCGGCTTGGCGGCGGAGGCTGGGGCCGCCGGCGCAGCCGCGGCTGGCGCCGCTTTCTGCTCCGCGGCCAAGGCCGCGCGTCCCAGGCCGGCTGCGGCCAAGGCGCTGGCGCCGCCAGCCAACAGGCGCCGTCGCGCCGCGCTCTCGATCAGGGATGAACGCATTGCAGTCTCCTCGTTGGGGTCGGGAATCGTTGGTGTTCCAGAACCCTGCCGGCCTGCTACGACGTGGCTGTTTACCCCGCACGCACGTGTCCCAGGCCGCCAATAGTTATGACTGCGATGTTGGTTGAGCGATCTTTTGGTGTCAATTAGTTATTTGCAATACCCTGCCCTAGCCCATTTGGATATGGCCAGTCCCCCCTGCCTGCCGGATTGGCCTAGGCCTGCCGGACCAGGCTGTACACCGACGCCGGCGGCAGGTTCAGCGGCACAAACCCGACCTTGCGCGCCCGCAGGCCGCAGGCCTCGAGCACGCTCGTGGAGATAGGACACCGTACCCCATAGGTGAAGAGCGCCATCGATCCCTCCGCGGGCAGCGCGTCGAACACGGCGGCCAGCAACTGTTGATGATGCGCCGGACTCATGTTGCGCAGCGGCAAGCCGCAAATGGCGGCGCCGATCCCATCGAGTTCCGGATGGATCTTGCGGCAGAGTTCCTGCGCAGGCACCTGCAGCACAGCGGCTTCCGGGAACTGCATGCGCAAGCTGGAACTCATGGCCGAGTCCTGCTCGACCAGCACCAGGCTGGCCGCATCCACGCCCCGGCGCAGCAACTCGCGGGTAAAGACGCCCGTGCCACAGCCCAACTCCAGGACTTTGCCGGCGCTGGGCGGAATGCAGGCGGTAATGGCCGCCGCCAGCGCCGGGCCGGACGGCGCCACCGCGCCTATGGCGGCGGGATTGGACAACAGCGCCTTGACGAACTGCGCGCGCTCCTGCAGCCAGCCCACTGGCGAGCGGCTCGCTGGCTGGCGTGGAATGGCGGTCTTGTAGGGTTGCGTGGAATGCATGGGGTCTCAGTCTCCTGGATCGGGAATGCCTTGCGACCTCGAAACCTTAACTGCGTCAGGCCGTGCGCGCCCGCAACCGTCGGTAAGCACCCTTGTCAATTCGGGCACTACAGGCATGCCCGCCGTGTCCGCACCCGACCACACGCAGAGAGTTTACGTTGCATAACGCTCTCTGCGCTGCGGCATTACGCCGTTCGATCAGCGAGACTC
>JALDYL010000025.1:0-44753 GCA_032153965.1 Achromobacter sp. | reverse complement strand
GCCCAATGCATTGGTTCTGGACCCCGTTCATGGCCAGATGCCATGAGCCGGTGGCTGGGCGGAGGGATCCGAAGCGCAGCCCCACCGGGGCGAGCATCGGAATCCCGCAGTCCGGACGCTGGCGGCTCAAGAACCCTGCCTCACAAACCCGAACCTCAGCACTTCAGCCAACAATGCCCTAAGCCGGTGCGCGTTCACGGTCCACGGCAGTGACCACGCCGGCCTCGATCAGCGCGTCGATTTCCTGCTGACCATAGCCGAACTCTCCCAGGATCGTGATGGTGTCTTCGCCCAGCCTGGGCGCCGCGCGGTGGTATTGCGCGGGCGTGGCCGACAGCTTCACGGGCATGCCTACGGTGCGCACCTTGCCGGCCACCGGGTGATCCTGTTCCACCACCATGCCGCGTGCCAGCGTCTGCGGATGCGACAGCGCCTGCGCGATCGAATGCACCGGCCCGGCGGGCACGCCCGCCTCGTCGAAAACGTCCAGCCATTCCTGCGCGCTGCGCGTCTCCAGGATGGTTGACATCTCCGCCACCAGTTCCTCGCGGTTATTCATGCGGTCGCGGTTGCGGGCGTAGCGCGGATCGTCCGCCCACTCCGGCTTGCCCAGCGCGTGCGCGATGCGCTGCCAGTTCTTCTCGTTGGCGCCGCCGATGATGATCCAGTCGGTGGCGGTGGGAAACGCCTGGTAGGGCGCGCTCAACACGTGCGCCGAACCCGTGGGGCCGGGCGACACGCCGCTGCCGAAATAGATGGCGGCATGCCAGTACAGTTGCTGCAGGCTGGCTTCCAGCAATGACGTTTCGACGATCTGGCCTTCGCCGGTGCGCTGCTTGTGCTGGTACGCCGCCAGCACGCCGAAGGCTGCCAGCAGGCCGGCGTTGATGTCCGCGACGGAATTGCCGGTGCGCAGCGGCGGCCCGCCAGGTTCGCCGGTGATCGCCATCAGGCCGGAGAAGCCTTGCGCCACCAGGTCGAAGCCGCCCTTGTCGGCATAGGGGCCGGTGGTGCCGTAGCCCGACACCGCGCAATAGATCAGGCCGGGGTTTTCCTGGCGCAGCCGTTCGTAGCCCAGGCCCAGCTTTTCCATTGTGCCCTTGCGGAAGTTCTCGGTCACCACGTCGGCGTCGCGGATCATGCGCAGCAGCACCTTCTTGCCCTCGGGGTGCTTCAAGTCCAGCGCAATGGCGCGCTTGTTGCGGTTGAGCATGAGGTAGGGCGCCGAGATGCCGTTGATCTGCGGGTCGCGGTACTGGCGCGAATCGTCGCCGCCGTCGATCTTCTCGACCTTGATGACGTCGGCGCCCATGTCGGCCAGCATCATGCCGCAGGTCGGGCCGGCCATGATCTGCGACAGCTCGATCACGCGCATGCCGGCAAGCGCGCCGGCGGGGCGCTGGGTGTCGCGCTGGGTATCGTTATGCATGAGTCCTCCTTGCAATGGGGTTCAGCGGGCGTTGAATTGCGGCTTGGCCTTGGCCAGGAAGGCTTGGTAGCCCGTGCGGAAATCCTCGGTGTCGAAGCAGTCGAAGGCTTCGTCACGGTCGGCGTCGGTCAGGGCCTTGCCCTGCACCAGATTGCGGATGAACTTCTTGTGCCAGCGCGCCACCAGCGGCGCGCCGTCGGCGATGCGGCGGGCGGCGGCCTGGGCTTCGGAGGCGACCTGGCTGTCGGGCGCCACGCGCGTGACCACGCCCAGCCGCAGCGCTTCGTGCGCGTCGAAGATGGTGCCTTCCAGCAGCACCTGCAGCGCGACGGACGGACCCACCAGGCGTACCAGCGGCGCCAGTTCCGAATATGACATCACCAGCCCGAGGTTCTTGATGGGCACGCCGAAGCGCGAACTCTCACCGCAGATGCGGATGTCGGCCAGGCTGGCGATCTCCAGCCCGCCGCCCACGCAGATGCCGTGTATCTGCGCGACTACCGGATGGCGGCAGTTGGCGATGGCCTCTATGGTCCGGCGCATCACGGCGCCGTATTCGATGGCCTGGCGCTTGTTGCTGCGGGCAGTCTCGAATTCGCTGATGTCGTTGCCGGGCGAGAAAGCCTTTTCGCCCGCGCCGCGCAGCAGCACGCAGCGCACGCTGTCGTCGGCGTCCAGCTCCAGGAAGGCGTCGCCCAGCAGCCGCCAACTGTCTATGGTGAAGGCGTTGAGCTTTTCCGGGCGGTTCAGCACCACGGTCACGATGTCGCCGTCGCGCTGGCGCAGGATGGGGGAGGTGTCGGAAGTGGTAGCGCTCATGGTGTTCCTTTGCGTGGGCGGGGGTACAACACCCCCGCCGGGTTGCTGCGGGCTTATTGCTTGGTCAGGCCCAGGCTGGCGGTGAGCTTGCCGTACTTGCTCCATTCGTCCTGGACGTAGCTGGCGAAGGCCGCGGGGTTGGCCGGGCCGCCGCCCAGTTCCATGCCCTGGTCGGCCAGCTTGGCCTTGATCTCGGGATCGGCCAGCGTCTGGCTGAGCGCCTGGTCGAGCTTGTCCAGCACCGGCTTGGGCAGCTTGGCCGGGGCCAGCACCGCGTACCACTGCACGATGTCCACGCCCTTGATGCCGGACTCGGCCAGGGTGGGCACGTCGGGCAGGCGCTTGCTGCGCTCCGCGCTGGTCACCGCCAGCGGCCGTAGCTTGCCGGCCTGGATCTGGTTGATGGCGCCGGGCAGGGTGTCGAAGTTCATGTCCACGCTGCCGCCCAATAGGTCGGTCATGGCCTGGCCGCTGCCCTTGTAGGGCACGTGCTCCATGCTCACGCCCGCGATCTGCGAGAAGCGCGCGGCGCTCAGGTGCTGCGGGCTGCCCATGCCGGAAGACGCGTAGGTCAGCTGCTTGGGCTTGGCGCGGGCGTCGTCCACCAGGTTCTGCACGCTGGCGTAACTGTGCTTGGCCGGATTGACCACCAGCACGTTGGGCACCGAGCCGATGTAGCGCACCGGCGTGAAATCCTTGATCGGGTCGACGCTGGACTGCACCACATAGGGCGCGGCGACGGTGGACTGCATGTTGGCGAGCAAGAGGGTGTAGCCGTCCGGATCGGCCTTGGCCACGAAGTCGGCCGCGATCAGGCCGGAGGCGCCAGGCTTGTTCTCGACCACGACCTGCTGGCCCAGCAGCGCTGACAGGCGCGCGGACAGGATGCGCGCCGACACGTCGGTGCCGCCGCCGGGCACGAAACCGACGATCAGGCGTACCGGCCGTTCCGGCCATTTGGATGCGTCCTGCGCCAGGGCGGGGCTGGCGGCGGCCAGACTGGCGGTCAACGCCAGGGCGCCGGCCCAGGCGCGAGCGTGCTTGTGCATATGGGTCTCCTTGGTGGTTGTAAGCCTGCCCGCGTGTTGCTTGATCTATGATGGGGTCAGGTTGGTATGCCGTTGGTGTTTGGTATACCAGATACAAAAATAGTCGAATTAGCGAGTGGCAACAACTCATGGCTAACCCTGAAGTTATGGATCAGTCCGTCCCCGATTTGGCCATCCATCACCCGACGCTGCCGGCCGTGGTGGCGGAAAAACTGAGGCAGCTCATCATCGACGGCACCTTCAAGCCGGGCACCTGGCTGAACGAACGGGACCTGTGCGACCAGCTGAAGATTTCACGCACGCCGTTGCGCGAGGCCTACCGCATGCTGGCTTCCGACGGCCTGGTGACCTTGCAGCCCAAGCGCGGCGCGATGGTGATCGAGCTGTCGGCCAACGACGTCGAGAACATCTTCGATGTGCTATCGGTGCTGGAGGGACTGGCGGTGCGCAGCGCCGCCGAACGCGCCACGGACGCGGAACTGGCGCAGATCGCGCAACTGCATGCGCAGATGCGGCAAGGGTATGAGCAGCGCGATATCCGGGCGTATTTCGCGGCCAGCATGGGCACGCATATCGCCATCAACCGGGCGGCCCACAACCCGGCGCTGACGCATTCCTACGACCGCTTGAACCTGCAGGTGCAGGCGCTGCGCTACAAGTCGAATTTCGATATCGATGAGTGGACGGCGGCGGTGGCCGACCACGAGGCCTTCGTGCAGGCGCTGATGCGGCGCGACGGCGAACTTGCGGAGTCGCTCATCCGCAAGCATGTGGGCAGCAAGAAGACCTACAACCTGCGCGGCCGCGCGCCCAAGGGCTGAGCAGGACCGTTGTGCGGGCGGACAGCGCGGGCCCGGAGCGCCGGCTGTCCGAGTAGCGAGCCGCTCAGGCCGGCTGCGCCACCACGCGCTTCCTGCCTATCATCAGCGCAATGACGGCGGCGATGAGACCCGTCATGCCGGAGATGACGAAAGCCATCAGGTAGCTGCCCTGCGCTTCGCGCACGGCGCCGGCCATCCAGGCGGCGCTGGCCGCGCCCAACTGGTGGCCGGCGACGATCCAGCCGAACACGATGGCAGCGTCGCGCTCGCCGAAGGCTTCGGTCGTCAGGCGCAGCGTGGGCGGCACCGTGGCGATCCAGTCCAGGCCGAAGAAGATGGCGAAGATCGACAGGCTGTAGAACGAGAAGTCGGAATAGGGCAGGTAGATCAGCGACAAGCCGCGCAGGCCGTAGTAGACGAACAGCAGCTTGCGGGGATCGTAGCGGTCGGTGAGCCAGCCGGACGCGGTGGTGCCGATCAGGTCGAAGATGCCCATCAGCGCCAGGAGGCCCGCGGCCTGCACCTCGGGCATGCCATGGTCGCCGCAAAGCGCGATCAGGTGTGTGCCGACCAGGCCGTTGGTGGTGAAGCCGCAAACGAAGAAGGTGGCGAACAGGAACCAGAAGGTGCGGGTGCGCGAGGCCCGCGCCAGCGCGCCGAAGGTGGCCGCCAGCATGCCGGTGCGCGGCGCGGCGGGCGTGGGCGGCGCATGCGGATCGCTGCCAAAGGGGACCAGCCCGACGCTGGATGGGCGGTCCGGCACCAGCCACCAGGCCAAGGGCACCAGCGCCGCCGCCGCGGCCGCCACGGTCCAGACCACCCGGGTCCAGTCGCCCGACGAGGCCAGCGCCGCCAGCACCGGCAGGAACACCAGCGTGCCGGTGGCGGAACTGGCGGTCAACAGGCCCATCATCACGCCGCGGTGCTTGGTGAACCAGCGGTTGACGACGGTGGCGCCCAGCACCACGGCGACCGCGCCGGACCCCAGGCCCGAGAACACGCCCCAGGTCAGCAGCAGGTGCCAGGACTGAGTCATGAAGGCGCTGGCGGCGCTGGACGCGGCCATCAGGATCAGCGCCCCGATCAGCACGCGCCGCAAGCCGAAGCGCTCCATCGCGGCGGCGGCGAACGGTCCGACCATGCCATACAGGAAGATGCCGACCGCGGCGGCCAGCGAGATGGTGCTGCGGCTCCAGCCAAAGGTTTCCTCCAGAGGAACCAGCAGCACGCTGGGCGAGGAGCGCAAGCCGGCGGACACCAGCAGGGCCAGGAAAATCACCGCGACGACGACGAATGCGTACTTCTGGCCGGCGCGCCGGAAAGGGACGGGAGGGTGGGCTATACTCATGTTACTGACCGGTACGTATTGGGGTTTGCGAATAGTACGTACCGGTCAGTAACATCGTCAAGCGATTTTTAGTCGATCCGTCATCCGAAAAGGAGCCCATCCATGGCCAGTAAAACCTCGAGCGCCGATCGGCCCGCATCCAAGCCGCCGCTGGCGGCCGAGCGCATCCGCAAGACCGCGCGCGAAATGTTCTACCGGGACGGCATCCGGGCGGTGGGCGTGGACGCCATCGTCAGCGAGGCGGGCGTGACCAAACCCAGCCTGTACCGCAACTTTTCGTCCAAGGATGAGCTGGCGGCGGCCTATCTGCGCGACTACGACGCCGAATTCTGGGCGCGTTTCGATGCCGCGTGCGCGGCGCATCCGGGCGACCCCCGTGCCCAAGTCCTGGACTACCTGTCCGGGCTGGGCGCGCGCGCGGTGCAGAACGGATACCGGGGCTGCGGCCTGACCAATGCGGCGGTGGAATATCCCGAAGCCGGGCATCCCGCCCGCGCCGTGGCGGTGGAACACAAGGCGGAACTGCGCCGGCGTCTCGCCGCGATGGCCGCGGAAATGGGGGCGGCGGATCCCGAGGCGTTGGGCGACGGGCTGTTGCTGCTGTTCGAAGGCGCCTTCGTTTCCAGCCAGCTCTTCGGCGAAGGCGGGCCCGCCGGCCGGGTCGCGCAGATGGCGGACAAGCTGATCCAGGCGCATCTGGCGCAGCCCTGACACGGCGCGTTGTGTCTGGGCGCGGGAGCGGGCGGCACAAGAAAGGTGCAGGCGGCAGTGCACATGTGCACCATTTTTGGTGTTTGTACCCATTGCGCAACGCACAAAAAAATGCTTGAGAAATTTATTGCGACGCAGCAAGCACAGGTCTAAGATGGACTCGTGTTGTTCCACATCGCTTTCTCAAGGAGAGAACCATGAGCGATAACGCGCTGAAGAATGCCCGCATGTCGGATGAGCTGGAACGTACCCTGATCCATGACGCGATCATCGCGGAAAGCCTCTCCGGCCACGCCTCCGGTTCGCGCTGGCTGCGCCTGAAAGTGCGCCTGGCCTCCTTCGGCGGCGCCGTGGGCGAGGTGTTGCACGACATGGACGCCGGCCGCCGCCAGCATCCCGTGGTCTCCGCCTACCACTGAGCCCGATAGCGGGTACGAGAAAAACGCCAGCATCGCTGGCGTTTTTTTATGCCTGCTGGTCCCTGGGGCTCAGACCAGCATGTCCGCCACCAGATAGCCGTCCAGCAGCAGGATGCCGACCGTTGCCGCAACCGCGGCCCAGGCCCAGGCGCCGCGCAGGACGTACTTGCCCATCAGGCTCTTGCGGCAGGCCAGCAGCACCAGCGGCCCCAGCGCAAAGGGCAGGGCCAGGCTCAGGATGACCTGGCTCAGCACCAGCAGGCTGTCCGGATCCTGGCCGCCGGTAAACGCCAGCAGGCCGACGGCCGCGGCGCCCGCGACCAGCCGCGTCGCCAGCGCGCGGCGGCGGTCGGACCAGCCGCTGCCGACCTGAAATCCATGGGACAGGATGCGCCCGGCCAGCACGCCGGTGATGGTGGAGCTTTGCCCCGCCGCATACAGCGCTACCGCGAACACGATGGCCGCGCCGATGCCCAAGGTCTGGCCGATCACGGCATGCGCGTCGTCCAGGCTGGACACGATGATGCCCGAGCCCGACAGCGAAGCGGCGGCGACGATCATGATGGCGGCGTTGATCAGCATGGCCAGGCCCAGCGACACGACGGTGTCGTTGCGCGCCACGCGCATGGCCAGGTCGCGGGCAGTGGGCGGCAACTGCTGCGCGCGCTGCGCCAGCGATCCCGAATGCAGGTACAGGTTGTGCGGCATCAGGGTCGCGCCCAAGATGCCCAGCGCGATCAGGAAGCCCTGCGGATCGCGTAGCGCCCGGCCGGTCTGCGTGACGCCGTGCGCCACTTCCGTCCAGGCCGGGTTGGCCTTGAACAGCAGGAACACGAAGGACATGGCGACCACCGACAGCAGCAGGGCGATGAAGCGCTCGTGCTTGTCGGCGTTGCCGCGCGTAAGCGCCAGCACCGCGAAGGTGCCGACGCCGGTCACCGCCACGCCCGCGATCAGCGGCAGCCCGAAGAGCAGGCGCAGCGCGATGGCGCCGCCGATGAGTTCGGCCAGGGCGGTGGCCAGGATCGCCGCCTCGCCGGCCAGCCAGGCCGTCTTGGCCAGGCGCGGGGAAAGATGGCGGGCCGTCAGCGTGGCCAGGTCCTGCCCGGTGGCCAGCGCCAGGCGCGACACCAGGATCTGGAAGCCCAGCGCCAGCAGGGCCGAGCAAACGACGACCAGCAGCAGCCCGTAGCCGAAGCCGCTGCCGCCGGCGATGTCGGTGGCCCAGTTGCCCGGATCGATGTAGCCCACGGCCACCAGGATGCCGGGGCCGGCGATGCGGCGCAGGCCCGCCGATACCTGGACGTCCTGCGCCAGTGCGGTCCTGCCGCCCGATATCGCGTAGATGAATTGGCTCATGCTCGCTCCTGAGAATGATTCTCATCATCCTCTTGAGGGGCCGGAGCGTCAAATTGATTTTGGGCAAGCCGGGGATAGGACCGCCCAATGAAACCCAGCGCAAGCCCAATGGCGCCGCCCTGGACGGACGGGCCATGGGCTGCGGGAGGATCAGGACTTGAGCTTGGCGTCCATGGAGATCTTGGCGTTCAGCACCTTGGACACGGGGCATCCCTTTTCCGCCTTGCGGGCGGCGTCCTCGAAGGCCTGGGCGCTGGCGCCGGGGATGACGGCTTCCACGGTCAGGTGGACGGCGGTGATGGAAAAGCCGTCGTCCACCTTGTCCAGCGTGACCTCGGCCTTGGTGTCCAGGCTTTGCGCGACCATGCCTGCTTCGGCCAGGATGTTGGACAGGGCCATGGTGAAGCAGCCGGCGTGCGCCGCGCCCAGCAATTCCTCGGGATTGGTGCCGGGGGTGTCGCCGAAGCGGGTGTTAAAGCCGTAGGCCTGTTCCTTGAGCGCGCCGCTCTGCGTGGAGATCGTGCCCTTGCCGGTCTTCAGATCGCCCGACCAGTGGGCGCTTGCGGTTTTCTTCATGCGTGACTCCTGTAAAAGGGCCGCGCCCGTCGCGCGCGCGGCCGGTGTGGGAGGGCGCGGGCCGCCGGCTGGGGGCGGGGCGCTTTGCCTGGGATGGCATGGACGATGATACGGCCGGCGCATGCGCCAGGCGCGGAAAGCGTCTGCGCGCAACGGCAAGCCTATGTAACCGCAGGCCCGCCCGCTTGATCCGCGTCGTAAGGCGGCGCCCATCCATCAGGCAAAATACGGGTATCTGCTCAAATCCCGCCGAGAACCGCTGTCATGTCTTTCAAACTCGTCCGCTACGCCTGCGCCATCGCGCTGGCCGTCCCCGCCTTGGCTGTCCAGGCTGAAATCGTTATCGGCGTGGACGTGTCCACCACCGGTCCGGCCGCCGCCATCGGCATCCAGACCAATAACGCGATCCGCCTGTGGCCGGCCACGCTGGGCGGCGAGCCGGCGCGCTACGTGGTGCTGGACGACGGCACCGACGTCAGCCGCGCGGTGAAGAACATGCGCAAGCTGACCTCGGAAGACAAGGTCGACGCCATCGTCGGCCCCAACACCACGGCCGCCGCACTGGCCGGCCTGGACGTATTGGCCGAGACCGGCACGCCCATGATCGCGCTGGCTGCTTCCAGCGTCATCGTCGAGCCGCTGTCGGACCCCAAGCGCGCCTGGGCCTTCAAGATGCCGCAGAACGATTCATTGATGGCCACCGCCCTGGTCGCGGACATGAAGAAGAAGGGTCTGAAGAACGTGGCCTTCATCGGCTTCGCGGACTCCTATGGCGACAGCTGGTGGAAGGAGTTCACGGCGGCTGCCGGGACCGACCTGAAGATCGTGGCGCAGGAACGCTTCCAGCGCACCGACGCCTCGGTGGTCGGGCAGGTGCTGAAGGTCATCGCGGCCAAGCCGGACGCCGTGCTGATCGCCGGCGCCGGAACCCCTTCCGCCTTGCCGCAGAAGACGCTGCTGGAACGCGGCTACACCGGTGCCATCTACCAGACACATGGCATCGGCACGCTGGAATTCCTGCAGGTCGGCGGCGCGGATGTGGAAGGCACCTTGTTCCCCACCGGCCCCGGCGTGGTGGCGCGCGAGCTGCCCGACGACAATCCGGTCAAGAAGGTGGCGGTGGCCTTTGCCGACAAGTACGAAGCTCGCTACGGCGCCAATACGCTGACCCAGTTCGCGGGCGACGCCTACGGCGCCTGGATGCTGCTGGACTCGGCGGTGGCGCGGGCGCTGAAAACGGGCGCCAAGCCCGGCACCCCGGAATTCCGCGCGGCCTTGCGCGACGCGCTGGAAAACACGCGCGACCTGGTCGTGCCCAACGGCGTGCTCAACATCACCAAGGACAATCACCAGGGCTTCGACGAGCGCGCCCGCGTCATGGGCATCGTCAGGAACGGCCGTTTTTCCTATGCGGAATAAGTGGGGACATATATCTCTGCGATTCGTAACTTGTCCTGACGCCTCATAGGGCGATGGCGCAAAAAGCAGGCTGCGGCCTGCTTTTTTTCGAACACATCATTCGTGTAGAAATCATTTAATAGCGTATTATTTTTAGTGAATCCATATACCTCGAAATAAATACAGGAGAAACTGCCATGAGCCTGATCCGATCCAGACGCGTGCTGGCCGCCTTGAGCCTGGGGGTGCTGGCCGCATGTTCCGACTCGGGATCCGACAAGGCTGCGCCGGCCGCGGGCGCGCCCGCCGCGGCGTCCACTCTGGACGCCGCCAAGGCCGCCGGCAAGATACGCATCGGCTACGCCAACGAAGCGCCGTTCGCGTTCATGGACAGCAAGCAGGGCAAGGTCACCGGCGAATCCGTGGAGATCGCACGGGTGGTGCTCAAGCGCATGGGCATCAATGAGGTGGAGGGCGTGCTGACCGAGTTCGGCTCGCTCATTCCGGGCCTGCAGGCCAAGCGCTTCGACATCATCGCGGCGGGCATGTACGTCACGCCCGAACGCTGCCAGCAGGTGGCGTTCTCGGACCCCACCTACGGCGTGGGCCAGTCCTTCCTGGTCAAGCAGGGCAATCCCAAGAACCTGCACAGCTACGAAGACATGATGAAGAATCCCGACGCCAAGCTGGGCGTGGTGGTGGGCGCGATCGAGGCGGAGTACGCCTCCAAGATCAAGGTGCCGCCGGCCCAGGTGGTGGTGTTCCCCGACGCGGTCAGTGCGCTGTCCGGCGTGCAGGCCGGGCGCGCCGACGCCTACGCGGCCACGGCGCTCACGGTCAACGACCTGATGGGCAAGACCAGCGCGGCCAGCGGCCTGGAGAAGGCCGATCCGTTCAAGGACCCGGTCATCGACGGCAAGGACGTGCGCGGCTACGGCGCCTACGCCTTCCGCAGCGACGACAAGGCCTTTGCCGACGCTTTCAATGCCGAGCTGGCCAAGTTCATCGGCACGGAAGAACACCAGAAACTCGTGGCGCCTTTCGGTTTCACCGCGCAGGAACTGCCCAAGGGAGTCACGGCCGCCAAGCTGTGCGCCGGCCAGTAAGGGGCGCGCATGCGGTTGATATCCGAGCATTTCGCCGAGCTGGCGCCGCCGCTGCTGCAAGGGCTGGCGGTGACCCTGGAGATCATGGCCGGCGCGGTGGTGCTGGCCGTTCCGCTGGCGCTGGCCGCGGGCATCGGACGCCTGTCGTCCCTGCGCGCGCTGCGCTGGATCGCGGCGGTCTACGTCGAGGTGTTCCGCGGCACCTCGGCCCTGGTGCAGCTGTTCTGGTTCTACTTCGTGCTGCCGCTGTTCGGCGTGCAGCTGCCGGCCATGCTGGTGGGCATCGTGGTGCTGGCGCTGAACGCCGGCGCCTATGGCGCGGAAGTGGTGCGCGGCGCGATCCGCGCGGTGCCGCCGGGCCAGCGCGAAGCCGGCATCGCGCTGAACCTGACGCGCGGCCAGATCATGCGCCGCATCGTGGTGCCGCAGGCCGTGCCGGCCATGCTGCCGCCGGCCGGCAACCTGCTGATCGAGCTGTTGAAGAACACCGCGCTGGTGTCCCTCATCACCATCACCGACCTGACCTTCCGCGGCCAGCTGCTGCGCAGCGAGACCCTGCGCACCACTGAGATCTTCAGCCTGATGCTGCTGATGTACTTCGCCGTGGCCCTGCTGATCACGGGCGGCGTGCGCCTGCTGGAACGCAAGGTGCGCGTGCGATGAAGCCGGTATTCGATTGGTCTTTCGCCCTGGAAATCCTGCCCACGCTGGGCTCCGCCCTGCTCATCACGATCCAGGCCACGGTGCTGGGCATGCTGGTGGCCGTCACGCTGGGCCTGGCGCTGGCCCTGCTGCGGCGGTCGCGGCTGCGCATCGTGTCGCTGCCCACGGCCTTTGTGATCGAGTTCGTGCGCAGCACGCCGCTGCTGGTGCAGATGTACTTCCTGTTCTATGTGCTGCCGCTGACCGGCGTGCGCCTGTCGCCGCTGGCCACCGGCATCACCGCGCTGGGCCTGCACTACGCGACCTATTGCGCGGAGGTCTACCGCGCCGGCATCGAGGCGGTGCCGCGCGGCCAATGGGAGGCCGCCACCGCGCTGAACATGTCGCGCTGGCGCACGGCGGTGGGCGTGGTGCTGCCGCAGGCGATTCCGCCGGTGGTGCCGGCGCTGGGCAATTACCTGGTGGCCATGTTCAAGGACACGCCGCTGCTGTCGGCAATCACCGTGGTGGAACTGCTGCAGCAGAGCAAGATGATCGGCTCGGCCACCTTCCGCTACACCGAGCCCCTGACCCTGGTGGGCCTGCTGTTCCTGGCCTTGAGCCTGGTGGCAGCCTGGGGTGTGCGCGGCCTGGAGGCCCGCCTGCAACGATATGGAGGAAAGCGATGAGCGCCAGCATAAGCATCAAGAACCTGCGCAAGCAGTACGGCGAACTGGAGGTGCTGCGCGGCATCAACCTGGAGATCCCGTCGGGCCAGACCGTGGCCGTGATCGGCCCCTCGGGTTCGGGCAAGTCGACCCTGCTGCGCGTGCTGATGACGCTGGACCGGCCCACCAGCGGCGGCATCGAGATCGACGGCGTGCCCATGTGGACCGACGCTCAGGGCCGGCCGGTCGGACCCAATTCGGAGCATCTGCGCAAGGTGCGCGGCAAGATCGGCATGGTGTTCCAGCACTTCAACCTGTTCCCGCACATGACGGCGCTGGCCAACGCCATGGAGGCGCCGCTGCATGTGCGGGGCATGCCGCGCGCCCAGGCGCGCGAATGCGCCGTGGAGTACCTGGAAATGGTCGGCCTGGGCGACAAGCTGGATGTCTATCCGGCGCAGTTGTCGGGCGGGCAGAAGCAGCGCGTGGGCATCGCGCGCGCGCTGGCCATGTGCCCGCACATCATGCTGTTCGACGAGGTGACTTCGGCGCTCGATCCGGAACTGGTCGGAGGCATCCTGCAGATCCTGCGCGACCTGTCGGCCCGGCGCAGCATGACGATGATCATCGTGACCCACCAGATGAAGTTCGCCGAACGCAGCTCGGACCGCACCTTGTTCTTCGACGAAGGCAACATCGTCGAGGACGCCGAATCGTCGGTGCTGTTCAGCCAGCCCAAGGAGGCGCGCACGCGCCAGTTCCTGGACTCGGTGATCGAAGGGCAATAGCGCTATGCTGTCGCATCCAACGCCCCGGAGGCTTCAGCATGTCGCTGCTTTTCAGTCCCACGTCCATCGGCCAGCTGGAGCTGGCCAACCGCATCGTCATCGCGCCCATGTGCGAATACTCGGCTGAAAATGGCCTGGCGACCGACTGGCACATGATCCATCTGGGGCACCTGGCCTTGTCCGGCGCCGCGCTGCTGTTCGTGGAAGCCACCGCCGTGGAGCCCGACGGCCGCATCACCCCGGGAGACCTGGGCCTGTGGTCCGACGAAACCGAGGCGGCCATCGGCCGCGTCGTCACCGCCATCCGCCGCTATGCGCCCATCAAGCTGGGCATACAGCTGGGCCACGCGGGCCGCAAGGCTTCCAGCGAAGCGCCCTGGAACGGCGGCCAGCTGGTGCCGCCCGAGGCCGGCGGCTGGCAGGGCTGGGCGCCTTCGGCCGTGGCGCACAACGCGTCCGAACCGCCGCCCCACGCGCTGGACGCGGCGGGCCTGGCGCGCGTGCGCGACGCCTTCGTTGCCAGCGCCAGGCGCGCCCTGCGGCTGGGCTTTGACGCGATCGAGCTGCACGCCGCGCACGGCTACCTGCTGCATCAGTTCCTGTCGCCGCTGTCCAACCGGCGCGACGACGCCTATGGCGGTTCGCTCGAAAACCGCATGCGCTTTCCGCTCGAAGTCTTCCAGGCGCTGCGCGAGGTCATTCCGCCATCGGTGACGCTGGGTGTACGCGTATCGGCCACCGACTGGGTCGACGGCGGCTGGGATCTGCAACAGACGCTGGTCCTGGCGCAAGCCTTGAAGGAACGCGGCTGTGAATTCATCGACGTTTCCAGCGGGGGCGTCTCGTCCCAGCAGAAGATACCCGTGGGCCCGAACTACCAGGTGCCGTTCGCCGAGGAGATCAAGCGCAAGGTGGGCATGCCCACCATCACGGTGGGCCTGATCACCGAGGCGCAGCAGGCGGAAGACATCCTTCAGAACGGCCAGGCCGACATGGTCGCGCTGGCGCGCGGCATGCTGTACGACCCGCGCTGGCCGTGGCATGCCGCGGCGCAGCTGGGCGGCCAGGTCAGCGCGCCGCGCCAGTACTGGCGCTCGCAACCGCGGGACCAGAAGGCGCTGTTCGGCGAGACCCGCTTCGGGCAACGCTAGGCGCAAGCGGCAGGCCGGCGGCCTGCCAGACCTCGTTTATTGTGGCCGCCTGCCGTCATAGGCATTTTGCAGCAGCGCTCGCAAGGCCTCAGGTTCCAGCGGGCGCGGATTGGGGTAGGGCGTCTGCAAGGCGATGTCGCAGGCGCGGTCCAGGTCTTCCTGCCGCATGCCGATGTCGCGCAAGGCGGTGGGCGCGCCCAGCGCACTGGCCAGGTCGAACACGCCTGCCGCGGCAGCCGGCGCGCCCAGCGCCGCCGCGATGCGCGCCATGGCCTGCGGCGCGGCCGCGGCGTTGTAGGCCAGGGCTTGCGGCAGCACCACGGTGTGGACTTCGGCGTGCGGCAGGTTGAAGCTGCCGCCCAGCGTATGGCACAGCTTGTGATGCAGCGCCATGCCCACGCTGCCCAGCACCGTGCCGCACAGCCAGGCGCCGTAGAGCGCGTCGCTGCGCGCCTGCAGCAGGTCCGCGCCTTGGGAGCCTGCGTGGATGGCGGGCAGCGCCTGCGCCAGCGCGCGTATGCCTTCCTGCGCCATCAGGTCCATGATCGGATTGCCGTCTTGCGCGTAGAGACCCTCTACCGCATGGGCGATAGCGTTGATGCCGCTGGTCACGCTCATCGATACCGGCAAAGACAGGCTCAGCTCAGGGTCGTACACCACGCTGCGCGGCAGCACCCGGTCGTCCTTGCCGGTCTTCTTCAGGCCGGCCTCGGTGAGGCCGTAGATCGGCGTCATCTCCGAGCCCGCGTACGTGGTGGGGACGGCGATGACCGGCAGCCCGGAGTCCAGCGCGATGGCCTTGCCCAGGCCGATGGTGGAGCCGCCGCCCACGGCCACCGCGCAATCGGCGCCCAGCTCGCGCGCCGCCTCGCGCGCCTGGCGCGCGATTTCGATCGGCACGTGCATCACGGCCTGGTCGAAGATCCCGGCCACGCGCGGCGCGCCCAGCAGCGCCGCGACCCGCTCGGCCTGCGCGCGCTGCGGCGGCGTGCAAAGCACCAGCGCGCGCCGCAGCCCCAGCGCATCGAGTTCGGCCGCCAGGCCGGCCAGGCTGCCCGGCCCGAAGACCACGCGCTGGGCGCGGCTGGCGTAGATGAAGGAATGCATGGCGTTCTTCGTCTGCATGCCGGTCATTGTGCAACGATTCCGCGGCTCTTGATGAGCTGGCCCCAGCGCTGGGATTCGGCCTGCACCAGCCGGTTCATGTCGTCCCGGCCGCCGGCCACCACTTCGAAGCCGGATTCGGTGATGCGAGCGGCCACGGCCGGATCGCGCAGCGCCGCGATGGTGGCTTCGGCCAGCTTGTCCAGCGTCGCCGCCGGCGTCTGCGCCGGCGCCACCATGCCCACCCAGGAATAGATCTCGAAGCCCGGATAGCTTTCGGCGATGGCGGGCACGTCCGGCAGGGCGGCGACGCGCTTGGGCGCGGTCACGGCCAGCGCGCGCAGCTTGCCGCTCTGGATGTGGGGCAGCACCAGCGGCAGGCTGGCGATGATGGATTCCACGTGTCCGCCCATCAGGTCCGACACGGCCGGGCCGCCGCCGCGGTAGGGCGTATGGATGCCGCTGGTGCCCGCGGCCTGGTGGAACATTTCGGCCGCCAGGTGGTTGGAGCTGCCCGCGCCGACCGAGGCGTAGGACACGCTGCCCTTCTTGCCGGCCGCGATGTAGTCCGCCAGCGTCTGGTACGGGCCGCTGGCCGTCACCGCCAGCACCATGGGCGAGCGCACCATGTAGGACACGCCGGTCAGGTCGCGCGCCGTGTCATACGAGAGCTTGGGGTAGATGTGCTGCTCGGTGGCGTAGGAATCGAACACCATTTCCACCGTGTAGCCGTCGGGCGCCGACTTGGCCACCAGCGCCGTGCCTATGGTGCCGCCGGCGCCGCCGCGGTTGTCGATGACCACGGTCTGGCCCAGCTTGTCCTGCAGCGCCTGCTGCACCTGGCGCGCCACCCGGTCCACGGTGCCGCCCGCGGCAAAGGGCACCACCACCGTCACCGGTTTGCTGGGATAGGACTGCGCCAGCGCGGGCAGGGCGGCGGCCCAGGCGCTTGCGGCAAGGGCGGCGCTGGCCAGCAGGGCGCGGGGCGAGCGGCGGGGGGCGGTGATCGGGGGCATGCGGGTCTCCTGGGCTTGTCGTCGTTGTAGTGGGCCGTCTATCTTTGTCAAAATTGCCAAAATGCGGCCATGCACGGTATCGTAATTGGCAAATCTCCCAGGAAAGCAGGCGCAGCGCGCCAAAGCCTTTTGCACCACACGCACAAATGAAAACCGTCAAATTCGCCGAGAGCCTCTCCATCTTCGTCGACGTCGCCCGCGCGCAGAGCTTTTCCGAGGTGGCCCGCCGCCGCGGCATGGTGGCGTCGTCGGTAGCGCGGCAGATCGGCGCGCTGGAGTCCGAGCTCAAGGTGCCGCTGTTCGTGCGCTCCACCCGCGCCCTGATGCCCACCGAGGCCGGCGAGGTGCTGTACGAGCGCGCCGTCAAGATCCTGCACGACATGACCGAGGCGCGCTCCGAAGTCATTTCGCTGGAGCAGACCGTGCAGGGCTTGTTGCGGGTCAGCTGCCTGCCGGCGTTCGCGCGGCGCTACGTGGTGCCCATGCTGCAGCAGCTGGGCGAACGCCATCCGCAATTGCAGGTGGAGCTGGAACTGACCGAGCGCGTGGTGGATCCGGTGGTCGAACGCATGGACGTGGTGGTGCGGGTGGGGCAGCAGCCCGACAGCAGCCTGATCGGGCAGCGCATCGGCAGCCACCGCTACCTGATCTGCGCCGCGCCCTCATACCTGGAACGCCATGGCGTGCCGCGCACGCTGGCGGACCTGTCGCGCCATCGCCTGATCGACCGGCGCCACAGCACCAGCGTGCGCGGCTGGCGCGAGCTGGGCGATGGCCAGTGGGCGCAGGACGCCAGGTTCGTCCTGGAATGCGACGACTGCGACGCCCGCCGGTTCGCGGCGCTGGAAGGGCTGGGCATCGCGCTCATGCCCAACTGGTCCGCGGGCGCGGACCTGGGCGCTGGCCGACTGGTGCAGCTGACCTTGCAGGACGCCAGCCCGCCGCCCGAAAGCGGCATCTATCTGCTGCGCGCCATGCCGCGCGCCAACGCCCGCATCCGCGCCTTCACCGAGCAGTTGCGGCGGCAGATCGGCTCGCCTTCCGTGTGGGACGCGGCCATCGAGGCTGCGCGCGCGGCCTGAAGCTGCTGGCGCCGGGCGGCCTGGCCGCGGTGCGCGGCGGCGCGGTCCCGATGGCGCGGCGCCTTACCTGGCGTCATGAAAGATGATGCCCAGCGTGTGCCGCTCTCCCTTGCGCAGCCGGCTGACGCCGTGCCGCAGATTCGCGCGGTAATAGCCGCGCGCCGAGCGCACCGGCTTATGGTTGACGGCAAGCACCACGGCATCGCCTTGCCGCAAAGGCACCACGTCGGCCCGGCCGGGCTGCTTGGGATTGCTCTCGGTCAAGATCAGTTCGCCGCCCTCGAAGTCGCGCCCCGGCTCGTCCAGCAGGAAAATGGCCTGGAACGGGAACACATGATCGCCATATAAGTCCTGGTGCAGGCAGCAATAGTCGTTCGCCTGATACCGCAACAGCAGCGGAGTAGGCCGCTGCTGACCGGCGGCATGGCAGATTTCCCGGAACTCGCCATGGGTCGGCGGAAAGCGTTCCTTCATCTTCATCGCGGCATGCCAGCGGTTGGCGATGGGCGCCAGGCGGGGATAGAGCGATTGCCGCAGGCGTTCGACCATATCAGGCAGCGGATAGCTGAAATACTTGTACTCGCCCCGACCGAACGCGTAGCGTTCCATCACGATGCGGCTGCGAAAGCGCGACTCGTCGAAGAAACCGCCCGCCAGTGTTTCGCAATGGGCCGGTGTCAGCAACGCAGGCAGCACGGCAAAGCCGTCGCGTCCGAGACCGTCTTCGACGGCATCCCAGTCCGCAGCGGAGATCGGGCTTTCAGGCAGGTCGTGTGGCATAGGAATTTCCGCGTCCGCGGCGTGGGACTGGAGTGAACTCACGGGCAACCCCTCTTGTGATTGCTGCCTACCTTCCGAACCGGCTGGCGCTGCTTCCAAAGGGTGTACTCCCGAGGCAGGCAAACCGCGCACGGCCGATAGCCGGCGGTGACAGCCGTGGCCTCGTCGGCAAAGAAAACACGGTGCTTTACATAGCCGCCGCGGGCAAGCGCCTGCAATGCGGAGCGGCAATCAAGACGGCCATAGCGCTTGCCGCCGCGATGCCCGCCGAAGGCGCCGGGAACGGGGCTGGTGTAGGGCCTGCCATCCCGTCCCAGCAGGGTGTAGGTTCTGACCGATGCGGGCACGGATCCCTCTCTCATCATGGCGCATGGTGGAACGACAGTTCCAGTCCAATGCGCTCGCCCTTGCGTATGCGGCTGACTGCATGCTTGAGGTTGACCCGGTAATAGCCCTTGGCGCCTTTGAATGGACGCTCCGCAGTGGCGATGACAGCGATATCGCCAAGTCGGATCGGTACCACCAAGGGGCGCGACTGCATGCGCGGCCGCTGCTCGGTCATGACGAATTCGCCGCCTTGGAAATCAACGCCTGGCTCGGAAAGAACCGCGACGATTTGCAAGGGGAACACTTGTATGCCCTGGTTGCGCTGGTGCAGCGATATATGGTCCTCCACACCCAGCCGGCTCAGATGGGAAAGCGGCCCCGTCTGGCTTGCGATACGGTTGCTCTCCAGGAAATCCTGCAGCTCCGGCGGATAGCGGAGTTCCGCGCCCATGACCTCCTGCCAGCGATTGGCGACGACGACCAGGCGGCGGTAGAGCGCGGCGCGCCATTGCTCAAGCGGCGCTGGCATGCCGGGGCCGAAATAGAACAATTCGCCGCTCCCCAGGCCGCTGGATTCCAAGGTGACCCGCCTGCCGGTCGATGCCGCGGCCTGTTGCGCCAGGCTTCTCGCCATGGCTACGCCCAACAGCCCCGGCAGTACGGCATAGCCCTCGGCGTCGAGCTGCGATCCTATGTCCGCCCAGTCCAGCTGATCGAGCCCGGTGTCGATTGAACTCACGATGTTTCTGCTCCTCGGTTCTTGGCTGCGCGGCACGACCATTCACGTTTGCGTTGCATGCGCCTGTTCCCAGGTTCCACGATAAATCGAAATTTCATGGCAAGAACTCCGATTCTTGCGCGCATGATTCAACGGCTGGGCAGACGCCATGGATACCAGGCGGCTATCGTCCTCCAGGGGCTCCTGGCTACTTTGCGATATGTGTCGATTCGCATGAACGAGGGCCGCAGCGTCGGCCCTCGTTCCGTGACAATCAGGCGTCGCCGTTCTGAGCGGCAGGCTTGATCAAGCCGAGTTGAGTCAGCGCTGCAACGCCGTCATCCAGACCCCGCTCTTCGACGATCTTTCCGTCGATGACTTTCAGCACCGTGGTGCCGGTGAAGCGCATCCGGCGGCCGGTGGCGGCAGGTAGTCCGCCGATGAGGAAATCATCGTGTGCGGGTCCGGTATGCGTGCCTCCTCCTTCCCATTGCCCGACCACGTAGTCTCCTTCGGCGATAAGGTCCGCAGTGCCCCAAAAATTGAGGTCGGGAAAGGCCCGGCGAAAGTCCGTCATGAAAGCCCGGATGTCGTCGCGGCCGCGGCGGGGTTCATGCAGCGAGTACTGGAGCAGCATGTCCGGTGCGGCGATTTCGTCGATGACCGCCAGATTGGGGTTCTTGCCCCAGAACTCCGTGAACCAACGGCCGACGACAGCCTTGTTCTGTTCCTCTTTGCTCATTTTGAATTCCTCTCGGTAGTCTTGGAAGAGGCATCGAACATCATCGATGGCCTGAGAGGAAGAATAGAAAAAGCAGAAGAAAGGGAAACTCTGATTCTTGCTGCTTGGGTGGGGAAAGTAGAGCTACCCCATCGCTCAAATAGCGACCCTGGGCGCGCGTATCGGTGAGCACTGATCCGTGGCCGGTGGGTTGCTCGGGTTTCCTGGACTGCGTCGACGGCGTGTTGTCCCGCGGACTAGAATTGGCTTTCCGTTCACCATCCGGGAATCGTCTCATGAGCCTGCAATTACGAGTTCTTTCGCTTTTTGCAACGTGTGCAATGTACGCGACGTCCGCGGGCGCTGCAGCGGATAGTCCGCCGGTGGTCCAGTTCATTGCAACGGGAGGAACCATTGCGATGAAGGTGGATCCGGTCACCAAGGGCGTGGTTCCGGCCATCTCCGGTGACGACCTGATGCAGACGGTGCCGGACGCGGCCAAGTACGCGCGCATCGAAGTCAACAACTTCTCGGCCATGTCGGCCAACTATGTCGAACCCAAGTGGTGGACGCGTCTGACCAAGTCGGTGGATGAGGCTCTGGCCCGGCCGGAGGTGGCCGGGGTGGTGATCGCCCACGGCACCGACACGATGGAGGAGACCGCGTACTGGCTCGATTTGACGGTGAAGTCCGACAAGCCGGTGATTCTGATTGGCGCGCAACGCAATGCGTCTTCCCCGGATTTCGACGGTCCGCGCAACCTGCTCAACGCCATCCGGATCGCCACCGCGCCGGACGCCAAGGGCAAGGGCGTGATGATTGCGATGAACAATCAGATCAACGCCGCGCGTACGGCGACCAAGACTCATACCGCCGACGTCGAGACCTTCAAATCAGGTGACTTCGGCTTTCTTGGGGAGGTCTGGTCGGACCGCGTGCAATTCTCGCGCACGCCCCTGCGGCGTCAGCACATCGATATCGGCGAGGGCGAGATGCCGCGCGTGGAGATCCTGCCGATGTTCGGCGGCGCCGATGGCGGCTTGCTGCGTTATGCGGTGGACCAGGGCGCGAAAGGCATCGTGGTCCAGGCAGTGGGCATGGGCAACATGAACGTTTCCATGTTCGAGGCCGTGAAGTACGCGTTGGGCAAGGACGTGCCGGTAGTCATTTCGACGCGCGTGCCGAATGGACGCACAATGCCGGTCTATGGCTTTCCCGGAGGAGGGAAAACCACTTTCGACGCCGGTGCGGTGATGGCAGGCGATCTCAGCCCGCAGAAGGCCCGGCTGTTGCTGATGCTGCTGTTGCATCAGGGGCTGCGCGGCAAGGACGCGCTGCAGGCCGCGTTTGACCGTTGATCATTGCGAGCAGGGGCCGTGGCGTGGTCATTTCGCGTCATGGAAGATCAGACCCACGGTGTGGCGCTGGCCGCTGAGCACGCGGCTGACGCCATGCCGCATGGCGACCTTGCGGGGGCCGCGCCGGCCAGCCGCGGGCCGTTGATTGACGGTGAACACCACCGCGTCGCCCTGGTTCAGCGCCACGACATCGGCGCGCTGGCTCTTGGTTCCAAGCTCGGTCATGACGAACTCGCCGCCGGTGAAGTCCTTGCCGGGCGCCGACAGCAGGATGGCGACCTGCAGCGGAAACACGTGTACGCCATACAGGTCCTGGTGCAGGCAGTTGTAATCGCCCTCGCCATACTGAAGCATCAGAGGCGTGGCCCGGGTCTGGCCGGCCTGGTGGCATCGCTGCAGGAATGCGTCCAATTCGTCCGGGTACCGCGTGTCCAACCGCAGCCGCAGATTCCAGCGGTTGGCTATCGGCGCCAGCCGGGCGTAGAACGCGTGGCGCAGTTGATCGAGCAGCGGCGGCAGGGGATACGCGAAGTACTTGTATTCGCCGCGTCCGAATCCATGGCGAGCCATGACGATACGCGAACGAAAGCGCTCGTCGCCCGGGTAAAGGGCGGCGAGTTCGCGGCATTGCCGCGGCGCCAGCAGTCCGGGCAGTACGGCATTGCCGTGGGCGTCCAGCGTGCGCTCCACGTCCGTCCAGTCGTAGTTGGCGGCTTTGGCGGCCGCATTCCCGCTTGCCGCGGCGTCCATGTCTGACTCTCCCTGCGAGCAATCACAGGAGCAGTATAGGAATCCGCCGCCGTCTTGAACCTCCGTTCCTTGCGCCTGCCTCGCAGGCGCTCTTCCATGAGCCTCTCGCGGGAGGGGGCGTCCCGAAATGAAAAACGCCGCATGCGCGGCGTTTCTTGCGGGCTGCTGAGAGCTGCGCTTACAGGCGCGAGTATGCCTGCTCCAGCTCGCGATGCAGCTGGTCGGCGAAATCCTCGCGGGCGGGATCCAGCTGCGACAGCAGGCGGGCCAGCACGACGTTGTCTTCCTCGCCGTTCCAGATCTTGATGTAGGTGCCTTCCTTGTAGCCGTGCTGCTGGCGGAAGATGTTCAGCACGTTCTTGGACACGTATTGCGTGTAGGCGTCGTTCCAGCTCATCTCGCAGGACGTCATGGTCTGTTCCAGCACCTTGAAGCTGGCGCGGCCGCACACGGCCAGGCCGCCGATCAGTTCCAGCAGCTCGGGCACGTTCAACTGGTCCAGCGCATGGGTCTTGCCGTCCAGCGCGACCGAGGCGGGGCCGGACAGGTCGGCGACCAGCGCGCCGGCGGCGGCGCCGATGTCGCCGCGGGATTGCACGATGGTGTGCGACAGGTAGAAGTGCAGGATGTCCACCAGTTCCATTTGCACCTGCGGCAGGTCGATGGTCTGCTTCTTCCACCACTTCCAGCCGTAGTGTTCCAGCGCCTCGGCGGATTCGACGAAGGCGGCGCGCAGGAAGCGGGCTCCGCCGTTGACCCAATCCGGATTGATCATGCTGTTCAAGTGGCCCTGCAGCTTCAGCATCGTGGCCGCCTGGGCCTGGTTCAATCCGACTACGTTATTCACTTTCACTCCGTGGTTCATGGGTCTTTCGACAGCGGCGGAAATGTTAGCACCATTGCCCGCGGGCGCCGCGCCGCCGTGATGGCGGAATCAGGCGTCGCCGTCCTTGCGGTAGGAAGAGCGCTTGAGCGGGGGCAGCGGCGTCTTGCCGCGCGGATTGCGCGCGTTGCGGGCCGCCTTGAACAGCATGATGGCGAAGAAGAACAGGAAGACGGCGGGCATGGCCTCGTCCAGGTCGAAGCCGGGGCCGCGCAGGGCTTCGAAGATGATGCGCGCCCCGGCCCAGCCGGCCAGGATGCCGCCCACTGTCAGAATGACGCCGATCTTGCGCTGGGTGGCTTGGCGGGCCATCGATACCTCGGCGGCATCCGTCTGGCCCGGAGCCGCGGGCGCTTGCCGCGATTGCAGGGGCGGCGGGGCCGGCTTGCCCCAGGGCGCGCCAGACAGTGTTTCAGACGGGGAGGCAGGGGGCGGCGGGGCCGGGGGAGCTGCCGGGCGGGCGTCCGCGCGTTTGTCGGAAACCTGTCCCGGCGCTGCGCCGCCGCTGCGCGTCAGGTTCTCGATGTAGCGCGCGAAATCACCATTCCTGGGTTCCCCGTCTATGGCCATTGCCCCTCTCTCCGGTTCAGTTGCCGCGGCGTTGGCGCGCCGGGACCCGGCGCTTGCGCAGCATGGCTATCAACAGCCCGCATCCTAGCAGCACCGAGAGTCCCGCGCCGATCATCATGGCAATCTGTTGCGCATTGTCCGCCGTGCCCAGGCTGCGCGCCGTGATGTAGCCCGGCGCCAGCATCAACGGCATCCACAGGATGGCGGAGGTGACGTTGGCCAGCTGGAAGCGGCTGTGTCCCATGCCCATCACGCCGGCGACCGTCGGGATGGTGGAGCGGATGGGCCCCAGGAAGCGGCCGATCAGCACGGAGGCGAAGCCGTAGCGGTAGAAGAACAGGCGGGCGCGCGCCACGCCGCTGCGCTGCTGCTTCAGCGGCCAGCGGCGCAGGATGCCGGGGCCGGCCCAGCGGCCCAGCCAGTAGGACAGGGCGTCGCCCACGATGGCGCCGGCGATGCCCCAGGCAATGATGGCCCAGGGATTCAGGGTGCCCGCGCCGATCAGGCCGCCGGTCAGCAGCATCAAGGCCGTGGCCGGGATGAACAGGCCCAGCAGCACCATTGATTCGCCCAGGGTGAGCAGAAAGGTGATCGGTCCCGCCCAGGCCTGGTTGGCCTCGATGAACATCGCGATCTGGTCGATGTATTGGTCCATATGGTCGAAGTTGAAAATTAGCTGAACGCAATCGGGTATGTTAACGCCTGCGGAACTGGCGGTGCGCCGTATAGTCCGTCTGGATGAAGCTAATTGTTGGAGAGTTATGGATTCGGTTACGCAGGCGGTGCTGGGCGCGGGCATACAGGGCGCCCTGTTGGGACGGGTGCAGGGGCGCCGGGCGCTGATCTACGGCGCGGCGCTGGCCACGGTGCCGGATCTGGACGTCCTGATGCGCTATCCGGACCCGGTGTCGCTCATGACCTACCACCGCGGCTTCTCGCATTCGGTCTTCGTGCTGACCGGCCTGGCGGTTTTCCTGGCCTGGCTGATCCGCAAATACTGGCCGCAGGCGCCCTACAGCGGGCGCCGGCTGTTCCTGACCTTATGGCTGGTGCTGGTGACGCATCCGGTGCTGGACGCCTTCACGGTCTACGGGACGCAGCTGTTCTGGCCGCTGGCGCTGATACCCGAAAGCTGGGCGGCCGTGTTCATCATCGACCCGGTCTATACCGTGCCGTTGCTGCTGGCGGTGCTGTTCGCCGTCGGCTTCGGCATGACGCGCACGGCGCGCAGGCTGCTGGCCGCCGCGCTGGTCTTCAGCACGGCCTACCTGGGATTCGGACTGGCCGCGCGCATTGCCGCCGAGGACCGCGTGCGCGAGGCGATGCAGGCGCAGGGCATCGCGCTCAGCGAACTGCGCGCCGTGCCCATGCCTTTCAACACGCTGGTGTGGCGCGTCATTGCCAAGACGCCCGACGGCCACTATTACGAATCGGTCAGCAGCCTGTTCGACCGAGATCCGCCGGAATGGCTGCGCCAGCCGCTCAACCTGGATGTGGCGCAGGCCCTGGCGGACGTGCCGCTGCATCAGCGTCTGCGCTGGTTCACCGACGACTGGCTGCGCTACGACGCCATCGGCAACGCCTTGGTGGTGACGGACCTGCGTATGGGCATGGCAGGGCATTACACCTTCCGCTTCAAGATGGCCGAACGCGCGGCGGACGGCAGCTGGCAGGCGGTGACGCCGTCCATCTGGCCCACCGAGCGCGGCGGCTGGGCTGAATTGAAGCTGGTGCTGGGCCGCATCCTGCATGCGCAGCCGCCCTTGCCGCTGGCGCAGTGGTCGGAACTGTCGACCAGATAGGGACGCGATTTACGCGATGGCCGGCGGTCGCGGCAGCGGCGCGCAGGCCTGCTCGTAGGCTTCGGCCGCCTGCAGCAGCTGCAGGTCGGCGTGGCAAGGGGCAACCAGCTGCAGACCCACCGGCAGACCATCCTGGCCCAGGCCGCAAGGCACGCTGATGGCCGGGTGGCCGGTCAGGTTGAACAGCATGGTCCACGGATACCAATGGGCGCGAATGTCGGCGTACGCGCGGCCGTCGATGTCCATGGTGTCGAAGATGTCCGTGCCCAGCGGCAAGGCGGTGCGTGACATGGTCGGCATGGCCAGCAGGTCGGCCTCACCGAATAGCGCCTGCACCTTGCGGTAGAGCGCGGTGCGGGCAAACATGGCTTCCTGGTATTGCTGGGCGCTGAACGCCGCGGCCGTGGCGATCTGCCGCTGGAAGGTGGGGCTGTAGGCGTTGGGTTCGCGCTCGATCAGGGGCAGGAAGCGGGTGCGCCAGACGGTGTGGTTGATGACGCGCCAGATCGGCTCGACATCGAAGCCCGCGCCGTCGAACGGTTCGACTTCCGCACCCAGATCGGCCAGGCGCGCCAGCGCCGCCTCGAACGCGCGGCGCACGTCGGCAGCCACGGGACGGCCGGGCGGGGCGAGGCAATAGCGGACACGCTTGCCGCGCAGCGTCTCGGGACTGGCCGCCGCGCCGGCGTAGTCGGCCCTGGGTACGCCCAGCGACCACGGATCGCAGTCATGCGGGCCGGCCATGGCCGCCATCATCAAGCGGGTATCGGCCACGGTGCGCGTGGTCGGCGTGACATAGGTCTGGTTGCCGATGGCGTCCTGCGCCTGGCTGTGCGGTATCGCGCCCAGGCTTTGCTTGAATCCCACCACGCCGTTGCACGCCGCGGGGATGCGGGTGGAGCCGCCGCCATCGCTGGCCACCGCCAGCGCCGTGATGCCGGCGGCCGTTGCCGCCGCGGCGCCGCCGCTGGATCCGCCGCAGGTGCGGTCCAGGTCCCAGGCGTTGCGGGTGTGGCCGAACAGCGGCGAATCCGTCATGGACTTGGAGCCGAATTCCGGCGTGGTGGTCTTGCCGATCAGGATTGCGCCTTGCTGGCGCAGCCGCGCCACGGCCACGGCGTCTTCAGTGGGTACGTTCGCGCTGAACGGCACGGCGCCGAAGGTGGTCCGCACGCCCGCGGTATTGACCAGGTCCTTCACCGTGTAGGGCAGGCCGTGCAAGAGGCCCGGCGCATCGCCGCGCATCAGCGCGGCCTCGGCAAGCCGGGCCTCGGCCATGGCCTCTTCCGCGCACAGCGTGATGAAACAGTTCAGGACGGGCTGCAGGCGCTCCGCCCGTTCCAGCGAGGCGCGCACCAGTTCGACCGGGGACACCGCCTTGGTTCGGACCAGGCGCGCGGCCTCGACCGCGCTCAACTCGCATAGGGAATCGCTCATTGCGTGCACGTTTCGCTTATTCGTCGAAGGAAATGCCTGCGGCCTTGACGATGGGGGCCCAGTGCGCACGCTCGACGCCGATGCGGCGCTTGGCGCTCTGCGCGTCCTGGGGGTCGACCAGGAAGCCCGCGGTCTGCAGTTTTTCCACCAGCGCCGGCCGCTTGCCGGCGGCGACGAAAGCCTGTTCCAGCTGGGCGATCGTGGCGTCCGGCGTGGCCGTGGGCGCGTACACGCCATACCAGCTGGCGGCATGCTGGTACTGCGGGTAGCCCTGTTCCAGCAGCGTCGGCACATCGGGTAGCGTGGGCAGGCGGCGGCTGCCTGCCACGCCCAGGAATTTCACCTTGCCGGCGTTGTACAGCGGCAGCATGCTGGCGACGGCGTCCCAGCCCATCGACACTTCGCCGCCCGCCACGTCCACCAGCATCGGCGCCGCGCCGCGGTAGAGCACGGGCACGACCTCCAGGCCGTTCTGGCCGCCCATTTCTATCGTGCCCAACTGGCCGGGGCTGCCTTGCGTCGCCAGGCCCAGGGTCGCCTTGGCGCGCGCCTGTTTGGCCCATTGCACGTATTCGGCCATGTTGCCGTAGGGCTGGGCGGCGCCCGTCACGGCGCCGGTGGGCACGTCCGCCACCAGGGCGACTGGGCGCAGGTCATGGTCCGGGTCGTATCCCAGCTTTTTGTAGGTCAGCGGAAAGATCACGAACATCGGCGACGAACCCAGGTACAGCGTGAGCCCGTCCGGCTTGGCGCGTTTGACCGCGTCGAATCCCAGGCGTCCCGATGCGCCGGGACGGTTCTCGACGATGACATTGGCGTAGCCCGCCGCCTGCAATTGTTCGGCGTAGGCGCGGGCCACCGCGTCGGCGGCGCCGCCCGCGGCGTAGCCGACCACCAGGCGCACGAGCTTGTCGCCGCCGGCCGGTTCCTGGGCCATCGCGCTGGGTTGCAGGCATGCCGTGCTCGCGGCGGCAAGGATGAAGGCGAGAAGTCGGGGTCGGGCTTGCAAGGTGGTCTCCTGTTTGCGCTCTATTGCTCCTGCGGCCTGGCCGGCCGCGGATCGGCTCATGGCCACGCGCTATGCCGTTATCATCGGTCCGCAAGGGTTTACCGTATAGTGAATTATTCGATTAAAGGGTTGAGAAAATGGTCAAGCCGCAGCCCATCGAGTCGCTGGCTTCGCGCCTGAAGCTGCGGCATTTGCAGATTGCATTGGCGCTGCGCGATGCGCCGTCGGCCAAGGAGGTGGCCGCCGCCGCGAACGTGAGCGAGTCCGCGGTCTCCAAGACTTTGGCCGAGCTGGAAGCGCAGCTGGGTTTCAAGCTGTTCGAGCGCATCGGCAATGCCAAGCGCCCGACGAAAATGGGCCGCCAGATCCTGCCCATGATGGAGGCCGTGGTGGCGCAGTCGCGCGGATTGGCCCAGGCCGTCACGGACGTGCGCAGCGGCCGCCTGGGCGAATTGCGCATCGGCGTGGCGACCGACATGGGCAAACTGACGCTCGCGCCCTTGATCCATGCCTTCAACCAGGCCCAGCCCGGGGTCGCGCTCGATGTGCAGGCCGGCGGATACCGCGCCATGGCGGATCTGCTGCGGGACGACAAGCTGGACGCCCTGGTGTGCTACGACGCGCCGGAGCTGATCGCGCCTGGCCTGGGGCGCTTGCGGCTGGTGCCGCCGCAGCCGCTGGTGGTCGTCGCCAACGCCCGGCTGTCGCCGCTGGCCGCCCGCCGCCGCCTTACGCTGCGCGAGTTGCACGCAGAGCCCTGGTGCAAGCCGCGTCCGGGCACGATGATGCACGACAAGCTGACCGCGCTGTTCCTGGGATGCGACCTGGGACTGCCGCCGCGCGGCATCCAGGTGAGCGATCTGCTGCTGACCGATGAATTCGTGCGCACCACGGATTACCTGGTCATGCTGCCGCTGGCGGCGGCACTGCGTCTTACCGTCGGGGGCGAGGCGGTCATCCTGCCGGTCGAGCTGCGTGAACAGAATCCGCCTACGGTCGTCGCATGGCAGCGTGCCGCCGAACGGCAGACGCCGCTGCATCAATTCCTGCAGTTCTGCGAGGCGCCGCGGGACGGCATGCCGGTAGTCTGAAGCATTCCGTTGGCCGACATGGGGGCTCGCGGCTTCCGCGACCAGGCCCCGGGGCGATCCCGGGGCTTTTTCATGGTGTTTCCGTATTGACCGCCGTCGAGCCCCGCATTATTCTTGTTCAACTTATAGGAACATGAGTTCCGTTTTATGGAACAACAATGAGTATTCTCGATGGCGTCCAGCGTGTACTGGGGCTATACGCGGAAGGCGCGTCGGACCTGAGCTTCACGGAAGTGGCGGCGCGGCTGTCCATGCCCAAGAGCAGCGCGTCGCGCCTGCTCAACCAGATGCAGCACTACGGTTTGCTCGACCAGGACGCCGCCACGCGTCGCTATCGCGCCGGGACCATGCTGGCCCAGGCGGTGCGCGCGGGCATGGCCGCCACGCCGCTGGACGACGCCTGCCGCGCGGTGCTGGCCCGGCTGTCCGACGACAGCGGCCTGACCGCCTATCTCTCCACCCTGAACCAGTGCGAAACCGTGGTGCTGCAACGCCTGAACGGCTCGCACCCGGTGCAGGTGCTGTCGCCGCCCGGCTCGCGCCGCGCCGCCTCGGGCACCGCCATGGGCCGGGCGCTGCTGTCGCGCCTGAGCGAAGCCGAGTTCCAGGCGCTCTATGGCGCCGATCCCGACCAGCCGCTGCCGCGCGAAGGCCGCGACTGTCCCGCCATGGTCGGCGAGCTGGCCCGCCTGGTGGCGCAGACCCGCGCCGACCATTGCGGCGTGGCCATCGACCAGGCCATGCCGGGCATAGGCGCGGTGGCCGCCGCCGTGCGCGATCCCGCCACTGGCGAACTGCGCGGCCTGTGCCTGTCCTTCGTTGCCTTCCAGGCCGATGCCGACCGCGTCGCGCGCTTGCGCGAGTCGGTGTTGCAGCAGGTGGGCGCGCTGGGCCGCGAACTGAACGATCCCTATTGGCTGGCCTGAACGCATTCAGGCCCAAAGATGCGTCCGCGTCGCCGGACATCCAGAAAATCTCCCTACGGAAATCCTCCCCATGAACCTATTGCTACTCAGCAACTCCAGCAGCGACGCCGGCTATCTGGTCCACGCGCTGCCCGACATCCGCGAACTGATCGCATCGCTGCCGCCAGGCGCGCCGGCTGTTTTCGTGCCCTACGCGGGCGTCACGCGCGACTGGGACGACTACACCGCGCTGGTGGCGTCGGCGCTGGCCGATACCGGCCTGGACATCCAGGGCCTGCACCGCGCCGAGGATCCCGTGGCCGCGCTGGAAGGCGCCGCCATCATCATCGTGGGCGGCGGCAACACCTTCAATCTGCTGGGCCAGTTGCGCCGCCAGGGCCTGCTGCAAGTCGTCGCGCGCCGCGTGCGCGAGGGCGCGGCCTACCTGGGCTGGAGCGCCGGCTCCAACCTGAGCTGCCCCAGCATCTGCACCACCAACGACATGCCCATCACCGACCCGCAAGGTTTCGACGCGCTGGGCCTGCTGTCGTTCCAGATCAACCCGCACTACACCAACGCCCATCCGCCCGGACACCGCGGCGAAACCCGCGCCCAGCGCCTGGCCGAATTCTGCGCGCTGAATCCGCAGATGCCCGTGCTGGGCCTGCCGGAAGGTTCCGCCCTGCGCGTGCGCGGCAACCGGATCGACCTGGTCGGCGCGCACGACGCGCCGCTGTTCCTGGGCAGCCAAGAGCCGCGCGTGTTCCGTCCGGGCCCCGTGGAGATCCCGGCATGAAGCACGTCATCGACACCATCGAACTGCTGTCCTCCGCCCACATCACGGGCGAGGCGGTGGCCGAGCAGCTGCGCGCGGCGGGCAACTGCGAGGTCGAGGTGACCCGGCTGGAGCGCGACGGCGCGGCCACCGAATTCCTGTCCATCGTGATTCCGGGCCTCGATGAAACCGCGCCCCAGCTCGGCATCGTCGGCCGCCTGGGCGGCATCGGCGCGCGTCCCGCGGTTACCGGGCTGGTGTCCGACAGCGACGGCGCGGTGGTCGCCATCGCCGCGGCGTTCAAGCTGATGGCCATGGCCCGCCAGGGCGACGTCATGCCAGGCACGGTGCGCATCCGCACCCACATCTGCCCGCGCGCCGGCACGCGGCCGCACCATCCGGTGCCGATGATGCGCTCGCCGTTCCCCATGCGCGAAATGATGTCGCATGAGGTCGACCCGCGCATGGACGCGATCCTGTCCGTCGACACCACGCGCGGCAACCGCCTGGTCAACCAGCGCGGCGTGGCGCTGACGCCGGTCGCACGCCAGGGCTATCTGCTGCGCATCCCCGAAATCATGCTGGACGTCATGGGCTGGGTCAGCGGCGAACTGCCGTTGACCTTGCCGCTGACCACGCAGGACATCACGCCCTACGAAAACGGCCTGTGGCACGTGAATTCGCTGATGCAGCCCACGATCGTCACCGGCGCGCCGGTGGTGGGCGTGGCGCTGACCGCGCAGACCACCGTGCCGGGTTGCGCCACGGGCGTGACCAATGCCGTGGACGCCGACGTCGCCATGCGCTTCTGCATCGAGATCGCCAAGCTCTATGGACAAGGCGCGATGAGCTTCGTGGACGACGCCGAATGGGCCGCGCTGCAAAGCCGCTACGGTTCGATGGCGCATCTGCAGACCGTGGGCCGCGAAGACGCGGGCGCGGCATGAGCGCGCAGCCGCGCCGCGTGGCGTTCTTCACCATCGGCCAGTCGCCGCGCAGCGATGTGGTGCCCGAGATGGCGCTGCTCTTGGGCCCGCAAGTGCGCATCGACGAGTTCGGCGCGCTCGACGACCTGGATGCCGCCGGCCTGGCCGCGCTGGCGCCCAAGCCGGGCGAATACCGCTTTGCCACGCGCATGCGCGACGGCTCGCAGATCGAACTGGACGCGGCCGCGGCCGAGGCCCGCTTGGCCGAGGTCATGCGCCAAGCCGACGCCGCCGGCTACGACGTGCTGGTGCCGCTGTGCACCGGCACCGCGATCGCGCCGATGCGCACGCTGGTGGTGGAGCCGCAGCAGGTGGTGGACCACCTGGTCGCCGGCCTGGCCGAGCATTGCCGCAAGGTGGGCCTGGTGGTGCCGCTGGAGGCGCAGGTCGACGCCTTTCACATGGTCGTGCCGCTGTCCTGCGAGACCGTGGTCGTGCATGCCTCGCCCTACGAAGCCGATGCGGCGCAGGCCGCGCTCAACTTCGAGCGGGCGGGCCGCGAACTCGCGTCCTGCGACCTGATCGTCATGCATTGCATGGGCTACGCCGAGCGCATGCGCCAGGCGGTGGCGCAGGCTTCGGGCCGGCCGGTGCTGCTGTCCAACCGCATGGTGGCGCAGACGCTGGCGCAAGTATTGGAATAACGCCGCCGAACCCGTCCCGCAACCTTGCCGCGCACACCGATGCGCGGCGCGGCGGGGACAGGCGAGCGGCGAGAGGAGACGAAGCGGGCTTCGTCAATCAATCGTTGGGAGTGTTTTTCATGTTCAGCCGTAATCTGCATCGCGCCGCTGGCGCACTGTTCGCCGTCGCAACCCTGACGGCCGCGCCGGCCTTGGCCGCCGACGCCTGGAAACCCGCCAAGCCGGTGCGCCTCTTGGTGGGCTTTGCGCCCGGCGGCTCCGCCGACACCCTGGCGCGCCTCCTGGCCGAGCCGCTGTCGCAGCGCCTGGGCCAACCCGTCGTGGTCGAAAACCTGGCCGGCGCCGGCGGCAACATCATGGCCTACCGCCTGGCCCAGTCGCCGGCCGACGGCTACACCATCGGCATCGCCGCCGCCGGTTCCATGGCCATCACCCATGTCCTGAACCCCAAGGGCACCAACTACAAGCCGGCGGATTTCACGCCCATCACGCTGGCCGCGGTGCAGCCCAACGTGGTCATCGTCAACAAGGACGTGCCGGCCAACAACCTGGCCGAGCTCAAGGAATATTTCCAGAAGACGCCGACCGCCACCTACGGCACCGCCGGCGTGGGCATTTCCAACCACCTGATCGCCGAGACCATGCTCTACAAGCTGGGCGTGAAGGTGCCGCACGCTGCCTACCGCGGCGCCGCGCCCGTCATCACCGACCTGCTGGGCGGCCACATCGCCATGACGATGGACAACATCTCCACCGCCGCGCCGCTGGCCTCGCAAGGCAAGGTCAAAGCCATCGCCGTGGCTTCGATCAAGCGCGCGCCGCAATTGCCCAACGTGCCGACGCTGGACGAGCAGGGCCTGAAGGGCTTCGACATGCCGACCTGGCAGGGCGTGTTCGCGCCCGCCGGCCTGCCCGCCGACGTGCTGGCCGCCTACTACGCCGCCATACAGGACGTGCTGAAGCAGCCCGCGCTGGTCGAGAAAATGGCCGGCCTGGGTTCCGAGCCGGTCACGGGCATGACGCCTGAGCAGTTCAGCCAGTTCCTGGAGAAGGACCGCCAGCAATGGGCCGACATCGTCAAGGCGGCCAACATCAGCCTGGAACAGTAAAAAACCGGGTCGCCCCACAGAAACCCTCCGGTAGCACGGAGGGTTTTTTCATGGAGCGCGCCGCCGCGCTTGACTCTGAAGCCGCTACAGGCTTTCTCATGGAGCCTTTCCAAGATAGGGGCAGCCATGAGCGACAGCCACCAGCACGGCGATGTGCGCGCCTTGCCCGAATCCCGCCTGTGGATTGCCTTTGGCCTGACCGGCAGTTTCATGCTGGTCGAAATCGCGGGCGGGATGATCACGGGCAGCCTGGCATTGATCTCCGATGCCATGCACATGCTGACCGACGCCATGGCCCTGCTGCTGGCGCTGGTGGCGATACGCGCCGGCCGCAAGGCGGCGGACTTGATGCGCACCTACGGCTACGCCCGCTTCGAGATCCTGGCGGCGGCAGTCAATGCGCTGGTGCTGCTGGGCGTTGCGTTCTACATCCTGTACGAGGCCTACCAGCGCCTGTCGGCGCCGCAGGAGATCCAGTCGCTAGGCATGCTGGCCGTCGCCGTGGTTGGGCTGGTCGTCAACCTGATCTCCATGCGTCTCTTGGCCAGCGCCAAGGACGAAAGCCTGAACGTGAAGGGCGCCTACCTGGAGGTATGGGCCGACATGCTGGGCTCGATCGGCGTGATCGTCGGCGCCGTGCTCATCTGGTTCACCGGCTGGCGCTGGGTGGATTCGGCGCTGGCGGTGGGCATAGGCTTCATGGTGTTCCCGCGCACGTGGGTGCTGCTGCGCGAGTGCGTGAACATCCTGCTCGAAGGCGTGCCGCCGGGCATGAGCCTGCAGGCGGTGCGCGCCGCCATCGCCGGCACGGCCGGCGTGGCCGCCATCCATGACATCCATCTGTGGGCGGTGACGCAAAGCAATCCGATGTTGACGGGCCATGTGGTGCTGGCGCCCGGGGCGGACGGCGAACAGGTGCGCTGCGCCATCGAAGCCCGCTTGCAGGAGGATTTCGACCTGCACCATACGACGCTGCAGATGGAGCGCGTGGACCGTTCGGCCCAGGAACACATCCACTGAGCGCGCGTGGGTTCGCGGCAAGTTCGCGAGCAAAGAAAAAACCCCTGTCCGGAAACAGGGGTTCGTGCGCAGCCATGCCAGGCCCTTGGGCCTGGTTTTCTTATTCGGGCAGCCGGGCCGCGATCTCGGCGATCAGGCGCCGCGCCGCGTCCAGCTTGTCGGCGGCCGGCAGGGGATGGGTGCCTTGCTCGTCGAACAGCACCAGTTCGGTGGTGTCCGCGTCCATGACCTTGTGCGCCAGGTTGCCCACCAGCAGGGGGATGCCCTTGCGCGTGCGCTTGGCTTCGGCGTGCTCGGCCAGCTTCTCGGTTTCGGCGGCGAAGCCCACGCACCAGGGGCCGTTGGGCAGCTTGGCCACTTCGGCCAGGATGTCCGGATTGGGTTCGAATTCCATCACGGGCGCGCCGCCGCCTTCGCTGGTCTTTTTCAGCTTCTGGTTGCTGACGTTCTTCACGCGCCAGTCCGCCACCGCGGCCACGGCGATGAAGATGTCGGCATCGGCCGCGCTGGCCATCACGGCGTCGTGCATCTGGCGCGCGGTGGTGACCGACAGCGCGGTGACGCCGCGCGGGACTTGCAGGAAGGTGGCGCCGGTGATCAGCGTGACGCGGGCGCCGGCCTCGCGCGCGGCGCGCGCCAGCGCATAGCCCGTCTTGCCCGACGAACGGTTGCTCAGCACGCGCACCGGGTCCACGGGTTCCGACGTGGGGCCGGCGGTCAGCAGCACGTGGCGGCCGGCCAGCAGCTTGGGCTGGAAGAAGGCGATCAGGTCGGTCAGCAGTTCATGCGCTTCCAGCATGCGGCCGTCGCCGGTTTCGCCGCAGGCCTGCTCGCCGGCGGAGGGGCCCAGCACGCTGATGCCGTCGGCGCGCAGTTGTTCGACATTGCGCTGCGTGGCCGGATTGGCCCACATCTCGCGGTTCATGGCGGGGGCGACCAGCAAGGGACAGGCGCGCGCCAGGCACAGCGTGGACAGCAGGTCGTCGGCCATGCCGTGCGCCAGCTTGGCCATGAAGTCGGCGCTGGCGGGCGCGATCAGCACCGCGTCGGCGCCGCGCGTCAGGTCGATGTGCGCCATGTTGTTGGGCACGCGCGCATCCCAGGCGTCCACGAATACCGGCCGGCCCGACAGGGCTTGCATCGTCACGGGCGTGATGAAGTGCGTGGCCGCCTCGGTCATTACCACGTCGACGGTGGCGCCTTGTTCGGTCATGCGCCGCACCAGCTCGGCGATTTTGTAGCAGGCGATGCCGCCGGTCAGGCCGAGGACGATGCGTTTGCGGGCGAGGTCGAGCATGAGGGAGGCGGCGGGTTCAGCGCCGTGTAAACGAGGAACGGACAGTGATTTTATTCTGCATTGCGGCATTGCGCCGTTCGCGATGCGTTCAGGGGGCATCAAGCAGGACAAAAACCGTGAGAAAGAGGGGGGAGGCCGGGGCATGGCGGCGCCCCGGCAGGGCCGTTTTCAGGCCTGGGTCTTGGCCTTGCGGCCTCGCAGGAGTTCGTCCAGCACCAGCAGCACGGCGCCGCAGCTGATGCCCACGTCCGCCAGGTTGAAGGCGGGGAAGTAGGAGTCGTTCCAGTAGAACAGCAGGAAGTCCACCACGTGGCCATAGACCACGCGGTCGATGACGTTGCCGATGGCGCCGCCCAGGATCAGGGTCAGCGCCAGGCTGAAGCGCGGCTGGCCATGGGTGCGGCGCAGGATGACGGTGATGACCACCGCCGCCACGCAGCCCAGGCCGGTGAACAGCCAGCGCTGCCAGCCTTCCTCGGAAGCCAGGAAGCTGAACGCAGCGCCGCGGTTGTACATCAGCGTGAAGTCGAAGACCGGCAGCACGTTGACACGCTCGCCGTATTGGAACGAGGTGTTGAAGTAGATCTTGGTCAGCTGGTCCAGCACGATGATGAGCAATGCCAGGGCCAGCCAGCCGCCCACGCGCGCCGGCGCGGCGCGGGCGGGGGCGGCGGCCCCCGTCACTCCCGGTTCGGAAGCGCGAGCCATGCTCAAGCCTTGTCGCGGGCTTCGCCCGAGCCGAACAGGTTGGAGACGCAGCGGCCGCAGATCTCGGGGTGGTCCGCGTCCTGGCCCACGTCCAGGCGCCAGTGCCAGCAGCGTTCGCACTTCTTGTGCGCCGACGGCGTGACCTCGATGCGGGTCTCGCCTTCGCCCGCGTGCACCGTGGCGCGCGAGACGATCAGCACGAAGCGCAGGTCGTCGCCCAGGCTGGCCAGCAGTTCCTGGTCGGCGCCGTTGGCGTACAGATCGACTTCGGCCTGCAGCGAGGAACCGATGTCGCCGGCCGTGCGCACTTCTTCCAGCTTGCGCTGGACCTCGGCGCGGATGGCGCGCAGGCGGCTCCACTTGGCCGACAGGGCGTCTGCGTCCGCGAACGGCGGCAGGGCGTGGTAGACCTCGGTGAAGATCGTGGCGCGGGCGGCGTCGGCCTGGTTCTTCAGGGCCGAGCTGACCAGTTCCTTCCAGGCTTCCTCGGCCGTGAAGGACAGGATCGGCGCCATCAGCTTGAGCAGCGTCTGCGTGATGTCCAGCAGGGCCGTCTGGGCCGAGCGGCGCGCGCGGCTGTCCACGGCGGACGTGTACAGGCGGTCCTTCAGGATGTCCAGGTAGAACGCGCCCAGGTCTTCCGAGCAGAACGTCTGCAGGCGCGAGACGGCCGGGTGGAAGTCGTAGCGTTCGTAGTTGGCCTGGACTTCAGCCTGCATCTGCGCCGTCATGGCCAGCGCGTAGCGGTCGATCTCGAAGAGTTCGCCGTAGGGCACGGCCTGCGTCACGGCGTCGAAGTCGGCCAGGTTGGCCAGCAGGAAGCGCAGCGTGTTGCGGATGCGGCGGTAGCCTTCGACCACGCGCTTCAGGATCTCGTCCGAGATGGACAGTTCGCCCGAGTAGTCGGTGGAGGCCACCCACAGGCGCAGGATTTCCGCGCCCAGGGAGTCGGACACCTTTTGCGGGGCGATCACGTTGCCCACCGACTTGCTCATCTTGCGGCCCTGGCCGTCCACCACGAAGCCGTGCGTGAGCAGGGCCTTGTAGGGCGGTTGGCCATAAAGCATGCAGCCGGTCAGCAGCGACGAATGGAACCAGCCGCGGTGCTGGTCCGAACCTTCCAGGTACAGGTCGGCGGGCCAGGCGAGTTCAGCGCCGTGCGAGCCGGCGAAATCGCCGTCCTTGCCGCCCAGCACCGTGGCATGGGTGCTGCCCGAGTCGAACCACACGTCCAGCGTGTCGCGGTTCTTTTCGTACTGGTCGGCTTCGTCGCCCAGCAGCTCGCGCGGATCCAGCGTCTGCCAGGCCTCGATGCCGCCTTGTTCGACGCGCTGCGCCACCTGTTCCAGCAGTTCGGAGGTGCGCGGATGCAGCGCGCCGGTTTCCTTGTGCACGAAGAAGGCCATCGGCGTGCCCCACTGGCGCTGGCGCGACAGGGTCCAGTCCGGACGGTTGGCGATCATGGCGTGCAGGCGGGCGCGGCCCCAGGCCGGGAAGAAGGCGGTGGCGTCGATGCCGGCCAGCGCCGATTCGCGCAGGGTCGGGCCGCCGTCCTTGGGGGCCACGTCCATGCCGGCGAACCATTGGCTGGTGGCGCGGTAGATGATCGGCGTCTTGTGGCGCCAGCAGTGCATGTAGCTGTGCTTGTGCTTTTCGACGTGCATCAGCGCGCCGGCTTCGGTCAGCGCTTCGACGATCTTCGGGTTGGCGTCCCAGATGGACAGGCCGCCGAACAGCGCCAGGCTGTCCACGTACTTGCCGTCGCCCATGACCGGGCTGATGAAGTCGGTGTCCTTCATGCCGTGCTCCTTGCACGACATGAAGTCCTCGATGCCGTAGGCCGGCGCCGAGTGCACCACGCCGGTGCCGGAGTCGGCCGTCACGTAGTCGCCCAGGTAGGCGGGCGACTTGCGGTCGTAGGCGGCGTTGAACTGCGCCAGCGGATGGCGGAACTCGATGCCAGACAGCGCCTCGCCCGGGGCGGTGGCGATGACTTCGCCTTCCAGGTTCCAGGCCTTCAGGCAGGCTTCGACGCGTTCCTTGGCGATCAGCAGCAGGGGGCCGAACTTGGGGGCCGGCGACACGCGCACCAGCGCGTATTCGATTTCCGGATGCAGGTTCAGCGCCTGGTTGGACGGGATGGTCCAGGGCGTGGTGGTCCAGATGACGATGGCGCCGTCTTCCACCGAGTCCAGGCCGAAGGCGCTGGCCAGCTTGGCGTGTTCGGCGAACGGGAAGGCCACGTCGACCGCCGGGTCGACGCGGTCGGCGTACTCGACCTCGGCTTCGGCCAGGGCCGAGCCGCAGTCGAAACACCAGTTCACGGGCTTCAGGCCGCGGAACACATAGCCCTTGTCCAGGATGCGGCCCAGCGCGCGGATTTCGTCGGCTTCATTGCTGAAGTTCATCGTCATGTAGGGACGATCCCACTCGCCCAGCACGCCCAGGCGCTTGAAGTCCTTGCGCTGGCGGTCGATCTGCTCGAGCGCGTAGGCGCGGGCCTTGGACTGCACTTCGGCCACGGGCAGGTGCTTGCCGTATTTCTTTTCGATCTGGATTTCGATCGGCATGCCGTGACAGTCCCAGCCCGGCACGTAATGCGCGTCATAGCCGGCCATGTTGCGGCTCTTGACGATGATGTCCTTCAGGATCTTGTTGACCGCGTGGCCGATGTGGATGTCGCCGTTGGCATAGGGCGGGCCGTCGTGCAGCACGAAACGGGGCCGGCCGCGGCTGGCTGCTCGGATCGCCTGGTAGACGTGGTTTTCCTCCCATTGCGAAATCCAGGCGGGCTCGCGCTTGGCAAGGTCGCCCCGCATGGGGAAGGGGGTATCGGGCAGGTTGAGGGTCTTTTTATAGTCCATGAACGGCAAAATAGGCGCGCGCGTTTCGCGCGTCTTCGGCGATGGCGGCAGTCAGGGAAGGGAGGTCAGGAAATTTTTCTTCGTCCCGCAGCTTTTGCAGGAATTCGACGCGTACGAGTTTACCGTAAGCGTCGACGGTCTCGTCGAGCAGGTGCGACTCCAGCAGCACGCGGCCGCGGTCTTCGACGGTGGGGCGCACGCCCAGGCTGGCGACCGCCGGCAGCGGCCGGTCGGCCAGGCCGTAGACCTGCACCACGTAAATGCCCGAGCGCGCGGCGCAGCGCTCCGCCACCCGCAGATTCATGGTGGGAAAGCCCAGCGTGCGGCCCAGTTTCTGGCCGTGGATCACGTGGCCGCTGATGTGGTACGGGTGGCCCAGCAGGTGGCGGGCGCGTTCCAGGTCACCGACCGCCAGCGCGGTGCGCACCTCGGAACTGGATATCCGGTGGCCTTGCTGGTCCGTCACGTCAGCCAGCGTCTGCACCTCGAAGCCATGGCGCAGGCCGGCCTCGCGCAGCAGGTCGATGTCGCCGCTGCGTTTGTGGCCGAAGCGGAAATCCTCGCCCACCAGCAGCCATTTGGCGTGCAGGCCCTGGACCAGCAGTTGTTCGATGAAGGCGTTGGCCGACATTTCCGCCAGGCGGGCGTTGAAGCGTTCGACCACGACCTGGGAGATGCCGTAGCGCGCCAGCGCCGCCAGCTTGTCGCGCAAACCCGAAATGCGGGTGGGCGCCAATTCCGGGCGTTGGTTGAGGGTGGCGAAATACTCCCGCGGATGCGGCTCGAAGGTCATCACGGCGGGCGTCAGGTTGCGGTCGCGCGCGACCTGGCAGACGCGCGCCAGCATGGCCTGGTGTCCGCGGTGGACGCCGTCGAAGTTGCCGATCGTCAGCGCGCACGGGGCGCGCCGGTCGGGCGGGGGCAGGGATCGGTAGATGCGCAGCGATGGTTTCACGAGCGAGAGTTTACAATTTTGGATTCCGGGTTTGTTCCCATCCCTTTCCTCCGTGCGTCCAGGCCATCGCGGCGCGCGGATTTTTGGGGTTCGGACGGGCCCGATTTCCCTTGGAATTCCTTATCTTGCCGGAAATATCTACCACCAAGCGCCGCATCGTCATCCTGATCTCGGGACGCGGCAGCAATATGCAGGCATTGGCCGAGGCCTGCCGCAACGAGGGCTGGCCGGCCGAAGTCGCCGCCGTCGTCGCCAGCAAGCCCGACGCCGCGGGCCTGGAATGGGCAGCCCAGCAGGGCATCCCCACCGGCGCGCTGTATCACAAGGACTACGCCAGCCGTGAAGCCTTCGACGCCGCGCTGGCTGCCGAAATCGACCGCTACGAACCCGATTACGTCATTCTGGCGGGCTTCATGCGCGTGCTGACGCCCGGCTTCGTCAATCACTATGCCGGCCGGCTGGTGAACATCCATCCCTCGCTGCTGCCGGCTTTTCCGGGGCTGCACACGCATGCCCAGGCCCTGGCGACAGGCGTGCGGGTGCACGGCTGCACCGTGCACTTCGTCACGCCGGTGCTGGATCACGGTCCCATCATCGCCCAGGGCAGCGTGCCGGTCCTGGCGGGCGACACGCCCGAATCGCTGGCCGAGCGCGTGCTGGCGGTGGAACACCGCGCCTTTCCGGCCGCGGTGCGCTGGCTGGCCGAAGGCCGGGTTACCCTGACCAGCGACCACCGGGTGAACGTGCAGGGCGATCCCGAACGCCTTTTCGCCTGGTCGCCGGCTGCCTGAGCGGCCCCGAATCGAATTTTTCGGGCGGAAGCCCTCCGCCCCACTGGAATACACCATGACTAAACCCCAATCTCCGCGTTCCCGCCCGGCGGGCGCCGCCAGGGCCGCTTCCGAAGGCCGCGACGGTCGGTCTTTTTTCTCGCGCCCCAAGGGCGACGCACGCGCGCCGACCGCGCGCGACAACGGCCGTGAAGACCGTTCCGGCGGCAGTCGCGACGAGCGCTCTGGTGGCGCTCGTCCGGCGCCGCGCCCGTCCTATGACGCCCCGCGCGGCGAAGGCCGCGGCGGCGAACGCGGATCCTATGGTTCGGAGCGCCGCGAAGGCCGCCCGAGCCCGCGGCCGTCGTTCGATCCCTCGCGCGGCGAAGGTCGTGGAGGCGAACGCGCCTCCCAGGGCTCAGAACGCCGCGAAGGCCGTCCGGGTCCGCGCCCGTCCTATGACGCCCCGCGCGGCGAAGGCCGTGGCGGCGAGCGTGCCTCCTATGGTTCGGAACGCCGCGAAGGCCGTCCGGGCCCGCGTCCGTCCTATGACGCCCCGCGCGGCGAAGGCCGTGGCGGCGAACGCGCGTCCTACGGTTCGGAGCGCCGTGAAGGCCGTCCGGGTCCGCGCCCGTCCTATGACGCCCCGCGCGGCGAAGGCCGCGGCGGCGAGCGCGCGTCCTATGGTTCGGAACGCCGCGAAGGCCGTTCGGACTCGCGTCCATCCTATGACGCTCAGCGTGGCGAAGGCCGTGGGGGCGAACGCGCCTCCTATGGTTCGGACCGTCGCGAAGGCCGCTCGGACTCGCGTCCGTCCTATGGCGCGCCGCGAGGCGATGACCGTGGCGGCGAGCGCGGCCAGTATGGCGGCCCGCGAGGCGGCGGCAGCGACGGCGGCCATGGCCACGGCGGCCAGGACCGCCCGCCCAAGCCCCAATTCAACCGCCCGCGCCAGTCGCATGCGGCCATCCGCATCGACCAGGTCCAGCGCGTCCTGGGTGAAATCCTGCAGTGGACGTACCCGGCCGACGCGGCCCTGTCGCACTGGCTGCGCAACCACCCGAATCTCGGCGCGCGCGATCGCTCCGAGGTCGCCGAAGCCGTCTACGACGTGCTGCGCCATCTGCGCCGCTATCGCCAGTTCGGCGAAAGCGGCGTCGGTCCCGCTTCGCGCCGCCTGGCCATCCTGGGCCTGGCCGCGACCTTGGGCGCCGAGGCGCTGACCGAAGGCATGGACGCCGCCGAAGCCGAATGGCTGCAGCGCGTGTCACAGATCGACCTGGCGACCTTGCCGCGCGCGGTGCGCGGCAGCATCCCGGACTGGCTGGACGAGCGCCTGGGCGCCATGGACAGCCCCGAAACCCTGATCGAGGCGCTCAACCGCCAGGCCAGCCTGGACCTGCGCGTCAATCCGCTGAAGGTCGAGCGCGACGCCATGCTGGCTGAATTGCAGCAGGGCGCGGGCCGTTACGAGCCCGTCGCCATGCCGTATTCGCCCTGGGGCATCCGCATGGAAGGCCGCCCGGCCATCAATCGCTGGCCGCAGTTCGAGAACGGCAGCATCGAGGTCCAGGACGAAGGCAGCCAGTTGCTGGCCCTGCTGGTGGCGCCGCGCCGCGGCGAAATGATCATCGACTTCTGCGCCGGCGCGGGCGGCAAGACGCTGCTGCTGGGCGCGCTGATGCGTTCCACCGGCCGCCTGTACGCGTTCGACGTGTCTGCTGCGCGTCTGGCGCGCGCCAAGCCGCGCTTTGCGCGCAGCGGCCTGTCCAACGTGGTGCCGGTGGTCATCGACAGCGAAAACGACGCTCGCGTCAAGCGCCTGGCCGGCAAGGCCCAGCGCGTGCTGGTCGACGCCCCGTGCAGCGGCATCGGCACCCTGCGCCGCAATCCGGACCTGAAATGGCGCCAACACCCCGAGGCGCTGGCCGAGCTGGGCCAGTTGCAGGAGCGCATCCTGAACAGCGCGGCGCGCTGCGTGGCCCCGGGCGGACGCCTGGTCTATGCCACCTGCAGCCTGCTGGCCGAGGAAAACGAGGTGCAGGCCGAACGCTTCCTGGCCAGCCATCCTGATTTCGAGCGCCTGGACGCGGCCGAAATCCTGGCGGCGCGTCTGGAAAACCTGAAGCTGGACGGCCCCTATGTGCAGCTGCGTCCCGACGTGCACGGCACCGACGGCTTTTTTGCCGCGGTGTTCGAGCGCAAGAAAAAGGGCGCGGCGGCTGGGGCCGACGAGGCTGCGGATGCGGGCGAGGCTGAGGCCGAAATGCCGGCCGAAGCGCCGGCCGAAGCGCCGGCCGAGGACGCCGCGGCTGGCCCGCAGGACCAGCCGGCCTGAACGCGGGCGCCGGGTCAGGGGCCCGGCGTCACCACTACCGTGGCGCTGTAGCGCCGCGTGCCCAGGGTCTTGTTCTGGTACTTCACTTCCCAGGCCAGGCTGTCATTGCCTGGCTGGTCCGCCTGGTAAACCACCTGGGACACCGGCACGGCCTGGTAGGCGCAGCGTCCGGAATCGCTGGACTGGCCTCGCGTCTGCATGATGTTGGCCTTGCCCAGACGCGGCGTCATGGTGAGCGAGACCCGTGGCGCGCGCAGCGCCAGGCAGTCCGATCCGCGGATCTCGTAGTACGAGGCCAGCACGGCGACGTCGCCCGATTTCAGCGTCTGCGCGGAAACGGCGGCGGGCAGGGCGGTTCCCAGCGCGGCCAGGGCGTAAAACAAATGGGGTCGGATCTTTTTCAGCAACATCAGTGGGGCAAAAGAGACAGTTTGGTCGGCGAAGCACCGCAGTGTGCGCCACTCGCAAGTCCGCTTCAAGACCGGACGCCAAGCTGACAGGAACTTTAACGGCGAAATCCGGCCCAAACCTTGCGCCTTCGCGTATGCCCCCCCACCTACCCTGGGGAGGACGGCCCTAGCGCCGCGTGCCGCAAGGCTCGGCCTCGCAACCTTCGTTTCCGGTGGCGAGAGTGGTTTTTTATCCTGAAAAACCAGGGCTTAGTCCTTGATTTCGCTCAAAAACTATTTTGAAACTACCTTGTCATAAGTCAGCCAAGGTAAGCTAAACTCCAGGCACTTCTCTAGCGAGGCTCCTTACAGCTTTATGGATTACATCCTTTCCTTCATTGCCGGCGGTCTGACTCAAGCCACTTGGTGGCAGGTCGTCGTGTTCACCCTGGTTGTGACGCACATCACGATTGTGTCGGTCACGGTCTTCCTCCATCGCAGCCAAGCGCACCGTGGTCTGGATCTGCATCCAGCCGTCATGCACTTCTTCCGTTTCTGGCTCTGGATGACGACCGGCATGGTCACCAAGGAATGGGTGGCCATACACCGCAAGCACCACGCCAAGTGCGAAAAGGAAGGCGATCCCCATTCGCCCATCCTGTTCGGCATCTGGAAGGTGCTGTTCCGCGGCGCGGAACTGTACCGCGAAGAATCGAACAACAAGGAAACCATGGCCAAGTTCGGCCACGGCACGCCTGACGACTGGCTCGAACGCAACGTCTACAGCAAGCACAGCCTGTGGGGCGTGCTGACCATGCTCGCCATCGACGTCGCCCTGTTCGGCGCCATGGGCGTCACGGTGTGGGCGGTGCAGATGGCCTGGATTCCCTTCTGGGCCGCCGGCGTCGTCAACGGCATCGGCCACTACTGGGGCTACCGCAACTACAACAGCCCGGACACCAGCACCAACGTGTTCCCCTGGGGCATCGTGATCGGCGGCGAAGAACTGCACAACAATCACCACGCCCACGGCACGTCGGCCAAGTTCTCGGCCAAGTGGT
>JALDYL010000178.1:0-9306 GCA_032153965.1 Achromobacter sp. | reverse complement strand
CCGCATGCTGACCGGCTACGAAGAGGCCGACGCCTCCGGCGCCATCGCCCACCATCACGACTACGGATTCCATCGCGCCATCGCCGCGGCCACCAGCAACCAGCGCTTCGTGCAGGTGCTGAAATCGCTGGAGTACGACGTCAGCCACGCCGTGAACGTCATGCGCCACCTGGTCCACAGCGAACCCTGGAAGCGCACCCGCGCCGCCATCGAGGAACACCGCCACATCTACCGGCTGATCCAGGAACAGGACGCCGAAGGCGCGCGCAACGTCATGCGCGCCCATATCGAAAAAGCCCGCAGCCGCATGCTGAACAGCGGCTCGGAACACTAAGCAGGAAGCCTTAACGACATGTCATTGCAGCAACGCCCCTCCCCGGACCTGAGCCAGCAGCTCGTCATCGTCACCGGCGCCAGCCGCGGCCTGGGCGCCGCCATCGCCCGCGCCTTCCTGCGCGAAGGCGCCAAGGTCGTCGTCAACTATCTGAACAGCGCCGAACGCGCTCAGGCCCTGGCCGCCAGCGCGCCGGACCGCGCCATCGCGCTGCAGGCCGACGTGCGCGACCCGGCCGCCGTCGCCGCCATGTTCGCGCAAGCCAGCGCACACTTCGGCCAGCCCGTGGGCACGGTCGTCAACAACGCCCTGCCCGCCTTCCAGTTCAACGGCGACGCCCGTCCACAAGCCGGCGCGCTGGACTGGGCGCAGATGAATGCGCAGCTTGAAGGCAGCGTGCGCGCCGCGCTCAACACCACGCAAGCCGCCCTGCCCGGCATGCGGACTGCTGGCGGCGGACGCATCATCAACGTCGGCACCAACCTGGTCCAGAATCCGGTGGTGCCGTACCACGACTACACCGCGGCCAAGGCCGCGCTGCTGGCCTTCACCCGCACCTTGTCGCATGAACTGGGGGCCGACGGCATCACCGTCAATATGGTTTCGGGCGGCTTGCTGCGCACCACCGACGCCTCGGCAGCCACGCCGGACGCGGTCTTCGACATGATTGCCGCGGGCACGCCGCTGCGCGAGGTCACCACGCCCGAGCAATTCGCCGACGCCGTGCTGTTCTTCGCCAGCCCCTGGTCGCGCGCGGTAACCGGACAGAACCTGATCGTCGACGGCGGACTGGTGAAAGGCTGATCGATGCGGCGCCAGCCGGCGCGCCACGGCTCAACGCGGCGCGCTAAGCCTGCAAACGCCTCGCGCTGATTTCCACGGCGGCGTACTTGATGCCTTTGAGCGCGGCATCCTCGCTCACGAAGGCGGAATCGCCCACGCCTATCCGCGTCCATTCGCGGCCTGGCGCGGTGCGCACCCAGGCCTCGTATCCCTGCTGCGCCGCAAGCGGCCTGAGTTCGTATTCGAGTTGATGGCCGTTGAGCCTGATCACGCCGGTTCTCATGGCTTTCTCCCCGCGCCTCAGCGCTGGCCCGCAATGGCGCAGGCGCGCATCAGGATATGCCCTGGCCCCGTCACGGGCGTTCCCCGGTAGTCCTGCGCCCGCACCACCTCCGAAACACGCTGCCCGTCCGCCATCCATTGGCGGGCCACGCTGACGACGTCGGTGAACTCGGGTTGCGGCCCGTCCAGCAGCCAACCGACGATGGGGACGCCGGGAACCACGGCCACACCAGGAGAAATCTGATCCAAATCAAGGGGCTTCATACTCCTCTCCGTTCAGGGAACTGTAGGGAGCGTAGACGCCGCGTCAATTCTCAGGCATTAGAAAACCGCAAAAAATAGAACATTTTGTATATCGCGCCCCGCGCGGCCCGGACAAGCCTCGCCCCCGGGGCTGGCCGCCCCGCCTCCGGAAATAAAGATTCACACATAAACTATCTAGGGGATGGCGCACGCCCCCGCACCTGGCTTCTCGGATGCGCGCCCAGGGGGCATTTCGATCGCCACGACCTGGCCGTTCTCCATCCGGATCAGCCGATCGGCCAGATGGAAGTAGCGGTCGTCGTGCGAAATCACCAGCACCGCCTTGCCGCGGGCCCGCAACTCCGGCAACAGCTCGCGGTAGAACACTTCCTTGAACACAGGATCCTGATCCGCCGCCCACTCGTCGAACAGCAGGAAAGGCCGGTCTTCCATATAGGCCACCGTCAGGGCCAGCCGTTTGCGTTGCCCCTGCGATAGCGCCATCGTGCTGAAGGCGCCGTCGCGTACCTGCACCTTGTGCTGCAGATGCAGCTTTTCAAGCAAGGCGTTGCCCTGCGCGTCCAGTTCGGCGGACGCCGCATCGAGCATATGCTCGAACAGGTGAAAGTCCGAGAAAATGGCTGAAAACATCTGGCGATAACGATCGCGGCTGGCGTCGTCCACCGGCTCGCCGTTGATCAGGATGGCGCCCTGCTCGGGCCGGTACAGCCCCGCCAGCAGTTTGGCCAGCGAGGTCTTGCCGCTGCCATTCCCCCCGACCAGGTACGTGATCTGGCCCGGCGAAAAATCCAGGTCTATGGGCCCCAGGGTGAACAGGTCGTCGGCCCCTTCGTGGTAGTAGCGATGGCTAACGCCCTGCAGCGCCAAACTGGTCAGGCCAGACGCCATCGCGGAGACGCCATCGCCTTCATTATGTTCAAGCCGCGCGGTGATTTCGTCGATGCGCGCGCCGGACACCCGGGCCAGATTGGCGCGCGGCAAGGCGATCAGCAGGTTTTCCAGGGGCCCTACAATATAGACGAAGATCAGCGCGAAGCCGGTCATGACGCTGGCGCGGTCGGGCACGTCGCCCACCAACACGAACAAGGTCAATCCAATAAAGCCGTAGAGCAAGAAATTGCCCCAGGCCGACGACACCAGGAAGATCGACATGCCGAGCGCGCGCTCGCGCCGCACGGTCTCGATCGAACGGCCCAGCACGTCATCGGCAAAGCGGCGACGCTTGGCGGCGTGCAGGCGCAGTTCCTTGGCCCCCTCCACCAGCGAACGGAAATGGCCGAACAGGCGGTCCTGCTCCTTGGATGCCACCTCCAGATGCCGGATCGCGCGCAGATGCGCCAGGTGATAACCAAGAGAACCAAGTCCGATGACCAGCACCGCCGCCAGGAACACCTGCCAGGATAGCCAGGCCATATAGGCCAGGCACCCAGTCACGATGATGGCGTTGACCAGGATCGTCGGAAAGCTCACAAAGAACTCGGCGACGCGCGCGCTGTGCTCCGACAAGGCCGATTGCACCTTGGGACCGCCGATCTCCTCCAGCCTCCGGTAGTCCGCCGCGATCACCCGCGCGGAAATGAAGCGCCGCAGGTCGGCATGGGCGCGTTGGTTCAGCCGCTCGAACAGCACCGAAGCCGTCATCTGGCTCAGCATGGCGGCCACCGCGAAGGCCGCGAAGCGCCATGCCAGCGCTGCGCGCTCCGCCGTGGAGGACGCGGTCAAGGCCGCATTGATCTGTGTGAGCAGCAGCACGCCGCAAACGCCCTGGGCAACACTGGCCAAGGCCGCTGCCGTTAGCAGCTTGCGCGACTGTCGAATCAAGTAGGAAAACAAGGGGATCGCCTCGGACAGGGATGGAGAAGAGCGCGGGTACGGCTCGCGCGGCCATGGCTTCGGAAACCATCTACTCCTAGACGAACCACGCGGCCCTATGTTTAGAGAGAAGGACGCGCGGACGGCGTCCCGCCCACAAGGCCGAGATCGGCCGCGGCGCCGCGCATCGGCCATCGTTGGCCGGGCCTCAAGGAAGCAAGCGCAAACGGTCCAGCGCAGGATCCTGCGTAATCTCCTCCTCTTTGAAGGGAAAAGGCAGCCAGGCCTTGCGGGCGTACCGCAGCACCGGCCCCCAACCCTGGCCGTCGGCCACCGCGTTTTCATCCTGGCCGTGCGCAAGCAGCGTATGCGCCTGCACGCCGGACGAGTTGAAACGCACAACCTGGAGATAGCTGTTGCCCAGGGTGTCCGGCCCCAACAGTTCGGCTCGATTTTCATTGCAGGCCACGGCGAAGTAGCCTGTCGAGTGGCATCCGCCATAGAGAGGAAGGCGGCGTCCGCCGCTGGCCACGAAGCGGCGCGTCCCCAGCGCGCCGTCCAGTGGCCATCCCCTGTCGCCAAACTCGAGCACCGCCCCGGCCAACGCCCTGGCCGCCGCGCCCTGATCCGCACGCGGCTTGCGAGGGGTTTCCAGGGGCGAATCGCGGGCAAACTCCACGCCGTAAAGCTCGTCCGCCCGATTCTGTTCCAGCCGCGCCCATAGCGCCTCCCACAGCAAGGCACCTCTGTCACGGGCATCCGCCTTATTCGGCCAACGGCGCAGGATGTCGCACGCCTGCCCGATGTCGACCTTGTGCGGGGCCGATACCCCTTTCCGCAGTCCACCGGGTTCCGGCGCCGCCAACGCATTGGCTTCCAGCGCGACCTCCGTCCGCGCGCACGCTTGGTTCAGGATCTCGTCCTTGAACAACTCGGCGGAGTAGGCCCTGGGCACGAGCACCTCCCGCATCAGCCACCGGCTCAGGGTTTCCGCCGACGCGGCTTTGCCTTGAATCAGGTCAAGCGCGATGCGGTGCCCCAGCCTCCCCCGCAGCTCCAGCGGCTGCCGCTCGCCGCCCAGCACCGCCGCATATCCTTCCAACGGCTGGGCAACATTGCTAAGCCAGTAGCTGTCGTTCATGTTCGCCACATAATCTTCGCGCAGCAGCCAGGGCATCGCCTGCACCGGCATGGCGCCCGCCTGCACCGCCGCAGGATCCGACCGCCATGCGCAATCCGAACGGCCGCCGTCCAGGACCGGGGTATTCGGGTCCACGCTGGCGAACGCCGCGGCCAGCGCCGTTGCGCACGCCTTGCGCAGCGCATCCGGGACATTGGGCGCGGCACCGACATCGCCATACCAAACCCGGCCGTCCGCATTTCGCTCGCCACGGCCTATGGCCACCGTGTTGACCCAGGGAATGGCCGCCTCGCGGCGCTGGATGTCGATGAAGTCGTCCAGGGACTTCGCCTGGTTCCAGTAGAAGAAATTGCGAAAGATGCGAAAGTTGTCGGCGTTCACATCGCGGATCGCCATGGCGTGCGCCGTGCCCCAGCCAAACGCCGCGTGGTGTCCACCCAGATCCACCACCGGCCCGTATCGGGTCCGGTAGAAAGTGCGGGTCAGGCGCCGCGCGCTTCCGTCTTCAGCGCGCACCTCGACGGCGACTTCGCGCGTCGTCATCGCCTCCATCTTGCCGTCGACCCGGTAGCGCGTCGGATCCGCCGCATCCAGCGTCAGGTCAAACAATCCGAAACGGCGCGCCTGCGACACCGTATGGCTCCAGGCCACATCGCGGTTGAAACCTATCATGACCATCGGCAAGCCCAGAAAGGCCACGCCCGCCACGTCGAGCTGCCCGGGAATCGTCAGCTGCATCTGGTAGAAGCGGTCCGGCCCGCCCCAATACCAGTGCGGGTTGCCGAACAACACCGCGCCATCGCCGCCCGTGGCTGCGCCTCCAAAGGCCAGTACATTGCTGCCGATGCCGGGCTGCGCACCGATGGTTTGAGCCAGCCGGTCGCGCAACGCGGCGCGTCCGCCCGCCCCTTCCTGCGGCACGGCAGCCGGAGCAGCCGGCCTGGAGTTGGCCATCTCGGTGACGAACTTGGCATAGCCGGCCGCGACCTGGGCCGCATACATGCGCCGATGGACGTCGTCCGCCGAAATATCGCGCACCCAGGGCTGATTCAGGCAAGGACGGCCGACCGCCGGCGTCCGGCCGGCGCGGGCATCGGCCAGATAGCGGTTGTAGCCCGCGGCGAACCCATCGACGAGTTGGTTCAGTTCGGACGGTTCCTGCTCCCTGTAACGGGTAAGAACCTCGTCGTCGGCGTAGGCGCGAAAGAAAAAATCCAGATCGACGTTCTTCGGCCGCCCGAAGGTGGAGTCCCGCGCCGGCCGCTCTTCGGCGCCGAAGAACCACGCACGTCTACCCTCGTAGGTCACGAACGCTTCGGCCAGTGTGCACAGCGCATCCTGGGCCTGCGCGTAGCCAACCCCGATCCCGAGTTCCCGCCAATCGTTCGCGCGCACATGAGGGATGCCATCCGTGGTGCGCCGGATCTCGACACCCGTCGCTTCCGGACGGACAACGGGCTCACCCGCCGTTGCATGCGACCAGCCCGCCAGCGACAGCGTCGCGCAGAGCATCCATCTCCAGAGGCGGGCAGCGACCGAATCCCGTTGCGCCGAAAACCAGTACGCAAAGACCATGCTTCAAATCCTTCCAGTATGTACGTCACGCCGATGCCAGACATCCGGCCTTATGCCGTGGGCATCCCAGCCATGTGCGCCAGCCCCTGATGCAAGGCCGGAAACAGGCTGTTGTTGAAATTGTTCCAACGCAGCTCCAGGATGGTGTCCAGCGGATCGATGCGCGTATTGAGCACATCCAGGATCACCTCGCCGGAATCGATACCGTTGTCGACGTAATGAAACGACGCGCCGGTCATGTCCACCACCGGTACCCGCTTCGTTTCAGCCGTCCGCCAATTCACCACCTTTTGTCCGCGCGCGCCGTGCAGGGCATCGAGCGTTGCGTAGGCCCCCCGGCGTTCATACGGCGATTCGATTCTTGTGATGCCAGGATGAATGTTGACGATCTTCCGATGGAACGGCGCGCCGGGACGCACCAGCTCGTCCAGTATGACCAGCAGGCCATCGAGCAGTACCAGTTCGGCGCCCAGGGTCAGCAATGTATCCAGCAAGCACGCCTCGAAGGCGCACTTACCGGCGGGCCGTTCCGCCGCCCTTAACGGCAACCGCCTATAGGTAGATGGAACTGAACACAGCAGATCATTCACGCGTCGCCCGCCCACCGCGAGCGCAGGCGGATAAAACCACTGGCCGCCTGGCCGGCATGAAAAGCCATAGCTACCCACGCTCTCCCGGTCTCGGACCGAGCCCTCGTCGTCGTCGAAGATGACCGCTTCCAACGAGTAGGCATCACCCAGCTCGGTGCCGTTCAAGGTCTCCGCCAAGTACTCCAGCGGCGACTTCATATAGCGCCGCCCGCCCTTGTATTCGATGTGCTGCCCGGCCCTGTCGGCTGCGGCATTCCTCAAGGACCAAACATAAATCAGCTTCGTTTTCGCCATCTGCGCAATAGAAAGGAAATTTCGAAAAGGCCTCGCAAGACCCCGCAGGCCACGCAGGCCACGCAGGCAAGACGAAACAACCACTCGCTTGTTTAGCGGAGACTTTCCTGGCCCGCTCCACTGCGGCACTTCCAGGAAACGCTGGACCGGTCCGCCTAAACAAAATCCGACGCACAACGTCTAGTTCGCTACATCGATGCGGCCGGCGTGCGCGCGAGCTAACGCGTCGACGCATCGCGATTCCAATCCTCCGAACGAAAACCATGAAAATCGAATATCCGCTGCGCAGCAGCGAGCCGCCAGCGCGGCATCTCAACCGGATGGTCCGCGTCGCCCAAGCCGGTCTATTGAGCATTGCCTTCATCGGCACCTCCCTGGCCCAAGAACCAAGGCACGCCGACGTCGAAGTCACGCTCCCCACAGTAAGAGTGGAGGCAGACGGGGAATCCGCCGTCGGGCCGGTGTCCGGCTATGTCGCCGAACGTAGCCTGACCGGCACCAAGACCAGCACGCCGATCACCGACGTGCCGCAGTCCATTTCCGTCATCGGCCGGGACGAGCTGGACGATCGCGGCGCCTTGTCCGTAGTCGAGGCGCTGCGCTATGTGCCTGGCGTGGCCAGCCAGACGTATGGCGCGGACACCCGCGGCCAAGACGACTGGATCAATCTGCGAGGCTTCTCGGGCTACGGTACGTCGCTATACCAGGACGGCTTGCGGATGAACGCCAACGCGGGGAGCTTTGCAAGCCAGCGCAGCGAGTCCTACGGCCTGGAACGCATCGAAGTCCTGCGCGGCCCCGCCTCGGTGCTCTACGGGAAAGGCGACGCGGGCGGAATCGTGAACCGCGTCAGCAAGCGCCCCGCCGCCGACTCGCCGCGCGAAATGGAGGCCCAGATCGGCAACCAGGACCGGCGCCAGCTTGCGGTGGACGTGGGTGGCGCGCTGGATGCGGAGGAACGGGTTCTGTATCGGATCATCGGTCTCGGGATGCGCGCGGACACGCAGGACAACTATGCCAACGGCGATGAAGTCTCGAACACGCGCCGCTACCTGGCTCCGTCGCTTACCTGGAAGCCTGCCCCCGACACCTCGCTGACGCTGCTGTCCGAATTCCTCCGCGATCGCAACGACGGGTTTGCATTCCGCTATACACCGCCCGGTGCATCGACCCGAAAATCCGCGTCGCTGCTCGAGGGCGAGCCCAGGTACTCGCGCTTTGACCAGGACCAGGCTGCCGTCGGCTACCTTTTCGAGCACAAGCTGAACGGCGCATGGACCGTGCGCCAGAACACGCGTCTGTCCAAGGTCGACGTGAACTATCGTCGCATCATGTCGCTCAGCCTCGACGACGATGGCAGGACCATGCAGCGTCAGGTACGCAAGTTCAAGGACGACAACAGGCAAATTGCGATTGACACGCAGGTCGAAGGCCAGGTCAAGACCGGCAGTATCGCGCACACGCTGCTATTCGGCTTGGACGCAGAAAGGCAGAACAACGGCAGGCGGGTCTACACAGGCGATACGGGACCGCTCGACGTCTACGACCCGGTTTACGGCCTGCCTGTGACGGAGTCCCCCATCGCCGACTTCGACGACTCCAAGCAGCGCCTGCGCCAATTGGGGATGTACGTACAGGACCAGATTGAACTGACGCCGCACTGGCTGCTCACACTGGGCGGCCGGATGGACTGGACAACGTTGCGATCCCTCGATCATCTCGCGGACACCGATACAACGCAGAGAGACAATAAGTTCACCAAGCGTCTGGGGATCAGCTATCTCACCGGCACGGGTTGGACGCCGTACTTCAGCTATGCCGAATCTTTCCTGCCTACCGTCGGCCGCGACGCGGGGAGTACGCCCTTCAAGCCGACTGAGGCCAAGCAATACGAAGTCGGCCTGAAATTCACCCCCGACAACGGGCGCAGCCTGTACACGGTCGCCCTGTACGACTTGCGCAAAACCAACGCGCTGACGGTAGACCCGGAGAACCCCGACTATCAAATGCAGAACGGCGCCGTGCGGTCGCGGGGTATCGAACTGGAAGCAAGAGCGGCCTTGGCGCCGGGCATGGACCTCATTGCCACCTACACCTACGGCGGCGTCAAGATCACCGAAAGCAACGGCCCCGATAAAGGCAAGGTGCCAACAGTGACGCCAAGGCAGATGGCATCGGCCTGGTTGAACTACCGCTTGCGGGAATCCATGCTGCGCGGGCTTGGCATCGGG
>JALDYL010000177.1:0-9417 GCA_032153965.1 Achromobacter sp. | reverse complement strand
CGCCCCCCCCCCCCCCCGCCTCTAGAACTGATAGCGCGTGCTCAGCAAGAAACTGCGCGGCGTTCCGTAGTAGTTGCCGCCATTGTTGCCTGCCAGCGTGTCGAAGTAGCGCTTGTCGAACAGGTTGTACACGTTCAGCTGAAAATCCAACTGGCGGTTCACCTGGTAGCCCGCCACCAGATCGACCACTGCGTAAGGCGATTGCCTGATCACATACCCCGCGCTGCGGGTCAAAGACTGCGTCGTGATCTTGCTTTGCGCGCGCACCGCTGCGCCCACCCGCCACTGTTCGTACTCCCCTGGCAGGTGATACATCGCAGACACTTTGAACTGGTGCTGTGGCACGTAGCTGGCGTAGGGCTGCCCCGCCGCGCCGTCCACGCCCCCACTTGAAACCTTGGCCCGGGTGTACGAATAGCCGATGCCCACATTCAGGCGCGGCAGCAATTCGCCATTGATGTCGACCTCCACCCCCTCGCTCTTCACCTCGCCGACGGCGCGGTAGCAATTGGTGGCCACAAAGCAAGATGGAATGTCCGTGACGGCTTGCGGCAGGTTCGTCTGCGTGGTCGAGAACAGCGCAATGGCGGCGTTGACTCGCTCATCCAGGTAGCTGCCCTTCAGGCCGATTTCGTAATTGGTGCCTTCCACCGGCTTGAGCACGGTGCCGGACGTGTCCAGGTAGTACTGCGGCTTGAAGATGCTGGAGTAGCTGGCGTAGACCGAATGGTTGTCGTTCAGGTCATAGGTCAGCGCAGCGTAGGGGGTGAAGTGGGCATCTTCGCCGAACTTGCGCTGGCTGCTCCAGCTGCCCTGCGTCTGTTTGTTGTCGAAGTCGAACCAATCCATGCGGGCGCCCAGGATCATGCTCAAGGGATCGGCCAGGCGGAAGCGGCCCGTGGCATAGAGCGAGGTCAGCTCGGAGCGCTGGTCGCGCCGCCACATCGTGTCTTTGACGAAGTCCTGGCGGCGCATGGAATCCGGATCCCAGGTGGAGGGGTCGACGCCCGAGACCATCAGATAGCCGCCCGGCTCGTTCAGGTAGCTGTAGCCGTTGTCGAGCCAATGGTCGTTGCGGTAGCTCGCGCCCACCGCGATGTCATGCTCGCGGCCGAACAGCATGATCGGGCCTTGCGCGGACAGATCGAAGCTGCGCTGCTTCTTGTCGTAGTCATAGCGGCCTCCCATCACGTCGTACACGTTGCCGCTCAGGCCGCTGTCGCTGGCGACGAAGTACGCGCCGTCCAGCGACGATTTGCCATTGACGCCCCGGGCCGCCGCGCGCGCCATCCACCCGTTTTCGAAGGTGTGCTTCAGCTCGGCGAACAGGCTGTATTCACTCTTGTCCCAATAACTCCATGACGGCGAAAAGCGGCGCGACCGCCGGATATCCAGCGGTGAACCATCGACCGCCGTGGGCACGCCCATCCATTCGGAGCCAGGGTTGTCTTCGCGGTTGGAATGCCCGCCCAGCGTCAGCACGGTATTCGCGGTCAGGTCGATGTCCATCACGCCGTAGTACAACTGCTTGCGGCTGCTATAGCCGTCGGTGAAGTAGTCCCGGGATTGCTGCGACGTGACGAAGCGTCCGCGCACCGAACCGCTGTCGTTCAGCGGTCCGCTCGCGTCGAATTCGCCCGAGAAGTTGTCCCACGAGCCCGCGCGCGCGGTGGCAATGAATTGCGCGGCGTCGGTCGGCTGCTTGCGCACGAAGTTGATGGTGCCCGAAGGGTCGCCCATGCCGGTCATCAGACCAGTGGGACCGCGCACGACTTCCACGTGGTCGTACATGGCCGTGGTGCTGTAGGTGGACGTATCCGTCTCATACGACACGGGCAGGCCATCCATCAGGAAGGTGTTGATGGTGAAGCCGCGCGAGAAATAGCGCGACCGGTCATTGCTCCAATGGTTGACCGTGACGCCGGTAGTACTGTTGGCCACGTCGTCGATCGTCTGCATGGCGAAGTCGTCCAGCTTCTGCCGGGTGACCACGCTGACGGATTGAGGCGTTTCCTGGATGGTCAGCGGCAACTTGGTCGCCGTGCTCATGGCGCCGGTGGTGTAGGAACCCGTGTCCTCGGTGATCGAATTGCCTTTGCCCACGACGGTGATGGTGTTCATCATCACACTGTTGGGGTCCTCGGCGCGCGACACCGACACATTCCTGCCCGACCGTTCAAACGCCAGCCCGGACCCGGCCAGCAGCGCCCGCAAGGCCTGGTCCGGCGTCAGGTTGCCCGCCACGGCGGGCGCCTTGAGCCCCCGCACCGTATCGGGCGCATACGCCAGTTCCAGCGAAGCCTGCGTCGCCAGTTGCGTCAAGGCGCCTTCCAGCGATTGCGCGGGGATGTTCACGGACAGCGGCGCTTCCTGCGCGTGGACCTCACGTTGCGGCATGGCCAGCGCCAGCATCAAGGACAGGGCAAGCACGGTCAGCCCACGCGTCGGCGCAACGAGGCTCGATGTGCCACGCAAGATGGATCCAGAGGGTATACGGTTCACGGGACTAGCGTTCCTGGAGGGGTCTTGAAACAAGGCGCGCCAGTCAGCCCATTACGGAGGACGCTGGCGTAGCCGCGGCATCGGATCGATGCCCTTGGAGGACAAGACGCCTGTCGCAGAGAAATCCCTGATGGAGAAACGCAACTGAATGGTAACCATTCGTAATTGAGCGGGCGAGAAAAATGCCCGCAAGAGGCTAGCGGCGCACGATCAAGGCCGAGCCGTCCGCGCCGCTTTGCACGCGCACAGGCGCAATCGCGGGCAGCAAATCCAGGAAGGCACCGGGATTATCGACACTGAACACGCCTGAAATCCGCATCGCGGCCACATCGTCACCCGACACGCGGATTGGCGCGTGGCCGTAGCGGTTCATTTCGGAAACGGCTTCCGACAAGGGCACGTCGCGGAATACCGCCCTGCCGCGCTGCCAGGCCAACAGATTTGCCACGTCCTGTTTTTCGGGAGGCGACAAGCGGCCGTCCTGCTCCGTGCGCGTGCCCTGCCCCGCAGCCAGCAGTACCTGACTGCGGCTCCACCAAGGGCCGGCCTGGACCGCCACCGTGCCCGAATCCACGGCCACGCGGACAACGTCGCCGTCGCGCCGGACGTTGAAGCGCGTGCCCGTGACGCGGATCGTCACGCCCCCGGCTTCGACGTAGAACGGCCGGGCGGCGTCCGGCGTCACCGAAAACGTCGCCTCTCCCGCCTTGAGTTCCACCACGCGCCGGTCGGCATGCAGCGCCACCGACAATTGCGTCGCGGTGTTCAGGTCGACAAGGGATGCATCAGGCAATGACACTTGCTGACGCTGCCCCGCCCGCGTTGCGTATTGCGCCGCATAGTCAGGAGCGCCTGCGCCCCATCGCGGCAACACCACGCCCGCGACCACGGCGGCGGCGCCGGCAACGGCCAAGCCTGCCACCAGACGCCGGCGCCCCGGCGCGCGCCGGCGGGCTGCGGCTTGCGGCTCCCCCGTCAACGCGCGCAGCCTATCCTGCCCCAACTGGGCGCTGGCATTCCAGATGCCGCGCGCGCGACGGAACTCCAGATCGTGCGAGGGATGCGCCTGCCGCCATGCGTCGAACTGCTGTCGCTCGGCCTGGCTCATCTGTTGCGAATGCTCGCGGGCGAACCAATAGGCGGCCGCGTCGCGAGGATCGGTCAGGGTGTTGGGGTCGATGGGGTCTGTCATTGCGCGGCGGATCAATCCGGGCAGAAGTGTTTCAGCTGTTCGCGGACTTCTCTCGTGGCGTCCATGATATAGCGCTCGACCGTGTTGAGCGCCAGGCCCATCCGCGCAGCGACTTCAGGCTGCGAATAACCTTCGAGCCGGCACCAGACATAGGCTTGCCGCTTCTTCAGCGGCAAGCTCGCCAGGGCGCGTTCCAGCGCATCGGCCAATTGGCCCGCACGCACGCTGGACTCCGGGTCATGCCACTGGGCAGGGTCGTCGGCCGCCCATGCCTCCAGCGACACCTCGTCCTGGCGCGTCTGCCGTCGGATCTCGCTGATCAGCCGGTTCTGCGCCGCCCGGCGCAAATAGGATTTGCCATTCACCACGCCGCTGCTGCCGCCGCTCAGCAGGCCGGCCATCACATCCTGCGCGGCGTCCTCCGCATCGCTAGGCCGTGAATTGCGCTTGGCCCACGCGCCCATCAACTCGCCGTAGTGGGCGAGCCAAGCTTTCAGGCTGCTGGAGGGACGGGACATGGCGGCAAGCGCGGCGGACGTGGACGGCCGCAATATTAACAATGATTCTCACTTCGACTTTGCTGGCGTTGCTGCCGTGCGCCACCGGCGCGCTGCGCCTGCTATGCCAAAATCGCGCCCATGCCTACCGATAATCGCCTCATCCCGAACGCCCTCGGCGCCCAGACTTCGCAACTTCCCGACGCCTGGGCCGCCGCCTTTGCGCCTCGCACCGTCGCCGAGGCCCTGGCCGCCGTGACCGCTCATGTGGAAAAGCGCCTGGGCGAAGGCGCGACCGTCTATCCCGCGACGCCCTTCCGCGCCTTGCACGGCCTGGCGCCATCGGACGTGCGGGTGGTGATCCTGGGACAGGACCCCTACCACGGCCCCGGCCAGGCCCAGGGCCTGGCCTTCTCGGTGCCGGACGACTGCAAGCGTCCGCCCAGCCTGCGCAACATCTTCAATGAGATCGCCCAGGAGTTTCCGGGCACCCGCGTGCCGGCCGGCAACGACCTGAGCCCTTGGGCGGATCAGGGCGTGCTGCTGCTGAACACCGCGCTGACCGTGGAGGACGGCCAGCCCGCCTCGCATGCCAAGCGCGGCTGGGAAACGGTGACGGACGCGTTGATCGCCCTGGTCGCGCGCGACCCGTCGCCCAAGGTTTTCATGCTCTGGGGCGCCCATGCCCAGGCCAAGCGGACGTTGCTCCCGCACAACAGCGGCCATCTGGTCCTGATGTCCAACCATCCCTCGCCCCTGTCCGCCAGAAGGCCCCCTGTGCCCTTCCTGGGCTGCGGCCATTTCCTGGCCACCAATCAGTGGCTGACCGACCAAGGGAAAAACCCTATTGATTGGGAGCTGGACAAAAAAATAATTCCCATGCAGGGCGAATTCGGGTTATGATCGCCGCACTGCACAAAACGAGTTCGGCATTTACCGCTTTGATTTAGCGGCATTTTTTGCAGTCCGCCGGGCAACCTAGCCCGGGCCCCATGCCGAACTATCATCGATTCCTGACCTCCTTTCCTTTCGCCCTGCGTTCCAATCTGTACAAGAGAACGCGCCACGCGCACGGTTGATTCGGTCGGCACGATGCTCCATCAACCGTCGCCTGGATCCGGCCGCCTAATCCCCTGGCCCGACCAAGCACTGCGTCGCATTGATTGCGGCAAGGGAAAGTAATGTCTTTCGAAAACCTGGGTCTTGCGCCCGCTCTGTTGTCGGCCATTCAAGAAGCTGGCTTCACCACCCCCACCCCCGTCCAAGCGTCCGCCATTCCGCAAGCGCTGGCTGGCCACGACCTGATGGTGTCCTCGCAAACGGGTAGCGGCAAGACCGCGGCCTTCATGCTGCCGGCCCTGCACCGTATTGCCCAGATGCCCGCCAACAAGGGCGTCGGCGTGCAAGTGCTGGTGCTGACCCCGACCCGCGAACTGGCCCTGCAAGTCACCGACGCCACCGCCACCTACGGCCGCAAGCTGGCCGACCTGCGCACCGCCACCGTCGTGGGCGGCATGCCCTACGGCGCGCAGCTCAAGGCGCTGTCGCGCCGCGTGGACGTGCTGGTCGCCACCCCCGGCCGCCTGATCGACCACCTGAACTCGGGCCGCGTCAAGCTGAACACCGTGCACACGCTGGTGCTGGACGAAGCCGACCGCATGCTGGACATGGGCTTCATCGAAGACATCGAAACCATCGTCGGCCGCCTGCCGGAAGACCGTCAGACGCTGCTGTTCTCGGCCACGCTGGACGGCACGATCGCCAAGCTGGCGGCGCGCATGATGCGCGATCCGCAGCGCATCGAAATGGCCGGCGCCAAGGAAAAGCACACCAACATCACGCAAAGCCTGCTGTACGCGGACGATGCCAGCCACAAGATGCAATTGCTGGACCACGTGCTGCGCGACGCCGCGCTGGACCAGGCCATCGTCTTCACGTCGACCAAGCGCGGCGCTGACGACCTGGCCGACCGCCTGGCCGACCAGGGCTTTGCCGCCGCCGCCCTGCACGGCGACATGAACCAGCGCCAGCGCACCCGCACCCTGTCGCAACTGCAACGCGGCCAACTGCGCATCCTGGTCGCCACCGACGTGGCCGCCCGCGGCATCGACGTGCAAGGCATCAGCCACGCCGTCAACTTCGACCTGCCGATGCAAGCCGAAGACTACGTGCACCGTATCGGCCGTACCGGCCGCGCTGGCCGCAGCGGCCTGGCCTTCACGCTGGCCACGCACTCCGAGCGCCACAAGGTCCGTCGCATCGAACACTACATCGGCCAATCGATCACTCCTGAAGTGATCGCCGGCCTGGAGCCCAAGCGCACCCCGCGTCCCTCGACCGGCGGCGCCGGCCCGCGCGGCGGCAAGCCCTCGTTCGGCAAGCGTCCCGGCGGCGGCTATCAAGGCAATCGCGAAGGTCGTTCCTTCGGCGGCCCGCGTGGCGAGTTCAAGCCGCGTGAAGGCGGTTACCAAGGCAACCGCGAGGGCGGCCCGCGCGAAGGCGGCTACCAAGGCAATCGCCCGTTCGGCGACCGTCCGGCCCGCTCCTTCAGCGATCGCCCCAGCTTCGGCGACCGTCCGCAGCGTGAAGGCGGCTACCAGGGCAACCGTCCCTTCGGTGACCGTCCCCAGCGTGAAGGCGGCTTCCGTGGCGGCGACCGCGATTCGCGTCCCAGCTTCGGCGACCGTCCCAGCTATGGCGACCGCCCCCAGCGCGACGCCCGCCCGTTCAACGAGCGCGCCCCCCGTGAAGGCGGTTTCCGCGGCGGCGATCGTGACTCGCGCCCCAGCTTCAGCGATCGTCCGAGCTTCGGCGACCGCCCCAGCTTCGGCGACCGTCCGCAGCGTGAAGGCGGTTTCCGTGGCGGCGACCGTCCGGAAGGCGGTTTCCGTGGCAAGCCCACGTTCGACAAGCGCCCCGGCGGCCCCGCCAAGCGCTTCGCCAAGCCGGCTGACCGCCGCGGCTAATCCGCCCGCTTGAGCCCAAAACAAACCCCGCGCCTGTCGCGGGGTTTGTTTTTTGGGAAAATGTCCGCTTGTCCACGCCGCACCCGACCATGCAACGATCCGCCCCCGCCAACCTGCCCGCCCTTACTCCCGCCGCCCAGGAACACAGCGACGCCGCCGCCGCGCATCTGCGCGCCACGGTCGCCGCCCATGGCGGCTGGCTGTCGTTCGACCATTGGATGGCGCAGGCGCTGTACGCGCCCGGACTGGGCTATTACGCGGCCGGCAACGTCAAGCTGGCCGAGGCCGACGGCGACGTCCGCGCGCCCGCCGGCGACTTCGTCACCGCGCCCCAGCTCACCCCGCTGTTCGCCCGCACCCTGGCCCGCCAGGCCGCCCAGGTGCTGCGCCAGACGCAGACCGACGCCGTGCTGGAATTCGGCGCCGGCACCGGCGCCCTGGCCGAAGGCGTGCTGCGCGAATTGGATGCAATGGGACTGGATCAAACCCGTTACCTGATCCTGGAAGTGTCGGCCGATCTGCGCGCCCGCCAGGCTGAACGGCTGGCGGCATTTGGCGACCGCGTGCAATGGCTGGACGCGCTGCCCCAGCGCTTTGCCGGCTGCGTGCTGGCCAACGAAGTGCTGGACGCGATGCCGGTGTCGATCTTCCGCTGGGGCGAATCAGGCGAGGTGCTGGAACGCGGCGTGGCGGTGGATGCGCAAGGATTCGTCTGGGAAGACCGCCCCGCGCCGCCCGCGCTGGCGGCCGCAGTTGCCGCTCGCATGCCGGCCCTGCCGGGCTACGTGTCCGAAATCAATCTGCAAGGCGAAGCCTGGATCGCCGCCATGGGCGGCTGGCTGGAGCGCGGCGCGGCGCTGTTGGTGGACTATGGCTTTCCGCGCAGCGAGTACTACCATCCGCAGCGCGCCGGCGGTACGCTCATGTGCCACCTGCGCCATCACGCCCACGGCGACCCATTCACCGCGCCGGGCCTGCAGGACATCACTGCCCACGTCGATTTCACCGCCATGGCGGATGCCGCGCTCGAGGCCGGCCTGCAAGTCCTGGGCTACACCTCGCAAGCCCGCTTCCTGATGAATGCGGGCTTGATGGATCTGCTGGCGCAGCTGGATCCGAGCGACGTGCAGCAATACGCGCAGGCCGTGGCGCCCGTGCAGAAGCTCCTGTCCGAATCGGAGATGGGCGAACTGTTCAAGGTGCTGGCGGTGGGACGCGGCATCACCGAACCGCTGGCGGGATTCTCGCGCGGCGACCGGCTGGGCAAGCTGTAAGAACGCGTGGCGGCCTCATGGCCGTCACGTTTCAGATCGATCGCGGAATCACTGCGCCCGCAGGCATTGCAGGCGCGCGGCGCGCACCTGTTCCTTGATGCGCGCCGGCTCTGCGGCGCAAGCTTTGGCGATGGCCCCGGCGTCCACGCCACGCACGACCGCCACGCGCGACTGCCAGGCCGCGCGATCCACGGAACGCAGCACGGCAGCCGTGTCCAGCAGATCCAGAAAACGTTCCGGCTTGCGCAACGCATCGGCGCGCTCCATCAGCGCCAGTTGCGCGTCGGCAGGATCGCCGCTCTGTTCCGCGGCATCCAGCCCCGCCAGCACTTCCGGCAACAGCCGCGCGTAATCGTTGCATTCGGTCGGCACGCGCAGGCGGCGGCCCATGGCGTCGCGCTCAGGGCTAAGCCGGCACAGCAAGGCATAGCGGCCCGGCAACGACAAGCCCTGCGCGGCCGCGCGGTCCACGTCCGCCACGATCTGGTCCACGCCTTGCAACTCGGGCATCACGCGCGCCAGCGCCCCGCATTGCTGCAGGATGCCCAGCATGCGCGACGGCGCCGCCGCCATGAGGCCGCGCGACAGTTCCTTCCAGACCCGTTCCGCCACCAGCGCGTCGGCCTCGCCGGCCTCGACCATGCGGCTGCAGAGCGCCAGGGTCTCGGGCGCCACGGAGAAATCGGCGAAGCGCGCCGCGAAGCGGGCCAGCCGCAGGATGCGCACCGGATCTTCTTCGAAGGCCTCGCCGACGTGGCGGAAGATGCGGTCGCGCACGTCGGCGGCGCCGCCCAGGGGATCGACCAGCTCGCCGTCCTGCTTCTGTGCGATGGCGTTGACGGTCAGGTCGCGGCGGCGCAGGTCTTCTTCGAGCGTGACGTCCGCGCCGGTGTAGAACGTGAAGCCCTTGTAGCCCCGCCCCGACTTGCGCTCGGTGCGCGCCAGCGCGTATTCCTCTTTGCTGCGCGGATGCAGGAAGACGGGAA
>JALDYL010000024.1:0-45436 GCA_032153965.1 Achromobacter sp. | reverse complement strand
ACATATTTGTAGGCCATGGGAATCCTCCGGGTGTCATGCGGATTGTAAATTTTCCGGCCGCTGCCGGGTGGGGACGTATGCGTTAAGATCGGCGGTAAGCTGAGCCGGAGACCCCGGCGCGGCCCAGGAATCATGCCCCTACAACAACCCCGGGGTGCCGACTGGTCCCCAAGAGGAGAGTTTCATGATCAAACGCAAAGTCGCCGCCGCGCTGGTCGGCCTGTCCGTGGCCATGTTCGGCGCCGCTTCTGGCGCCCATGCCCAAGGCAAGGAATTGGTGGTGGCCACCGATACCGCTTTCGTGCCGTTCGAGTTCAAGCAGGGTAATACCTATGTGGGCTTCGACGTGGATCTCTGGGCGGCCATCGCCAAGGAACTCAACCTCAAGTACAAGCTGCAGCCCATGGACTTCGCCGGCATCATCCCGGGCCTGCAGACCAAGAATATCGACGCGGCGCTGGCCGGCATCACGATCCGCGACGACCGCAAGAAGGTCATCGACTTCTCCGATCCCTATTACGAAAGCGGCCTGGCCATCCTGGTCGGCGAAAAGAACACGGACATCAAGGACGCCAAGTCCCTGGCCGGCAAGACCGTCGCGGTCAAGACCGGCACCGCCACCGTGGACTTCCTGAAGGCCCAGGTGCCGGACGCCAAGCTCAAGCTGTTCCCGAACATCGACAACGCCTATCTGGAACTGGCCACGGGCCGGGTCGACGCAGCAGTGCATGACACGCCCAATGTCCAGTACTACGCCAACACCGCCGGCAAGGGCCGGGTGAAGGTGGTGGGCTCGGTCAAGAGCGGCGATTTCTACGGCATCGCCTTCCCCAAGGGCAGCGATCTGGTGCCGCAGGTGAACAAGGCCCTGGCCACGCTGAAGGCCAACGGCCAGTACGACGCCATCTACACCAAGTGGTTCGGCAAGAAGCCCTGAGCATCCGGGTCCGCTTTGCATACCGGGACCGCCCGGCATCGGCCCGCGCCGGCTGATGCCGGCCGCCAGGCCGCAGTCCGGCGGGCGGTTCCGCGCCGCTCACGCCGTGTTCCGGCACGGCGCCGCGCCATAGGGGGTATATCGTGGAGTTTGACTGGACTGTAATCAGGGACGCGCTACCCAATCTGCTCGAGGGTACGCTGATGACCATCAAGATCACGTTCTGGGGGCTGTTCGGCGGGTTTCTGCTGGGCGCGCTGTCCGGCGTGACGCGGGCCTACGGGCATCCCGTGCTGTCGGCGATCGCGCAGGTCTACGTCGCGGTCATCCGCGGCACGCCCATCGTGGTGCAGGTGATGTTCATCTATTTTGCCTTGCCGCTGTTGGCGAACATCCGGGTGGATGCGGAGTGGGCGGCGATCGTCACGCTCATCATCAATTCCGGGGCCTATATTTCCGAGATCGTGCGTGGCGCGCTGCTGTCCGTGCACAAGGGCCTGAAGGAAGCCGGTCAGGCCATGGGGCTGCCGTTCCACAAGATCCTCTTCCACATCATCGGGCCGGTGGCGTTTCGCCGCATGATTCCGCCACTGGGCAACCAGTGCATCATCAGCCTCAAGGATTCATCGCTCTTCATCGTGATCGGCGTGGCCGAGCTGACCCGGCAGGGCCAGGAGATCATGGCCAGCAACTTTCGCGCGGTTGAAATATGGTCGGCGGTCGCGATCGTTTACCTGATCCTGACGGGCCTCATGGCGCTGGGCCTGCATCTGATTGAAAGAAGGATGCGCATACTATGAGCATGGTTGAATTCCACAATGTCACCAAGAACTTCGGCGAGTCCGTGGTGCTCAACGGCATTTCGCTGAACATCGACGCGGGCGAGGTCGTGGTGGTGGTCGGGCCCTCGGGCTCCGGCAAGTCCACTTTCCTGCGCTGCATCAACGTGCTGGAAACCATCAACGACGGCGACCTGCTGGTCGATGGCCTGAGCGTGAATGGCGGGGCGGCGCAAGTGCGCGAGATCCGGCGCGAAGCGGGCATGGTGTTTCAGCAGTTCAACCTGTTCCCGCAGATGACGGCGCTGGAAAACGTCATGTTCGGGCCCTTGCATACGCGCGGCCAGGGCCGGGCCGAGGCGCGCGAACTGGCCGAAAGCCTGTTGGCCAAGGTCGGCCTGGCCGAACGCATGAATCACTATCCTTCGGAGCTGTCAGGCGGCCAGCAGCAGCGCGTGGCGATCGCGCGCGCGCTGGCCATCAAGCCCAAGCTGATGCTGTTCGATGAGCCCACGTCGGCGCTTGATCCGGAATTGCGCCATGAAGTGCTCAAAGTCATGCGCGACCTGGCCGAAGAGGGCATGACCATGGTGGTGGTCACGCACGAGATGGAGTTCGCGCGCAAGGTGGGCAGCCGCTTGATCTTCATCGACGCTGGCAAGATCGCCCATGACGGCCCGCCGGGCGAATTGCTGAGCAATCCGCCCAGCCAGCGGCTCAAGGACTTCCTGCAGCACGTGACCTGATGAGGGCAGTGCAGGGCTGGCGTTTCAGCCCTGCACTGAAAACGGCTCAACCCTTCACGCGCACGATCTTCTGCACCTGCGGCACGTGGCGGATGGCGCGGATGACCTGCGCCAGGTGCTTGCGGCTGTCGACCTGGATGGTCAGATGCAGCGACACCGTGGCGACCGCGTCGTCGTGCATGGTGACGTGCACGATGTTGGCATCGGCCGCCGTGACCTCCGCGGCCAAGCGGCCCAGCACGCCGCGCTCGTTGCGCGTGACGATATCCAGGCGCGTGGCCAGGTGCTTGGCGGTGTGGGCGTCCCAGCCGACGTTGATCCAGCGTTCCGGCTCGCGCAGGCGCTGGCGCATGGCCACCGGGCAATCGGCGGTATGCACCACCAGTCCGTGTCCCATGCGCATGCCGGCGATGATGGGGTCGCCCGGCAGCGGGCCGCAGCAAGGCGCCAACTGCACGGCCTGGCCTTCATTGCCCTGGATCAGGATGGGGGCGCTGCGCGCCGAGGTCAGTTCGTCCACCGCCGCGGCCGTGGTCGCCACCAGTTGATGCTCGGGCGCGAAACGGCGCGCCACCACGGCAGCCAGGCGCTTGCCCAGGCCGATGTCGGCCAGGATTTCCTCGCGCGAACTGGCGCCGGTGCTGCGCGCCAGCTTCTGCCAGGCCGGGTCGTCGGTGGCGGGCAGGGGCATGTGCAGTTCCTGCAGGGCCTGGCCCAGCAGGCGTTCGCCGAAGGCCACCGACTCTTCGTACTTGACCGTGCGCAGGTAGTGGCGGATCTCGGAGCGGGCGCGCCCGGTGCGCACGTAGTTGAGCCACTGCGCGTTCGGGCGGGAGGCGGGAGAGGTGACGATTTCCACTGTGTCGCCGCTGTTCATTTCGGTGCGCAGGGGCACGAATTCGCCGTTGACCTTGGCGGCCACCGCCTGGTTGCCGATGTCGGTGTGGATCGCGTAGGCGAAGTCCACCGGCGTGGCGCCGCGGGGCAGCGAGATGATCTTGCCGCGCGGCGTGAACACATAGACCGCGTCGGGGAACAGGTCGACCTTGACGTGTTCCAGGAATTCGCCGGAATCGCCCGTTTGGCTCTGGATGTCCAGCAGCGATTGCAGCCACTGGTGGGTGCGTTTCTGCAGGTCGTTGAGCGTCAGGTCGGCGCCCTTGTAGAGCCAGTGCGAGGCCACGCCTTCTTCGGCCACGTGATGCATGTCGCGCGTGCGGAACTGGAATTCCACGGGCGTGCCGTAGGGGCCGACCAGGGTCGTGTGCAGGGACTGGTAGCCGTTCACCTTGGGGATGGCGATGTAGTCCTTGAACTTGCCGGGCACGGGCCGATAGAGCTGGTGCAGCGTGCCCAGCGCCAGGTAGCACTCGGGCAGGGTGTGGACGATGACGCGAAAGCCGTAGATGTCCAGGACGTCGGAGAACGACTTCTTCTGGTCGACCATCTTGCGATAGATGCCGTAAAGCGTCTTCTCGCGGCCGGTGACTTCGGCTTCGATGCCGGCCGCGGGCAGCGAGGCCCGCACCGAATCGGCGATCTTGGTGATGACTTCACGGCGGTTGCCGCGCGCGGCCAGCACGGCCTTGTACAGCACCTGGTAGCGGTTCGGGTACATGGCCGCGAAGCACAGGTCCTGCAGTTCGCGGAACAGCAGGTTCAGGCCCAGGCGATGGGCGATGGGCGCGTAGATGTCCAGCGTTTCGCGCGCGATGCGGCGGCGCTTTTCCGGATTGACCGCGTCCAGCGTGCGCATGTTGTGCAGGCGGTCGGCCAGCTTGATGAGGATGACGCGCACGTCGCGCGCCATCGCCAGCAGCATCTTGCGGAAACTTTCGGCCTGCTGTTCGGCCTTGGTGGCGAAGTCCAGGCGGTCCAGCTTGGACAGGCCGTCGACCAGTTCGGCGACTTCAGGGCCGAATTTTTCGGCCAGTTCGTGCTTGGCGATGCCCTGGTCTTCCATCACGTCGTGCAGCAGGGCGGCGGACAGGGCGTTGACGTCCAGCTTCCAGCCTGCGCAGATTTCCGTGACGGCGATGGGATGAGAGATGTAGGGCGAGCCGCTGGCGCGGAACTGGCCCAGGTGCGCCTGGTCCGCAAAGCGATAGGCTTCGCGCACGCGTTCTACATCTTTCTTGTCGAGATAGCTGCCGATGATTTCGGTCAGCGGCGCCAGCGAAGCGACCGGCGAGGCGGTCGCGTCCGCCGCTTCTTGCGCGGCGACGGACGGTGGCGTGGGGGGAGTCTTGTCTTTCTTGCCCGTGCGGCGCCCTAGGCGGGAGCCGGCACGCAGTGCGGCAAGCAGACCTGATGAAGCGTACTTCAGCCCGGGAAAAGCCATGCTTGCCGCCCCCGGAAACGATCAGGTGGGTACTTTACGCAGCATTTCCACGCCGGTGAGGCCGCCCGCGATTTCGCGCAGGGCAGTGACCGTGGGCTTGTCTTTGCTGTCCAGGCGCGGGGCATGGCCTTGCGCCAACTCGCGGGCGCGATACGTCGCGGCCAGCGTGAGCTTGAAACGGTTGGGGATTTGATTCAGACAGTCTTCGACGGTAATGCGAGCCATTAGGACACCTGGTGCTGATGGAGGATAGGGAGAATGCGTTCGGCTCAGTGCTCGGCCGGGATACCCAGTTGCGAGAACAACTGGCTATGGCGGGCGGCCTGAGACGAAAAGCGCAGCCGCGCGGCGCTAACTATTTGAGTCAGTTCCGACAAGGCCACGCTAAATTCTTGATTAATAATAACATATTCGCATTCAGGCGCGTGGGCGATTTCGCCGCCCGCGGCCATCAGGCGGCGCGCGATCACCTGGGGCGCATCCTGGCCGCGCGCCTTGAGCCGGCTTTCGAGTTCGTCGATGGAAGGCGGCAACACGAACACGCCGATCGCGCCGGGGAAGCGCTGCTTCACCTGGCGCGCGCCTTGCCAGTCGATTTCCAGCAACACGTCGCGGCCGGCGCGGGTGGCTTCGTCGATGCGGTCTCGCGGCGTGCCGTAGAAATTGCCGTGCACTTCCGCCCATTCCAGCAGGTTGTTGCCTTCGCGCAGGCGCTTGAACTCGTCCGCGGACACGAAGCGGTACTCGCGGCCGTCTTCCTCGCCGGGGCGGGGCGCGCGGGTGGTGCAGGAAATGGAGAGCAGGATGGAGGGATCTTGCTGGAGCAAGGCCTTGACCAGGCTGGACTTGCCGGCGCCGCTGGGCGCGACGACCATGAAGACGTTTCCGGGATTGGCGGACATGAATGTGGCAGGCGTGTGATGCTAAGACACGAAGAATAACAAATCACGCGGCCGGGCAGGGGGGAACCCGCAAGCCGGCCGCGTGATTCGTGCGTGCGTGATCTCAGCCGCCCGCTTTGGCTGCCGCCTGGGTCAGCCTGCCGCCGGCCGGCGGGGAGTCGCTGCCCAGCAGATGGCCGTTGACCTCGATGCCGTACAGCGAATCGTCGGAGTCGTGGTACTTGGCCCGGGTCGCGGCGACCGACTCGGTGTAGCGGGGATCCTGCGGACGTTCGTGCGCATTCATGAAGTAGGCGACGTCCCAGGCTTCCTGGTCGCTCAGCATGCCACCCTGCCCGAGCGGCATGTTGGCCTTGATGAAGCCGGCGGCGTTGCCGATCTGGTGCATGCCCGCGCCCCAGTTGAAGGAATCCGCGCCCCACAGGGCCGGGAACACCCAGTGCTTGCCGTTCTTCTGGCCCTGGCCTTCGGCTCCGTGGCAGACGGCGCAATACTGCGCATAGACCTCGCTGCCGCGCACGTAGTCCGCTTTTTGCGCTGGGGGGGGTAGCTTGCGATAGCCCTGGCCTTCCAGCGCCACGCCGGTCGGCGCCTTGCTGGCCAGCCAGAACATATAGGTCTGCAAGGCGGTCAGGGTGGGATCGTCCGCGGCGGGCGCCTTGCCGTTCATGCTGAAGCGGAAGCACCCTTGCAGGCGTTCGGCCAAGGTGTTGACGTGGCCATTCTTGGCGCGATAGGCGGGATACAGCACATAGGCCGCCCACATCGGCGCGGAGTCCGGCCGGCGGCCGGCGTCCAGGTGGCAACTGACGCAATTCAGGTTGTTGCCGACGAACTTGGCGGCCTTCTGCGGGGTATGCAGGAAGATCTGCTCGCCTTCGCGCACGGCTTTGCCGAAATCGTTGTCGGGGATGGACGCGGCGGACGGCGGCGTGAAGGACGGGCGGGGTTCGGCCGCAAACGTGGCGGCGGATGCGAACAGACAGGCGGCCGACAGCAGGCGCAGGCTGATGGGGTTCATTTCTGGGCTCCCGCGGCGGTGTTGGCTTGCGCGGCAAGCTGGTCGGCGGCCTTGGGCAGGCCGGCGTAATAGGCGGACACGGCATCGATCTCGGCGCTGGAGAGGCGGGTGGCGACGGCCGGCATCAGGCCCAGCGGGCCCGGCGGGCGCTGCCCTTGCTGCCAGGCGCGCAGTTGGCCCGCGATGTAGGCGGCGGGCTGCCCGGCCAAGGCGGGGAAATTCGCGCCGACGCCGATGCCGCCCGGCCCGTGGCACTGGTTGCAGGCGGGCACGTTCTTGTCCCAAGCGCCGCGGGTAGCCAGCCAGGCGCCGGTGTCGGCGGGCTGGGCCGGATGCATGGCGGTGGCGGCGAGCTTGTCGGTATCGAGCGCGGAAGGCAGCGACGCGTAGTACTGCGCAACGGCCTTGCGTTGCGCCGGGTCCAGCGCCTTGGCGGTGGCGGCCATCACCGGGCTGACGCGCGAACCGTTGGCCATGGCTTCGAGCTGTTCGTCCAGATAGGCGCTGCCCATGCCGGCCAACTGCGGAAAGCCGGCAGCCGGGTTGCCCTCGCCACGGGCGCCGTGACAGGTGATACAGGCGGGCGCGCCATTGGCGCCCTGGGTGCTGATCTGCTTGCCGTCGGGCGCGCTCTGCGCCCCGGCCGAGGCGCAGAGCGCGCCCAGGATCAGCGCGGCGGGTAGGGACCGTGGGGTCATGTAACCTGCTCCGTGGGTGTCATTGGATTTTTGGTAATAAGCTAATTTCTAGGAATTATATAAAGACTTGTGACGGATCAACACGGGATTGTCGATCCTATGGCATGCGGCGTGGGGGATTTTTCTACGCGGAGCATGGGCGGGAAAGCGGCGTGGCCGGGGATCGGCAGCGCGCGGTCGTCCTCCGCACGGCGCATCTTTTCCCGTCGCTGGCAGGCGGCCTTTGCCGGGTAATTTTTGCTTGCGTGTGACCGGTTCGAATGTGTCACGGCTGGAACCTTCGCTTGCAGCATGGCCAGAACGATTGGGGTAGCATTCCGCCGATCTATAACAAGGAGAAGCCGATGCAAGCGAACGAGATCGAACATCCGCGCGTGGCGCTGGTCACCGGCGCCGGTACCGGTATAGGCCGTGCGGTGGCGCTGGAATTCCTGGCGCAAGGTTATCGGGTCGTGCTGGCCGGCCGTCGCCGCGAACCGCTGGAAGCCACCCGCACCGCGGCGGGCGAGGACGGCGTGAGGGCGCTGGTGGTGCCCACGGATGTGTCCGACGAGCAAGCCGTGCGCGAACTCTTCGATGCGGCGCAGCGTGAGTATGGCCGGCTGGACGTGTTGTTCAATAATGCCGGACGCGGCGCGCCGGCGATGCCGATCGAGGAGTTGCCCGTATCGGTGTGGCGCGAGGTGGTCGACACCAACCTGACCGGCATGTTCCTGTGCGCGCAGGCCGCGATCCGCGTGATGAAGGCGCAGAATCCTCGCGGCGGGCGCATCATCAACAACGGTTCGATCTCGGCGCATGCGCCGCGTCCGTTCTCCATCGCCTACACCGCCACCAAGCATGCGGTGACCGGGCTGACCAAGTCGATTTCGCTGGATTGCCGGCCCTACAACATCGCTTGCGGCCAGATCGACATCGGCAATGCCGCCACCGACATGACCGAGCGCATGGCCGCGGGCATTCTGCAGGCCGATGGCAGCACCAAGGTCGAGCCGCGCATGGACGTGGCGCACGTGGCGCAGGCGGTTGCCGCCATGGCGCGCCTGCCGCTGGAGGCCAACGTGCAGTTCATGACCATCATGGCGACCAACATGCCCTTCGTGGGTCGGGGCTGAAACGCAGCTGGCCTGCGGCGGCGCGTCCTTTCCGGACTGGCCGCGGCAGGCTGCGGTGCCGCCCCCATGGGGCGCGCCGGCGGCGGCGCCCCGATCTTTCCGTCAGCGCGGGGAAGCCTGGGCCAGCATCTGGCCCGGTTGCATGTCCAGATAGCGCCGGGCGCCGACGTAGCGCTTGGTCCAGTACGGATTCTTCATTTCATCCACACGCACCTTGGTGCCGCGGCGCGGGGCGTGGACAAACTTGTTCTGGCCGATGTAGATGCCGACGTGCGAGGTCACGCCGCGGCCGCGCGTGGCGAAGAACACCAGGTCGCCGGGACGCAGTTCCTGCTTGCCAGCGACGGATTCGCCGGCGGTGCGCTGCGCGCGGGCCGTGCGGGGCAGTTCCAGGCCGGCGATTTCGCGGAAGACATGCAGGACCAGTCCGCTGCAATCAAAACCATCGGCGTCATCGCCGCCCCAGCTGTAGGGGGTGCCGATCGCTTCCAGGCCGGCTTGCACGACGCGGTCGCGCAGGGTGGGAACGGTGGGTTCCTGCGCCAGGCGCAGGCCGGTGAGCGAGGGACGGGCCGGCTCGGGGCGGACGGACGCCTGGGCGGCGTCGGGAATCCAGGAAAGGGTCAGGGCGATGATGGGCGCTGACAGGAATACGGGAATGCGTAGCTGGGCAATTCGGGCTTTTCGCGTGGGCGGCGTCATTACGTCACTTCAAGAATCGGAGTGGGCGGCATGGCTTTGCCTGGACAGGCAAGCCGGCGGAAAGGGGGCAACACCGGGACGCAAGACCCCGGGGTGCCACATGATTGTAATGGAATAATGTTTCATTACATTTGTAGTGCAATGCAGCATTCTTGTCGGCGGAAGTTACGGCGCGCGCAGGCTTGCAGCCAACCGAATATGACACTTCATCTTGCGCGGGCTCGGGCATAATCGACGCCATCGGCCCTGCGGCCCGGCAGGCAGGCAGCGGCCGCGGATACAGATAAGATGAGAAGCGGAGTAAAGCTCGATGATGAATGCAGTGCACCCTTTGTCTTCCATGAGCCGGCCCGACGCCTTGCCCTTCGAACCGTACCAGGACGCGGTGGAGGCGGTGGAGCGCCTGATTGAAATCTATGCGCGCAACACCGCATTCCTGCGCGCCGCCTTCCGTGAAGTGCTGAAAGGCTCGACCAACGGCCGCGAGCGCGCTCGCGCCTACTACCCGGCCATCCGCATCGTGGTGGAAACCTACGATCCGATCGATACTCGGCTGTCTTACGGCCACGTGGCCGAGCCGGGCATTTACCAGACCACCATCACCCAGCCCGCGCTGTTTCGCGACTACCTGATAGAACAGGTCGGCCAGCTGCTGCAGAATCACCGCGTGGCGGTGGAAGTCGGCGAGTCCGATTCGCCCATCCCGCTGCATTTCGCCTTCCCCGAGGGCGCCTATGTCGAAGGCGAGCACCTGGAGGCGCTCAAGCGGCCCCTGCGCGATCTGTTCGACGTGCCCGATCTGGCGGTGACGGACGACGCCATCGTCAATGGCTCCTGGCGCGGCAAGGAGGGCGAGCCCAAGCCGCTGGCGCCTTTCACGGCCCAGCGTGTGGACTACTCGCTGCACCGGCTGCAGCACTACACCTCGACCGCGCCGGCGCATTTCCAGAATTTCGTGCTGTTCACCAACTACCAGTTCTACGTGGACGAGTTCTGCGCCCGCGCCCGCGCGCTGATGGCCAGCGGCAACGAAGACTACGAAATGCTGGTGGAGCCGGGCAATCGCATCACGCGCCGCGGCGAAAGCGGCCCGGGCGACGAAGACCAGGCCGTCCGCCTGCCGCAGATGCCGGCCTACCACCTGGTGCGCGGCGACCATTCCGGCATCACGCTGGTGAACATAGGCGTGGGGCCGTCCAACGCCAAGACCATCACCGACCACATCGCGGTGCTGCGCCCGCACGCCTGGCTGATGCTGGGCCACTGCGCGGGCCTGCGCGATTCGCAGCGCCTGGGCGACTACGTGCTGGCGCACGGCTATGTGCGCGAGGACCACGTGCTGGATGCCGACCTGCCGACCTGGGTGCCGGTGCCGGCGCTGGCCGAGGTGCAGGTGGCGCTGGAGCAGGCGGTCGAAGAGGTGGCGGGGCTGTCGGGCTGGGACCTCAAGCGCATCATGCGCACGGGCACGGTCGCCACCATCGACAACCGCAACTGGGAACTGCGCGACCACCTGGAGCTGGTGGAGCGCTTTGCGCAGTCCCGCGCGATCGCGCTGGACATGGAGTCGGCCACCATCGCGGCCAACGGCTTCCGTTTCCGGGTGCCGTACGGCACCTTGCTGTGCGTGTCGGACAAGCCCCTGCACGGCGAACTGAAGCTGCCTGGCATGGCCAGCGCCTTCTATCGCCGCCAGGTGAACCAGCATCTGGAAATCGGCATTCGCGCCCTGGAACGGCTGCGCGACATGCCGCCCGAACGCCTGCATTCGCGCAAGCTGCGCACCTTCATGGAAACGGCGTTCCAGTAGGTCCATCGATCCGTCCCCGAGGCCTTCCGATTTCACCGGATGGGGCCTCTTGCGCTATTCTCGCCGGTTGCTTGGAAATTCCCAGGCACCTGGCGCTGCGCGCGGGTGCCTTCATGACCTGAAGGAAATGCATTTTGGCACCATCGGAACACGATGAACGTCGCTCAGGCGGCACGCGCGAAGCGAAGGCGAATCCGCCTTCCGAACTGCGCCGCACGCTGTCCGCGCGCCACCTGACCATGATTGCGGTGGGCGGGTCCATCGGCACCGGCCTGTTCGTGGCCTCCGGCGCCACCATCGCCCGGGCGGGCCCCGGCGGGGCGCTGCTGGGCTATGTGCTGATCGGCATCATGGTCTATTTCCTGATGACCAGCCTGGGCGAACTGGCCGCCGCCATGCCGGTTTCCGGATCCTTCTCCACCTACGGCGCGCGCTATGTCGAGGACGGCTTCGGCTTCGCCCTGGGCTGGAACTATTGGTACAACTGGGCCGTCACCGTGGCGGTGGACCTGGTGGCGGCGCAGCTGGTCATGGCCTATTGGTTTCCCGATGTGCCGGGCTTCTATTGGAGCGCCTTGTTCCTGGCGATCACGTTCGGCCTGAACGCCATGTCGGCGCGCGGCTTCGGCGAGGCGGAGTTCTGGTTCGCGCTGATCAAGGTCATCGCCGTGCTGGCGTTCGTGGCCATGGGCGTGATGATGCTGCTGGGCATCATCCGCGGCGGCGAAACCGGCGGCCTGGCCAACTGGACGGTGGGCGACGCGCCGTTCTCGGGCGGCTTCGCGGCGCTGATCGGCGTGGCCATGGTGGTGGGTTTCTCGTTCCAGGGCACCGAGCTGATCGGCATCGCCGCGGGCGAATCCAAGGACCCGGCGCGCAACCTGCCGCGCGCGGTGCGCCAGGTGTTCTGGCGCATCCTGCTGTTCTACGTGGCGGCCATCCTGGTCATCGGCCTCTTGATTCCGTATACCGACCCGCATTTGCTGCGCAACGAGGTCGAGGACATCAGCGTCAGTCCCTTCGCCCTGATCTTCGAGCGGGCCGGCCTCCTGGGCGCGGCTTCGGTCATGAACGCGGTGGTGCTGACGTCGGTATTGTCCGCGGGCAACTCCGGCATGTACGCAGCCACGCGCATGCTCTACAGCCTGGCCCGCGAAGGCAAGGCGCCGCGCATCTTCGGCCGCATCTCGCGCAGCGGCGTGCCGCTGTGGGCGCTGCTGGCGACGACGGTCGTGGCGGCGCTGTGCTTCTTTACCTTCATCTTCAGCCCCAATGCGGTCTACATCTGGCTGCTGAACACCTCCGGCATGACCGGCTTCATCGCCTGGCTGGGCATCGCCATCAGCCATTACCGTTTCCGCCGCGGCTATGTGAAGCAGGGCCACAACCTGGCCGATCTGCCCTACGTGTCGCCGTTCTTTCCGTTCGGGCCGATCTTCGCCTTCGTGCTGTGCCTGATCATCACCCTGGGGCAGAACTACCAGGCGTTCCTGCAGGACAAGATCGATTGGGGCGGGGTGGTCGCGACCTATATCGGGATTCCGCTGTTCCTGCTGATCTGGGCCGGCTACCGGCTGGCGCGCGGCTCGCGCTTCGTGAACTACCGCGACATGCATTTCCCGGATGCCCGGGCGCGCAGCGCGTATCTGGATTCAGCGCTGCGGGGGGAGCCGGCGGCGGGCGAGGCGAGGTGAGGGGCGCGCGGGCGACGGGCAGGCCGTCATGGGCGCTGCCCCTGTGCGGGCGCGGTCAAGGACGCGGCCTGCGCAAGTATCTCAAGCGTGTTCAATCTCCGCATGCAATTTGAGTCCCAAGGCGCGGATCACTTTCATGATGGTGCTGAACTCCGGGTTTCCTTTGGCGGATAGGGCCTGATACAACCCTTCACGGGACAGACCCGTCTCGCGGGCAAGCTGGCTCATGCCGCGCGCCCGAGCGATATCGCCCAGGGCGGCACGGACCAGGCTGCCGTCACCAGGGTCTTCCGCGAGGCAAGCTTCAAAGTACAGCACGGCATCTTCATCGGTCTTGAGGGTGTCAGCGGCATCCCAGCGGCTGAATCCTGCGGGGATGTCTACGTTGAGAGGTTCGCTCATGGGTCACTCCTTCAGCATTTTGGCGAGATCGATGGCGCGCTTGATGTCGATGTCCTGCATTGCCTTGTCGCCACCGCACAGAAGCAAAATCACTGCCTTGCCGCGACGGGTGAAGTACAGGCGGTAGCCGGGACCGACGTCGATACGCATTTCCGAGATGCCATCGCGCAAGGGCTTCCAATCGCCCAGATTGCCGTGCTCGGCAAGGCGGATTCTGGCAGCGATGCGTGCGCGGGCGATCCTGTCGCGTAGATTGTCATGCCAGACTTTGAACTCGCGACTTTGGACGACTTCGATCGCGTTTATTGTGAGCCATGACATACAGTAGTGTCAATCATGACTCACAGTTTTGCCGTTGCCGGGCGCCATTTGCGCATCCCGCTTTGCGGCTTCGATTCCGGGGACGATATGCGCGCGTACCCCATTTGCCTCGCCTTTGGCGTGGCCGAGGGCTTCTAGCAAAGCTTGCCTGAGATAGGCGAATGCGGTGTTCAAGACGCTTTCCATCCACGTAGATGTTGACCCAACGACGCGCCCCGGGCGGCAAGCGCGGTAGTGAGCTATATCAACAGATGTGGACGGTTGCCCGGCCTCTCTCATCTCAAAAACCAGACGAAAAGCAGCCCTTGCATGCTGGATCATTCATCCAGCATGCAAGGGCTGCTTTTTTACCCAGATCCGGCGCCCATTCAGGGCGCCGCCGCGTATCCCGCTACTCGATGTTCTGCGCCTGTTCCCGCATCTGCTCGATCAGCAGCTTCAGGTCCATGGCGGCGCGGGTGACTTCCATGCTGCCGGCCTTGGAGCCCAGGGTGTTGGCTTCGCGGTTCATTTCCTGGAACAGGAAATCCAGGCGCTTGCCCGCGCTGCCGGCGTTCTTCTTGCCGGAGGCCTGCTTGCCTTCGCCGTCGCCCAGCAGGTGGCGCAGTTCTTCCAGGTGCGAGCGCAGGCGCGACAGCTCTTCGGCCACGTCGATGCGCAGCGCGAACAGGTTGGCTTCCTGGGACAGGCGTTCAGACAGTTCCGCGCCGGAAATGTGGGTGAAGCCGCCAGGGAAGGCGGATTCCACGCTTTCGCGCAATTTGGAGGCCAGCTTGTCGCGGTGGTCGGCCAGCAGCTGGGGCAGGTGCGCCTGCACCAGTTCGACGATGCGCGCCACGCCGTCGGCGCATTCGCGCATCATGCCGGCCAGGCGTTCGCCTTCGCGCGCGCGGCCTTCCTGCAGCTGGGTCAGCGCTTGCTGGGCCGCCTGCATGCAGGCCGCGCCCCAGACTTGCGGATCGAGCGCGTCGTTGGCGCGCTGGCCGGGCCAGTTGAACAGTTCCACCAGGCGCGGGGCGGCGATGTCGGGGAGGATGCGGCGCGCGGCCTGCAGCTGTTCGGCCAGGCTTTCGAGCCAGGCCGGTTCGAGCTTGGACAGGTCGGTGCTGGCGTTGCGTGTGTAGGAGACGCGGATTTCGACCTTGCCGCGCGCCAGGTTGGCGGTCAGCAGTTCGCGCAGCGGCGTTTCCACGTGGCGCAGTTCGTCGGGCAGGCGGAAGTAGAGGTCGAGGAAGCGGCTGTTGACGCTGCGGAATTCGAGCGCAAGCGTGCCTTGCTCGAGATCTGCGCGGGCGTTGCCGAAAGCGGTCATGCTGCGAATCATGATGTGCGTGTCCTGGTAATGCTTTTTATTGGGAACCGTTGGGGGCCTGCGCGCCAGCCGGTTTTTCGGCGCGGACCTTTCCATTTGTACCGGTTGTATCGCGGCAGGATACTCCAAGCGGCGTTTTCCTGCGGCGCCACCCCGTACAATGCGGCGGATCTAAGCCACGTCTGGAGTTTGCCTGTGACCACCACCCCCGCCATCGCCCGTCCCTCGGGCCGCGCCGTCGACGAACTGCGGCCGTTCAGCCTGGAGCGCGGCTTTACGCGCTACGCCGAAGGTTCGGTGCTGGTGAAGGCCGGCAACACCCATGTGCTGTGCACGGCCAGCGTAATGGAGAAAGTACCGCCTTTTCTGAAGGGCAAGGGGGAAGGCTGGGTAACGGCTGAATACGGCATGTTGCCGCGCGCCACGCACACGCGCGGCGATCGCGAGGCCGCGCGCGGCAAGCAGAGCGGCCGCACGCAGGAAATCCAGCGCCTGATCGGCCGCAGCCTGCGCGCGGTGTTCGACATGAAGGCGCTGGGCGAGCGCACGCTGCATCTGGACTGCGACGTGCTGCAGGCCGATGGCGGCACGCGCTGCGCCAGCATTACCGGCGCCTGGGTGGCTGCGGCCGACGCCGTCGCGTTGCTGATGCAGCGCGGCGACCTGGCCGCCAACCCGATGCGCGACGCGGTCGCGGCGGTGTCCGTCGGCCTGGTGCATGGCCGCGCGGTGCTGGATCTGGACTACGAGGAAGATTCGGCCTGCGATGCCGACGTGAACGTGATCATGACCGGCAGCGGTGCGTTCGTCGAAGTGCAGGGTACGGGCGAGGGCGCGACCTTCACCCGTGCGGAACTGGACACGATGCTGGTGCTGGCCGAAAGCGGCATTGCCGGCCTGGTGCGGGCGCAGCGCGCGGCGCTGGCCTGATCGCCACCAAAAGAAACGGGTTGGACGCGCACCCCGCGGCCAACCCGTAGCCCCGCCTGCTAGTGTTACTTCGGCGCCAGCAGGATCCCCAGCTTCTCCGCCTTTTCCAGATTCCAGATTGCGTCGATCAGGCCGCGCAGCTCCGGCTCGGTGGCCGCGTCCGCGTAGCGGCCCAGGCTTAGCGTCTTGTCCTCGATCTCCGCGCGGCTCAGGGTGTTGCCCGGGTCGCCCTTGGGTTCGTCCACGCGCCCATGCAGCTTGCGGCCGTCGCGGGTGTAGACCGTGACCTTGCCGATCCAGCGCTGGGGGTAGGCGCCGTCGACCTCCTGGTCCAGCTCCATTTCGACCTTGCCGCGGAACGTGGCCACGCCCGGATCGTCCAGGCCGGCGTCGAATTCCGCCAGGCCCGCGCGCCCTTGGCGGGCGATCAGGGCCAGGACGGTGCCCATCGAGAACTTGGACTGGTGCACGGTCTGCGGATTGACCACCGGGCCCAGCACGTCGATGGCGCCCTGATGCACGTGGGCGACGACGCGCTCGATGTCGGCCTCGGTCAGGTTGTTTGCGCGTAGCGCCTGTTGCAGCGCGTCGGCGGCCGGATGGGTGTGGCGGCACGACGCGTGAAACTTGAACGAGGTCTCGGCCAGCGCCCAGCGCTCGCCCAGCCGGTCGCACAGGCGGCTGGGATCGGCGTCGGTGGACATGCCGGCCGCCATGCCCTGCGGGCCTTCCAGAATGTGGCGCGCGCCAGTGAATCCTTCGCGCGCCAGATAGGCGGCGGTGATGCCGTCGGCGGCGGCCTTGGCGGTATGCAGTTGCTTGGAGTCGGCGGCGTCGCGCAGGAACTCCCAGAGGCCCGCGGCCTGCGTGCCGGCGGAGCCCAGCGCGTGCAGCATTTCCTCGGGGGACAGGTTGAGCAGGCGGCCGGTGGTGACGGCTGCGGCCAGCGTGCCGGCGGTGCCGGTGGTGTGGAAGATCTTGTAGTGCGAACGGCCCAGGAATTCGCCGACGCGGATCCCCACTTCGTAGCCCGCAACAGAGGCGACCAGCAGGTCGCGGCCGGAGCGGCCCAGCGCCTGGGCCACGGCGAGTGCCGGCGGGAACACCACCGCGGCGGGATGGAACACGGAGCCGTTGTGCACGTCGTCCTGTTCCACCACATGGGCGGCCGCGGCGTTGACCATGGCGGCGAACAGCGGCGTGGTGCGGCGGCGGGTGATCAGGACTTCGCTGGGGCCGTCGGCCGGGCCCATGGCGGCGGCATAGCGGTCGATGGCCTGCACCGCGCGGGCGGAGGCGCCGGCCAGGATGGACGCCAGGCAGTCCAGCAGCAGGTCCTCGGCGCGGCGCAGCACCGGGGCCGGGATGTCTTCATAGCGCAGGTTGGCGGCGAAGGCCGCGAGTTCGGCGCTCAGGTGCGAAGTGTCTTTGGCAGCGGTCATTGATGTCGGGATCCGTTCAGAAGGAGCGGGGCAGGCCCAGGATGTGTTCGGCCACGTAGGACAGGATCAGGTTGGTCGAGATCGGCGCGACCTGATACAGGCGGGTTTCGCGGAACTTGCGTTCGACATCGTATTCGGTGGCGAAGCCGAAGCCGCCGTGGAACTGCAGGCAGGCGTTGGCGGCTTCCCAGGACGCGTCGGCGGCCAGCAGCTTGGCCATGTTGGCCTGGGCGCCGCAGGGCTCGTGGGCGTCGAACAGGCGGCAGGCTTCGTAGCGCATCAGGCTGGCGGCTTCGACGTTGATGTGGGCGCGGGCGATGGGGAACTGCACGCCCTGGTTCTGGCCGATGGGGCGGCCGAACACCATGCGCTCCTTGGCGTAGGCGGTGACCTTGTCCACGAACCAGTAGCCGTCGCCGATGCACTCGGCGGCGATCAGGGTGCGTTCGGCGTTCAGCCCGTCGAGGATGTACTTGAAACCCTTGCCTTCCTCGCCGATCAGGTTTTCCTCGGGGATTTCCAGGTTGTCGAAGAACAGCTCGTTGGTCTCGTGGTTGACCATGTTGGGAATCGGCCGGATCGACATGCCGTGCTTGACGGCATGATGCAGGTCCACCAGGAAGATGGACATGCCTTCGGACTTGCGCGTGACCTGGTCCAGCGGCGTGGTGCGCGCCAGCAGGATCATCAGGTCCGAGTGCTGCACGCGCGAGATCCAGACCTTCTGGCCGTTGATGACGTAGCGGTCGCCGCGCTTGACGGCGGTGGTCTTGATCTTGGTGGTGTCGGTGCCGGTGGTGGGTTCGGTCACGCCCATGGACTGCAGGCGCAGCTCGCCGGCGGCGATGCGCGGCAGGTACTCGCGCTTCTGGGCTTCGGAGCCGTGGCGCAGCAGGGTGCCCATGTTGTACATCTGGCCGTGGCAGGCGCCCGAGTTGCCGCCGCTGCGGTTGATTTCCTCCATGATGACCGACGCTTCGGTCAGGCCCAGGCCGGAGCCGCCGTACTCCTGCGGGATCAGGGCGGCCAGCCAGCCGGCTTCGGTCAGCGCGCGGACGAAGGCTTCGGGGTAGCCGCGTTCTTCATCGACCTTGCGGAAATATTCGGAGGGGAACTGGGCGCAGAGGTCGCGCACGGCTTCGCGGATGTCCTGATAGGCGTGGGAGGCGTTGGGCATGATGCGGTTTTCTGTATGGGTAATGGATCGGTGCAGCGTCGAATGTGCCGCAAGCCGCCGTCCCTGCCAATTCACAATTGCTTAATACGGGGTTCGGTTTGATGACGGGAGTTTGTCATCCTGGCGCCGGGGTTGTGTCAAGAAATTGCCAAACTGGGTGTCCATAATCCATGCGAACGCCGCCGCTGGCGGCAGGTTTTGTATGGACTGATATGCGGAAAAACATCAGGGTCACGACGGCGTTGTCGGCCATTCTCGCGTTGTTCGTGGCGCTGTTCGCGCTGGCGGCGGCGGGGGCAATCACCGTGCTGCGGGAAAACCGGGCGGATATCGAAGCGCTGGGCCGGGGCAGCATCGAGCGGGCCGGCGATCTGGCGGATATGACCAGCCGGCTGTTCCAGGCGCGCGCGGCGCTGACGGATGCCAAGACGGCGATGGAAGGCGGCCTGGAAGAGGCGCGCAACGAGTCGCTGGCGCACGCCGAGGCGCTGTTCAAGCAGGCCGCGGCCAGCCTGGAGCGCCTGCGCGCCAATCCCGACGCCAGCGTGACGGGCGCGCCCTTGTTCGACGGGGTGCTTGCTGCCTACGCCGCCTTTGCGGACAAGACGCTGGCGCCCATGCACGCGGCGATCAAGGGTTGGAACGGCATCGAGGTGAACCGGCTGGTGGACAAGGTGCTGCCGGGCAGCGGCGCGGCCTACGTCAAGCAGGCCGACGCCTACCAGACCTACGCCCGCGACCAGGGCCAGGCGGCGGTGGCCAGCGCCGGCCTCACGCTGGAACGGGTGATCGCGGTGGCGGCCGGCGTGCTGGCGCTGGTGCTGATGCTGGCCGTGCTGATCCGGCTGGCGTTTCGCCGCAGCATCCTGCGGCCGCTGAATGAAGCGGGGGCGCATTTCGACCGCATCGCCGACGGCGACCTGACGGGCGCGATCGCCATGCGCGGCGACAACGAGATCGGGGTTCTGTACAGCGCCATGCGTCGCATGCAGACGGGCCTGTCGGCGGCCGTCGCCTCGGTGCGCCAGGGCGTCGAGGAAATCCATACCGGTTCGGGCGAGATCGCCGCGGGCGGCGCGGACATGTCGGATCGCACCGCGCGCCAGGCCGGCTCGCTGCAGGAAGCCTCGGCCAATATGATGCAGCTGGCGCACACGGTGCAGCTGACCGCGGGCAACGCCGACCTGGCCAGCCGCCAGGCGCTGGGCGCGACCCAACTGGCGCAGCGCGGCGGGGCGGCGGTCGACGAAGTGGTGCAAAGCATGCAGGGCATCGCCGACAGCGCCCGCCGCATCGGCGAGATCGTCGGCGTGGTCGACAGCATTGCCTTCCAGACCAACATCCTGGCGCTCAACGCCGCCGTGGAAGCGGCACGCGCGGGCGAGCAGGGCAAGGGCTTTGCCGTGGTGGCGGGCGAGGTGCGTTCGCTGGCCCAGCGCAGCGCGCAGGCGGCCCGCGAGATCAAGGGCTTGATCGAGGACTCCGCGGCCCGCGTTGAAACCGGCGTGCGCCAGGTCAGCTTGGCTGGCGACACCATGCGCGACATGGTGCAGTCGGTGGACCGGGTGACGCAGATCGTCGCCGAGATTTCCAGCGCCACGGCCGAACAGGCCGCCGGCATCGCGTCGGTGAACCACGCGGTGGCGGACATCGAGCGCTCGACGCAGGAGAACGCCGCCATGGTGGAGCAGACCGCCGCGGCGGCGGCCGCGCTGGAGGCCCAGGCGCAAGGCTTGCGCCGGGCGGTGGCGGTGTTCCAGATTGCCCCGCCGGCCCATGGCGCGGCCGGGCAGGGTTCAGTTGTCGAGCTGCGGCAGGATGCCGCCGGTGTAGCGCTCGGCCACCAGCGACAGGTTGCCGTGCTTGACCTTGTGCTTGACGTGAGCGGCGGCCGACGCGATGTCCTCCGGGCGGATGCGCTCGCATAGGGAAGGCGTGACGGTGAGGGCGCCGACCCCCAGCGTCACGAAGGGAAAGAAGCGGGGCACGCCGTAGCGGTCCTCGGCTTCGATCCCGCCGTTGCGGCGGCCTTCGTCGTCATACAGGTCCATGGCGCGTTCGTTGAACTCCGCGATGATGCGGCGGGTGCGCTCCATCCAGTCGGGGCTGCGCAGCAGCACCACGAAGTCGTCGCCGCCCACATGGCCTACGAAGTCGCGCTGCGGATCGCAATGGCGCTTGATGACTTCGGCGGTCAGCATGATCATGTCGTCGCCGCGCCAGTAGCCGTAGACGTCGTTGAAGGGCTTGAAGTTGTTCAGGTCGCCATAGCAGATGGTGAAGTCGTCGGCGTCTTCAAGCAACGTGGCGATGTGGCGGCTGATGGGGATGTTGCCGGGCAGCGAGGTCAGCGGATTGGCGTAGCGCGCCGCCTCGATGCGCATCTCGGTCACCGAGCGCACCAGCGTTTCGCCGGTGGCCAGGCCGTCGTAGCGGCCTTCGCGCGTGATGATCAGGCCGTCCATCAGATAGCGCTGGTCTTCCGAGATCAGCACGTGGCTCAACTGGTCGATGGACACGTTCAGGTCCACCAGCACCGGCTCGGCATTCATGAAGGTGGAGCAGGCGTCGCGCCCGAACAGCTCGCGCGTATAGCGCTGGGCGTAATGTTCCGAGAAGTCGCGCCGGTTGATGATGCCGACCGGGCGGTTGTCGTCATCCACGACCGCTACCGCGTGCATGTCCTTGTGTTCGATGAACAGCCGGTGCACGTCGTCATTGGTGTGTCCGTTCAGTTGGGCCGGCGGCGCTTCGACGCGCAGGCTGGCCGCGGTGCCGCCCAGGCCGCGCTGGGGCGGGGTGGCGGGCGCGCGCTGGCGCAGCGAATCGCGCAGCGGCGGCGCCAGCTCGGTCAGCAGTATTTCTTCTGGTCGGCCAAGCAGCCAGCCTTGCGCGTAGCGGATGTCCAACTCGCGCACCATGGCCAGGTCCTCGGCGGTTTCGATGCCTTCGGCGACGATGGTGGTGCCCAGGTGCTGCGCCACCTTCAGGATGGCGCGCACCATGTTCTGCTTGCGCTCGTCCTGGCCGATGCCGTCAAAGAAATAGCGGTCGATCTTGACCAGGTCCGGCTGCATTTCGGCCCAGAGCTGCAGATTGGAGTTGCCCACGCCGTAGTCGTCGAGTGCTACGCGCATGCCATGCGCGCGCAGGCAGGCGAACGCGCTGGAAAGTTCGGCCATGTGCTCGGACAGCGGATCCTGCTCGGTGAGTTCGACGATGATGCTGGACGGCGCGAGCGAGCAATTCTTGAGCAGGCGCTGGGGCATTTCATCGCCCCACAGGGTCCAGTAGTGCAGCAGCGCCGATCCGGAGAGGTTGAGAAACAGCATGCCGGCCGGGTCGTGCTGGTGAAAGCCCTGGGCGCCGGCGCGGAAACTGGCCAGTTCCAGCTGCGGGTGCAGGCCCTGGCGGCGAGCCTCGGCGAACAGGGCGTCGGGAAAGTGCAGGGCCGTGTCGGCGGGGCCGCGGATCAGGCTTTCATGGCCGTAGATGCGGCTGTGCGAAAGGTCGACCACGGGCTGGAAGCGCGGGCGCAGCAACCGTTCGCGCAGGATTCCGGCCAGGCTCACGTGCGCTGACGCGCCGTCCAGGGGTGATGAGGGCGCGCGGGCCGCTACCGGCCGGGGCAAAGCGTGAATGGAGTTCATCGCCGGTGCGTTCAGATACTATCAGTGACAAGTTTGATCATATTGACAACAAAATATGTCCGCGTTGTTTCGCTGAAGACAGGCGCGCCATCTTCAATTAGGGGCCACAACACTGTCAACCCCGATCGCAGGCATATCCTTCCAAGACGCGGGGGCATCGCGCCCGGCGCCGCCGCATCCGGCCCGCGCCCTATACAATTTGCCCCATGACTGCTCCCAAGATTCCCGATTCCCTGCGCCGCGTCGTGCTGGCCTCCAACAATGCCGGCAAGCTGCGCGAGTTCTCCGCCTTGTTCGCGCCCCTGGGCATAGAACTGGTGCCCCAAGGCGAGCTGGGGGTGCCCGAAGCCGAAGAGCCGCACGTCACCTTCGTCGAGAACGCGCTGGCCAAGGCCCGCCATGCCAGCCGCCTGACCGGCCTGCCGGCCTTGGCCGACGACTCCGGCCTGTGCGTGGCGGCGCTGGACGGCGCGCCCGGGGTGTATTCGGCGCGCTACGCCAAGATGCTCGGCGGCGAAAAATCCGACCAGGCGAATAATGAACTGCTGGTGCGCAATCTGGCCGGCGTGGCCGATCGCAGCGCCTGGTATGTGGCCGTGCTGGCGCTGGTGCGCGCCGAGAACGATCCGCGGCCCCTCATCGGCGAAGGCCTGTGGCATGGCGAGATCATCGACCAGCCCGAGGGTGTCCACGGCTTTGGCTACGATCCGCATTTCTACCTGCCCGACCAGGCGCTGACCGCCGCGGCCCTGGAGCCCGAGGAAAAGAACCGGCTGAGCCACCGCGCCCGCGCGCTGCGCGAACTGTTGAGCAAGCTGAGCCAGGCTTGACGAGGGCGCCGCGCGGCGCCCGGTTCAGGAATTACGCATGTCCATCATCATTCCCATCCGCAACGACATGGGCGCGCAGCCGTCGCGCCTGAAGCTGCCGGCCGGCGCCACGCTGACCAGCCTGCCGCCGCTGTCCGTCTATGTGCACGTGCCCTGGTGCGTGCGCAAATGTCCTTATTGCGACTTCAATTCCCACGCGGCGCCGGGCGAAATCCCGGAGCGCGCCTATCTGGATGCCCTGCGCAGCGACCTGGAGCAGGCGCTGCCTTCGATCTGGGGGCGGCAGGTGGTGTCTGTCTTCATCGGCGGCGGCACGCCCAGCCTGCTGTCGTCCGAAGGCCTGGACGAGCTGCTGGCGATGCTGCGCGCCTGTCTGAACCTGTGGCCCGACGCCGAGATCACCATGGAAGCCAATCCGGGCACGGCCGAGGCCGGGCGCTTCCGTGACTACGCCGCCAGCGGCGTGACGCGGTTTTCGCTGGGGATCCAGAGTTTCGACGATGCGCAGCTGAAGAAGCTGGGCCGCATCCACGACAGCGCGCAGGCGAGGGCAGCGATCGAGATGGCGCAACGGGCCGTCCCGCGCGTCAACCTGGACATGATGTTCGCCTTGCCTGGCCAGACCTTGGAGGCCTGTGTGGCCGATCTGCGGCAGGCCGTGGCTTTCGGCACCGAGCACCTGTCGCTCTATCACCTGACGATGGAGCCCAATACGGTCTTCGCCAAGTTCCCGCCCGAGGATCTGCCCGACGACGACACCAGCGCCGCCATGCAGGACGCGGTGGAAGCCGAGCTGGCGGGCGCCGGCCTGGCGCGCTACGAGGTCTCGGCCTATGCCAAGTCCGGTGCGCGCTGCCGCCACAACCTCAACTACTGGGAGTTCGGCGACTACCTGGGCCTGGGCCCGGGCGCGCACGGCAAGCTGTCCTTCCATGACCGCATCGTGCGCGAAGCGCGGCTGCGCGGCCCCGACTCCTGGATGCAGGCCGCCATGGCCCGCGACGGCAGCCACATCGCCGAAAGCCGCCAGGTCGGTCCGGACGAACTGCCGTTCGAGTTCATGTTGAACGCCTTGCGGCTGAAGGATGGCGTCGCCGCCACGGCCTTCAATGAGCGCACCGGCCTGTCGCTGGCCGCCATTGCGCACCAATTGGAGGCAGCCTCCAAGCGCGGCCTGTTGGACGCCGATCCGACCCGTCTGCGGGCGACCCCGCTGGGCTGGAGATTCCTCAATGACCTGCAGGAAATGTTCCTGTAGCGTTGATGCACCATAGTGGGGCAATCATGCCCCACTATTTGCACCATGATGGTGCTACATTTTCCCATGACCGAGCCGACTTCCCCGGGGAATCCCGGAGAAGAAACCTGGCACGCTTATTGCTTCCCTCTTTTATGCCAGTCGACGGGCAAAGCCCTCGACCTTTTTATCTAATGGAGATGACATGGCAAGCCCGAAAGACGTCCTGAAACAGATCGCCGACAACGAAGTCAAATTCGTGGATTTCCGCTTTACCGATACGATTGGCCGTGAGCACCACATTTCGGTGCCGATCAGCCAGATCGACGAAGACAAGCTGGAAAGCGGGCAGGCCTTCGACGGTTCGTCGATCCCGGGCTGGAAGGGCATCGAAGCCTCCGACATGCTGCTCATCCCCGACATGTCCACCGCCAACCTGGATCCGTTCCGCGAAGAGCCGACCCTGATCCTGTCGTGCGACGTGGTCGAACCCTCCGATCTGAAGGGCTATGACCGCGATCCGCGCTCGCTGGCCAAGCGCGCCGAAGCCTACCTGAAGTCCTCCGGCCTGGGCGACACCGCCTACTTCGGTCCGGAACCCGAATTCTTCGTCTTCGACGGCGTGACCTGGAACAGCGACATGTCCGGCACCTTCGTCAAGATCAAGTCCGAAGAAGCGCCCTGGTCCTCGGGCCTGGAATTCGAAGGCGGCAACACCGGCCACCGTCCCACCGTCAAGGGCGGCTACTTCCCCGTGCCCCCGGTCGACTCGTTCCAGGACATGCGTTCGGAAATGTGCCTGCTGATGGAACAGATGGGCGTGCCGGTCGAAGTGCACCACCATGAAGTGGCCGCTCCCGGCCAGCTCGAAATCGGCACCAAGTTCAGCACGCTGGTCCAGCGCGCCGACTGGATCCAGCTGCAGAAGTACGTGATCCACAACGTGGCCCACGCCTACGGCAAGACCGCCACCTTCATGCCCAAGCCCATCGTCGGCGACAACGGCTCCGGCATGCACGTCCACCAGTCCATCTGGAAGGACGGCCAGAACCTGTTCGCGGGCAACGGCTACGCCGGCCTGTCGGAATTCGCGCTGTACTACATCGGCGGCATCATCAAGCACGCCCGCGCGCTGAACGCCATCACCAACCCCGGCACCAACTCGTACAAGCGCCTGGTTCCGCACTACGAAGCCCCGGTCAAGCTGGCTTACTCGGCCCGCAACCGTTCGGCCTCGATCCGCATTCCGTACGTTGGCAACCCGAAGGGCCGCCGCGTCGAAGCGCGTTTCCCGGACCCCCTGGCCAACCCGTACCTGGCTTTCTCGGCCCTGATGATGGCCGGCCTGGACGGCGTGCAGAACAAGATTCACCCCGGCGATCCCGCCGACAAGAACCTGTACGACCTGCCGCCGGAAGAAGACGCGAAGATCCCGACCGTCTGCGCCTCGCTGGAGCAGGCCCTGGAAGCCCTGGACAACGACCGCGAGTTCCTGACCCGCGGCGGCGTGTTCAGCAACGACATGCTCAGCGCCTACATCGACCTGAAGATGGCCGATGTGAACCGTCTGCGCATGACGCCGCACCCGGTCGAGTTCGACATGTACTACAGCCTCTGATGCGCTGAGGCAGTAGCTGGAGGTGGCGCGATGCTGCAGGCAGAAACCAGGGCCCGCAGCATGCGCACCGCCAGATCGCGGTTCGACGTGCTGTCCGCCAGGCGCTGCGCCTGGCGGACAGGGCGCCGGCTTCCGGCGCGGCCGTCGCGTTCCGCCGTCCCCTCACATTCGGGTATGTAGAAAATGAATGTAGAAGCTCTCGATTTGCTAGCCACGTCCGTTTTCCTGGTCAACGAACGCGGTCATATCGAATACGCCAATGCGGCCGCCGAAGATCTGTTCGGCCGCTCGCGCAAGCAACTGGGCGGCCATTCCGCCGCCACGCTGTTCGACAGTCCGGAAAACATCCAATCCTCCATCGACCGCGCCGCCGCCGGGCGCTATGCCGACGTCAGGCAACTGGCCTCGCTGCGCCGCGCCGCCGAATCGGTGGAAGTGTCCGTGACGACCGTCGGACTGACGGGCCAGCGCTGGCCCGTGCTGATAGAAACCCGCGAGATCGAGCAGCGCGTGCTGGCCGACCGCAACCACAGGCTGGTTGACGAGATCGAAGCCCACCGCGAACTGCTGCGCAACCTCGCGCATGAAGTCAAGAATCCCCTGGGCGGCCTGCGCGGCGCCGCGCAATTGCTCGAAGCCGAGCTGCCCAGCGCGGCCCTGGCCGAGTACACCCAGGTCATCATTTCCGAAGCCGACCGCCTGCAGGCGCTGGTGGACCGCCTGAGCGGCCCGCAACGTGTGCCGCTGAACGCGCGGCCGGTCAACATCCATGAAATCTGCGAACGCGTCTGCGCGCTGATCCAGGCCGAGTTCCGCAACGACGTCACGCTGCTGCGCGACTACGACGCCTCGGTGCCGGACCTGAAGGGCGATGCCGCCCGCCTGATGCAGGCCGTCCTGAACGTGGCGCGCAACGCCGCGCAGGAACTGGTCGCCAGGCCGCCGGGGCCGCAGACCGAAGCCGGCGTGGTGACCCTGCGCACGCGCGTGGCGCGGCAGGTGATGCTGGCCCACCGGCAGCACCGCCTGGCGCTGGTGCTGTCCATCATCGACAACGGTCCCGGCGTGCCGGACCAGATCCGCGACCGGATCTTCCATCCGCTGGTCACGGCCCGCGCCGGAGGCACCGGCCTGGGCCTGAGCCTGGCGCAGGACTTCGTGCAGCAGCACGGCGGCATCATCGAATTTGAATCCCGGCCCGGCCGCACCGAGTTCCGCCTGGTCCTTCCGATGGAGCCTGCACTCTGATGAAACCCGTATGGATCGTCGATGATGACCAGGCCATCCGCTGGGTCCTGGAAAAGGCCCTGGCGCGCGCCGGGGTCCCCACCCGCAGCTTTTCCCAATCCGCCGACGTGCTGGAAGCGTTGACGCGCGAAGCGCCCGCCGCGCTGGTGTCCGATATCCGCATGCCTGGCGGCAACGGCCTGGAGCTGCTGCGCAAGCTGAAGGAGCGCAATCCCGGCCTGCCGGTCATCGTCATGACCGCGTTCGCCGACCTGGACAGCACCGTGTCCGCCTTCCAGGGCGGCGCCTTCGACTACCTGGCCAAGCCGTTCGACGTGAACGAGGCGGTGGCGCTGATCCAGCGCGCCATGCAGGAGTCCGCCGAGCCCGAAGATGCCGAAGGGCAGGGCGAGTCGGCGCAGAACAACGAGCGCTGGATGATGACGCAGTCCGCGTCCACCGCCATGCAGGAAGTGTTCCGCGCGATCGGCCGGCTGGCCCAGTCCAAGGTCACCGTGCTGATCACCGGCGAGTCCGGCACCGGCAAGGAACTGGTGGCGCGCGCCTTGCACGGCCACGGCGTGCGCGCCGGCGGCCCCTTCGTGGCGCTGAATGCGGCGGCCATCCCGCGCGACCTGCTGGAGGCCGAGCTGTTCGGCCACGAACGCGGCGCGTTCACGGGCGCCAACAACCTGCGCCGCGGCCGCTTCGAGGAAGCGCACGGCGGCACGCTGTTCCTGGACGAAATCGGCGACATGCCGATCGAATTGCAGACGCGCCTGCTGCGCGTGCTGGCCGAGGGCAGCTTCTACCGCGTCGGCGGTGCGCAGCCGGTGCGCGTCGACGTGCGCATCGTCGCCGCCACCCACCAGCCGCTGGAGCAGCGCGTGGAACAGGGCCTGTTCCGCGAGGACTTGTTCCACCGCCTGAACGTGATCCGGCTGCGCCTGCCGCCCTTGCGCGAACGGGTGGAAGACATCCCGGCGCTGGCCGGCCACTTCCTGACCGCCAGCGCTCGCGCGCTGGGGGTGCCGGTCAAGCGCCTGACGCCCGAGGCCCTGGCCGTGTTGTCCAAGTTCGACTTTCCGGGCAACGTGCGCCAGCTGGAGAACTTCTGTCATTGGCTGACGGTGATGGCGCCCGGCCAGACGGTGGAGCGCGCCGATCTGCCGCCGGAAATTCGCGCCATGGAGCATCAGCAGCAGCCCAGCCCGGCGCTGTCGCGTCCTGCCGCGCCCATGGCCGGCGTGGGTACCGTGGTGCAGTCCGCGGCGCCGCTGGACGAGGGCTCTCCGCGCAACTGGCAGGATTCCCTGCTGCGCGATGCGCAGTACCGGCTGGAACGCGGCGAACCGGCAGTCATGGCCACGCTCACGCGCCAGTTCGAGAAGATCCTGCTGCAAAGCGCGCTGGACGCCAGCCGCGGCCGCCGCGTGGAAGCCGCCAGCCGCCTGGGCATAGGCCGCAACACCATCACGCGCAAGCTGCGCGAGTTGGGCATCGAGGACGAATAGGGGCGGACGCGGGGGGGGAGGCGCGTCCTGTTCGGGGATGCGGAAGCTCCCCCGCCTTGCTATCCCATCCCCAACAGGCTCTCGCACAGGCGCGGCGACTTCAATTTCTGCAGCCACCATTTCAAGGCCTCGCCTGGCGGCTCCGAGCGCCAGGCGTAGGCCAGGTGTTCCGTCAAGGACATGCCTTCGTCCGTCTCGCACACCACTAGCAAGCCTTGCGCCAGATACGGCGCGGCCAGCGTCAGCGGCAGGTAGCCGCAGCCCAGGCCGCGCACCTGGGCGTCTATCTTGGCTTGCATGGTAGGCATGACCAGGGTGGGCTGTTCGGCCAGAATGCCGCGCGTCTGGGGCGCCAGGTTGCGGGAGGTATCCGCCACCACCACCGCGCAATAGCGCGCGACGTCGGCGCGGCTCAAGGGCTGCGGCATGGACGCCAGCGGATGGTGCGCCGCCACGCAGAAGCCGAACTGCGATTGTCCTATGGCCTGCGAGCGGTAGGGGCCGGTAGGCTCGCCCGCGGCGCCCGCGCCGATGACCAGGTCGGCGCGCCCGGAAGTCAGGGCGTCCCAGTTGCCGCTCAGCACCTCGCTGGAAAAGCGCAGCGTGGTGGCGCTGCCCAGCGTCTGGAACTCTTCGATCAGGTCATATAGCGGCCGCCACGGCAGCACCGCGCTGACCGCGATGCGCAATTCCACTTCCCAGCCCGTGGCGATGCGCTTGACGCGGCAGGCCAGGTCGTCCAGCGACTGCAGCACATGGCGGCCGTCCTTCAGCAGTGTTTCGCCCGCAGGCGTCAACAGCGCGCGGTGCCCCGAACGGTCGAACAGCAGCACGTCCAGGCCGTCTTCCAGCTTGCGGATGGAATAGGTTACCGCCGAGGGCACTTTGCCCAGTTCGCGGGCCGCTTTGGCAAAGCTGCCGTGGCGCGCGATGGCGTCCACCAGGATCAGCAGTTCAGGGGTGATGGCTTGCATGGATACGCCTGGAATGGCCATTCAAATAATTTGAATGATTCCGTCAAAATATAGCGCCAAACAGGACTCTGTGCACGCGCACAATATCACTCATGCCGGTGGTGCAGCGGCTTCCACCAAACGGTGGTGACAAAACAAGGCTGCACAACCATTCATATTATTGAAACAGGAGTCCCAAATGCTTACCACTCGCCGCGCTGCTGAACGGGGTCATGCCAACCATGGATGGCTGGACTCGTTTCACACCTTTTCCTTTGCCAACTACTACGACCCGGCCCACATGGGCTTCGGCGCCCTGCGCGTGATCAATGACGACCGCATCGCGGCTGGCCGCGGCTTCGGCACGCATGGCCATCGCGACATGGAGATCATCACTTACGTGCTGGACGGCGCCATCGCCCACAAGGACAGCATGGGCAGCGGATCGACCATCCAGCCCGGCAACGTGCAGCGCATGAGCGCCGGCCGCGGCGTGATGCACTCCGAGTTCAACCCGCTGTCGGACCGTGAAACGCACATGCTGCAGATCTGGATCGAGCCCGACGTCACCGGCATCGCGCCCGAATACGAAGAGCGCAGCTTCAGTGACGAGCAAAAGCGCGGCCGGCTGCAAGCGCTGGTGTCGCCGGACGGCGCCGATGGCTCGATGAAGATCCATCAGGATGCGCGCCTCTATGGCGGGCTGTTCGACGGCGCCGAAGCGGCCGCGCTGGATCTGGCCGCCGGCCGCCGCGCCTGGGTGCACGTGGCCCGCGGCAGCCTGACTGTCAACGGCGTAGAACTGTCGGCCGGCGATGCGATCGCCATCACGGACGAGCCCCGCGTCGAGCTGTCGGGCGGCAAGCAGGCCGAAGTCCTGGTGTTCGACCTCGCGTAAAACCCCTGGGTGGGCAGGCTGACGAAGCCCGCCCGCCGTTTTTCCCCATGCAAGCGGCAGGCCTTAACATGGCCCTTGGCCCCCACAACCCGGAGAGTCCGATCATGTCCACCTTGTCCGAAGCCGGCGAAAGCCAGATTGAATCCGTCGTGGTGCCTCGCACCAGCGACCTGGGCGGCTTTTCCGTGCGCCGCGCCATCCCGTCCGCGCAGCGCCGCACCGTCGGGCCGTTCGTCTTCCTGGACCACATGGGTCCGATCGAATTCGCCCCCGGTGCGGGCATAGACGTGCGCCCGCATCCCCATATCGGCCTGTCCACCGTGACCTACCTGTACGAAGGGTCCATGGTGCACCGCGATGGCGCGGGCAATACCCAGACCATCCTGCCGGGCGAGGTGAACTGGATGACGGCTGGCCGCGGCATTGTGCATTCGGAGCGCTCCTCGCCTGAAAGCCGCCAGGCCGCGCAGCGCCTCTGTGGCCTGCAGATCTGGGTGGGCCTGCCCAAGGAACACGAGGAAACCGATCCGGGCTTCACCCACTACGGACTGGACGCCCAGCCGGTGGTCGAAGGCGAGGGCGTGCGCGCCCAGGTGGTGGCGGGTTCGCTGTTCGGCAAGACTTCATCGGTAAAGACACTGTCGCCGCTGTTCTATGGCGACATGCAGTTGCAGGCCGGCGCGACCACGGTGCTGCCGGCCGAGCACGAAGAGCGCGCCGCCTATCTGGCGCAAGGCACGGTCGAGATCGACGGCCAGGAATTCGAAAGCGGCCGCCTGATCGTGTTCGCGCCGGGCCGTCCGGTGCAGATCCGCGCCAAGACCGCGGCGCGCTTCGCGGTGCTGGGCGGAGAGCCTCTGGACGGGCCGCGCTTCATCTGGTGGAACTTCGTCTCCAGCAGCAAGGACCGCATCGAGCAGGCCAAGCAGGATTGGCAGCGCAACCGCTTCGACCAGGTCGTGCCGGGCGACGAGACCGAGTACATCCCGCTGCCCGAGCCGCGCGCCTGAGTCAGCCCGCAAGCCGGCCGCGCCCAATCGCCGCGCGGCCGGCGGTATGATGCGCCTCCCGATCCAACAACAATCCGGGATGGAGACATCATGCATCGCCACACTCTCAATGCGCTGCGCGGCCTGGCCGCGCTGGCGCTGATCCAAGGCGCCAGCGCGGCGCTCGCCGCCGGCTATCCGGCCAAGCCCATCACCTTCATCGTGCCCTACACCGCAGGCGGCACCACCGACCTGGTGGCGCGCACGGCGGGTCAGAAAGTGGCCGAAAAGCTGGGCCAGCCCGTCATCGTCGAGAATCGTCCCGGCGCGGGCGGCAACATCGGCATGGACGCCGTGGCCAAGGCCGCGCCGGACGGCTATACCATCGGTTTCGGCGCTATCTCCACGAACGCGCTGAATCCCTTCGTCTACCCCTCCATGCCTTTCGATCCCACCAAGGATTTCACGGGCGTCAGCATGCTGGGCGCGTCCACCGTGGTGCTGGAAGTCGGCCCGGCCCTGAAGGTCGACAGCGTCAAGGATCTGGTCGCGTATGCCAAGCAGCATCCGGGTACGTCGTTCGGCACGCCAGGCACCGGCACCTCCATGCATCTGGCAGGCGTGATGTTCGACCAGCTGACCGGCGCCGGCATGCAGCACATTCCGTACAAGGGCAGCGCGCAGGGCCTGAACGATCTGCTGGGCGGACACCTGCCGGTGATGTTCGACAACCTGCCGGCGTCGCTGCCGCACATCAAGGCCGGCAAGGTGCATGCGCTGGCGGTGACGGGCAGCAAGCGCGCGCCCGCCTTGCCGGACGTGCCGACGCTGGCCGAGCTGGGCTACGAGGCGGCCGTGGTGGATCCGTGGTTCGCGGTCTACGGCCCGGCGAAGATGTCGCCGGAGGTGACCAAGGCGCTGAGCGAAGCTTTCCAATGGGCGCTGGCCCTGCCCGAAGTGAAGACCAAGCTGGAGCAGGCCGGCTTCATGCCCTATGGTTCCACGCCGCAGGAAGTTGAGCGCCTGACCCAGAGCCAGCACGAGGCCTTCAAGGCCTTGTCGCAGAAAGTGAAGCTGTCGGCCGACTGAGCGGCCAGGCAAACCTCAGCGGCCGCGGGCGTAGGCTTGCTCGCGCCGCTCTTCCAGCGCTTCGCGGCGGATGAAATCGCGCACGAAGTCGCTGGCGGGATGATGGTGCAGGTTGTAGGGCGTGTCCCACTGCGCGATGCTGCCCTGGGACATGACGCCGATGCGGTCGGCGATGGCGAAGGCTTCGGCCTGGTTGTGCGTGACCAGGATGGCCGTGTGGCCGGTGGTCTTGAGGATGTCGCGCACTTCGAAGGCCAGGCGTTCGCGCGTGTCCACGTCCAGGTTCGAAAACGGCTCGTCCAGCAGCAGCAGGTCGGGCGAGGGCGCCAGCGCGCGCGCCAGCGCCACGCGCTGCTGCTGGCCGCCGGAAATCTCGTGCGGATAGCTGTTGGCGGCATGCGCCAGGCCCACCAGTTCCAGCATTTCCTCCACGCGGCGCGCGCGCTCCGGGCGCGCCAGCTTGCGCAGGCCGAAGGCCACGTTCAGCGCCACCGTCAGGTGCGGGAACAGCGCGTAGTCCTGGAACATCATGCCTACCCGGCGATGCTCGGGCGCCACCTGCACGGTGGGCGAGGAAATGACCGTGCCGTCCAGCAGGATGCGTCCGGCCCGCAGCGGCTCGAAGCCGGCAATGGCGCGCAGCACCGTGGTCTTGCCGCAGCCGGACTCGCCCAGCAGGCAGCCGATATGGCCCACGGGCAGGCCCAGCGTCAGGTCCTGCACCACAGGCTTGAGTCCCGCCGGGGTGTCGTAGGCGAGGGAAAGGTGATCGAGTTCTAACAGATCGGGCACGATGATCAATGTCCCATTTTCAGATTGGTGCGCGCCAGCAGGATGACGGGGAGCAGGCCGGCCAGCACGATGGCCAGCGCCGCGACGGCGCCTTCTTCATAGGTGCCGCGGGCTGCTTCGGCGTAAAGCCAGGTCGCCAGCGTGTCGAAATTCATGGGCCGCAGCAACAAGGTCGCGGGCAGTTCCTTCATGGCATCCACGAACACCAGCAGGGCGCTGGCGGCCAGCGCCGGGCGCAGGAGCGGCAGATGCACGCGGCGCAAGGTGCCGGCCGAGCTTTCGCCCAAAAGGCGCGAAGCCTGCTCCAGCGACGGCGGGATGCGGGCCAGGCCGGCTTCCAGCGCGCCGGTTGAAATCGCCAGGAAGCGGATCGCGTAGGCGCACACCAGCGCGCCCATCGAGCCCATCAGGAACAGGCCGGTGCCGCCAAAGACCTTGGCGACCGCGGTATCGATCCAGACGAAGGGCGTCAGCAGGCCGATGGCCAGCACCGTGCCGGGCACCGCGTAGCCCAGGCTGGCGATGCGCGCGCAGGCGCGGCCCGGGTTGAAGCCCGAGCTTTCGCGCAGCGTGCGTCCGGCCCAGGCCACGATCAGCCCGCATAGCAGGGTGACGACGGTGGCGCTGAAGGCCACGATCAGGGTATTGCTCAACCCGTTCAGCAACTGGTGCGACACGCCGCCCACCAGATGCAGCCGCTTGTAGGTTTCCACGATCAGATAGAGCGCGGGCGCGACGAATCCGATCAGCACCGGAATCCAGCCCAGCACCGCGGCCAGGGCCGCGGCCGGGCCGTGCAGGCGGCGCGGCTGCATCGGGCGCATGCGCTGGGTGTTGGCGTAGCGCTGGCGCTTGCGGCCATGGCGTTCCAGCAGGATCAGCCCGATCACGATCGCCAGCATGGTCAGCGCGATCTGCGCCGCGCCCGCCAGGTCCGAACGCGTGACCCAGGTGGTGTAGACCGACACGGTCAGCGTCTGCACGCCCAGGAATTCGGAGGCGCCGATATCGTTCAGCGTTTCCAGCAGCGCCAGGCTCACGCCCACCACGATGGCGGGCCGGGCCAGCGGCAGGGCGACCCGGAAGAACACCGCGATGCGGCCGGCGCCCAGGGTGCGGGCCGCTTCCAGCAGGCTGGCGGCCTGCGTCATGAACATGACGCGGGTGCTCAGGTACACATAGGGGTAGAGCACGAATCCCAGCACGAAGATCGCGCCGTAGATCGAGCGCAGGTCCGGCAGGCGGAACTGGCGCGGACTGTCATAGCCCAGCAGCGCGCGGATCGCCGTCTGTATCGGACCGATGGGATGCAGCAGGTCCAGATAGGCGAAGGCGATGATGTAGGTCGGCACTGCCAGCGGCAGCAGCAGCGCCCAGGTCAGCACGCGGCGGGAGGGGAAGTCGTAGGCGGTCACCAGCCAGGCGGCGCCCGTGCCCAGCAGCGTCACCAGCACGCCGACGCCGGCCAGCAGCATGGCGGTGTTGGCCAGCGCCTGGGGCAACACGTAAGTGGCGAGATGCTGCCAATGGGAGAGTTCGCCGCCCAGCGCCCACCACCCCAGCGTCAGCAGGGGCGCCAATACGGCCAGCGCGATCAGGGCGGCGCCGGCCAGCCAGCCGGCCCCGCGTTCAGTCCAGCGCAGACGCAGCGGCCGGGGCAAAGAATCTGTGTGCATGCTTCAAAGTCGATTGCATCAATGGCAAGGCCTGCTCCCCCAAAAGGAGGGAGCAGGCCCTACGCGTGAGCTTAGGCGCAGCCCGCGCGTTTGTCACTGCCGCATGGTATCGCCGCGCCGGCGGGCGTGGCGTGCCACAGGCTTATCAGTTGTCGAAACCGACCTTGTCGACCAGTTCGCTGGCTTGCTTGCGATGCTTGGCGATCTCGGTCAGGGGCAGGGGATCGACCTTCAGTTCGCCGAAGCTGGCGATCACGGGGTCCAGCTTCACGCCCTTGCGGACGGGGTACTCATAGTTGGCTTGGGCGTACAGGGCCTGGGCGGGTTCGGACACCAGGAAGTCCAGCAGCTTGACCGCGTTGGTCTTGTTGGGCGCGTGGGCGGCAACGGCGGCGCCGCTGACGTTCACGTGCGTGCCGCCGCTCTTGGCGTTGGCGAAGGTCGGACGGATGACCTTGATGGCGTCGCCCCACTTGCGCGCGTCGGTGCCGGGTTCCGCGTTCTTCATGTGGCCCACGTAGTAGGCATTGGCCAGGCCGATGTCGCAGATGCCGCCCAGGATGTCGCGGGCCACGTCGCGGTCGCCGCCGGCGGCCTTGCGGGCCAGGTTGGCCTTGACGCCGCGCAGCCATTTTTCGGTGGCTTCGGCGCCGTCATGCGCGATCATGGACGCGACCATGGCGGTGTTGTAGGGGTGCTGGCCGGAACGGATGCAGACCTTGCCCTTCCACTTGGGGTCGGCCAGGTCTTCGTAGCGGAAGGATTCCAGCTTCAGGTCCTTTTCCACGTACAGCACGCGGTCGCGCAGCGACAGGGCGTACCACTTGCCGTCGGCGCCACGCAGGTTGGCGGGAATCACGGATTCCAGGGTTTGCGACTTGATCGATTGCGTCACGCCGCCGTCAACCAGGTCCAGCAGGTTGCCGATGTCCACGGTCATCAGCACGTCGGCGGGCGACTTGGCGCCTTCGGCCTTGACGCGTTCCAGCAGGCCGTCCTTGACGAAGACCGTATTGACCTTGATGCCGCTTTCCTTGGTGAAGGCGTCCAGCAGCGGCTGGATCAGCTTGGGTTCCCGGGTGGTGTAGAGGCTGACTTCCTCGGCGGCGTTGGCCGACACGGTGAAGGCGGCGGCGCCGGCCAGCGCCAGGGCGCGCAGCAGCGAATTCAATTGGGGACGCTTATTCATGAGGAGGTGCTCCGGCTAGGGCTGCAGAGGGAATCCCGAGTGTCCCGGGCGTCCTTCTGCTCAAAACAGTCTGCTAACGAAAATGATTATCAAATGAGAACGCGACGATAACAGGAAGCAAAGCGGCATTCAACTATTCGTAAGTCGGGCAGGCTGCAGCCTTGATCCCCATCAATACGGCATAAGGGTATTACGGAATAATGAGAGCAGTTATCATCAAGACCCTGTAGAATAGGGTCAACCCTAATGCCGGCCGCGTCTTTTTTGCGGCACGGAATGACCCCGCGGCACAAGCCGGGCGCATAGCCCGGGGCGGTCGCCCTTATTTGATACGACATGGCTGCTTTCAACACTGAGCGCGTACTAAGCGTGCACCACTGGAACGACACCCTGTTTTCCTTCACCACGACGCGTGACTCGGCCTTGCGGTTCCACAATGGCCACTTCGTGATGATCGGATTGGAAGTTGAAGGCAAGCCGCTGCTGCGTGCCTACAGCATCGCCAGCGCCAACTACGAAGAAAACCTCGAATTCCTCAGCATCAAGGTGCAGAACGGCCCGCTCACGTCGCGGCTGCAGCATCTGAAAGAAGGCGACACCATCCTGGTCAGCCGCAAGCCCGTGGGCACCCTGGTCGTCGACGACCTGAAGCCGGGCAAGCACCTGTTCCTGTTCGGCACGGGCACGGGCCTGGCGCCGTTCATGAGCATCATCAAGGATCCGGACGTCTACGAACGCTTCGACAAGGTCATCCTGGTGCATGGCGTGCGTTGGGTCAGCGAGCTGGCCTATGCCGACTTCATCGAAAAGGAACTGCCGAACAACGAATTCTTCGGCGACATTGTGCGCGACAAGCTCGTGTACTACCCGACGGTCACGCGTGAACCGTTCCGCAACCAGGGCCGCATCACCGAGCTGATGGAAAACGGCAAGCTGTGCGCGGACATCGGCATTCCCCAGATCAATCCGGAAACCGACCGCGCCATGATCTGCGGCAGCCCCCATATGCTGGCCGACATCAGCGCCATGCTGGACAAGCGCGGCTTCACGGTATCGCCGGGCGTGGGCCAGCCGGGCGACTACGTGGTCGAGCGCGCCTTCGTGGACAAATAAGTCTCGGCGCCGGCGCATAGCCAGAAACCCATCGCAGTGATGCGATGGGTTTTTTGTTTTCTGGCGCCGTGCAGCGCAACGCTGCGGTGCAGCTAAGGGTTAGCCCGCTATAGCGGCGGGCAGGGCAGTTCTTATAATTCGTCCATAAAGTAAACATACTGTCCATAATATGGAAGGATTCCAAATGCCCTTGGACCAGCCCGACGCCGAACCCCTGACTCCTTATCAATATCCGAATCCGCCCGAGGCCTTGCCCGAGATCGTGATTCCGCATGCGATCCCGACCGATGAAAGGCTGTGGGTGCCGCAGGCCGAGAACGTCTGGTTCCGGCCGCTCTGTCTGAACGCCAGCCAGGGCTACTGGATGAACCTGCTGCGCGTGCGCAAGTCGGGCGTGCTCAGCCGCCACCGCCATCCGCAGGCGGTGCACGGCTTTGTCCTGAAAGGCCGCTGGCGCTATCTGGAACACGACTGGGAGGCCACCGAAGGCAGCTACGTGTTCGAGCCGCCCGGTGAAACGCACACGCTCTACGTGCCGCCCGACGTCGAGGAAATGATCACGTACTTTCAGGTCAACGGCGTCATGTACTACACCGACCCCTGGGGCAAGGGCATGGGCTACGAAGACGTGTTCACCAAGATCGACATGTGCCGCAAGCATTTCACCGAGGTCGGCCTGGGCGAAGACTATGTGAAGCAGTTCATACGCTGAATTTCCGCATTTCCACCCGCAGCACATAAAACATAAACCGGAGACACCATGAAACGTCGTGCGTTCAATCGCTGCATTTTTTCCGCGCTGCTGGGCAGCGCCGCGCTGGCCGTGGGGGCCGTGGCGCAGGCGCAGAATTTTCCCAATCGGGCCATTGAGATCGTGGTGCCGTTTGCCGCGGGAGGCGGCACGGACGCCATGGCGCGCGCCATGGGCGAGGCCTCGCGCACGCATCTGCCGCAGCCTATCGTGGTGCTGAACAAGCCCGGCGCAGCGGGCGGCATCGGCCTGACGGAAGTCGCCAACGCCAAGCCCGACGGCTACAAGCTGGCGCTGGTGACGGCCGACATGGTGATCATTCCCCATCTGGGCCTGACCAAGACCACCTACGAGAAGTTCACGCCCATCATCCAGCTCAATGCCGATCCCTCGGCCATCACGGTGGCCGCCGATTCGCCGTACAACACTATCGAAGCATTCCTGGACGCGGCGCGCGCCAAGCCGGAGAGCATGCAGGTGGGCAACGCGGGCATCGGTTCGATCTGGCATCTGGCTGCCGCCGCGCTGGAGGACAAGACGGGCGCCAAGTTCAACCACATCCCGTTCAATGGCGGCAATCCGGCGGTGCTGGCCTTGCTGGGCGGACATATCGACGCGGTGGCGGTGAGCCCGGCGGAGGTCATGCAGTACGTCAAGGCTGGCAAGCTCAAGCCGCTGGCGGTCATGGCCGACGCACGCGTGCCGGGCTTCGAGAACGTGCCCACGCTGAAGGAGCGCAACATTGACCTGTCCATCGGCACCTGGCGCGGCATCGCCGCGCCCAAGGGCACGCCGCAGCCCGTGTTGGATGCCCTGGGCGCCGCGTTCCGGCAGGCCGCCGCCGAAAGCAGCCTGAAGCGCTTCATGGCGGAGCAGAACCTGGGCTATGCGGTGGCGGATCAACAGACCTTCACGGCGCTGATGGAGCGCGACAATGCAACGTTCAAGGCGCTGATCGAGAAATTCGGCATGCGCCAATAAGTTGCAGACAACGACTGGGAGCAAGAAATGGATCTGGGCATTGCCGGCAGGACCGCGCTGGTGGGCGGCGCGAGCAAGGGTTTGGGCTATGGCTGCGCGCTGGCCCTGGTGCGGGAAGGCGTCAACGTGGTGATCGTCGCGCGCGGCGCCGACGCCCTCGAAGCCGCGCGGCGGCAGCTGCTGCAGGCGCGGTCGGACGGCCAAACCTTCGTCAAGGCCGTGGCCGCCGACATCACCACGCCGCAGGGCCGCGAGGCCGTGTTCGCTGCGCACCGCGACTACGACATCGTGGTCACGAACGCGGGCGGACCGCCGCCCGGGGATTTCCGCGATTGGGGCAGGGAGCAGTGGCTGGGCGCGATCGATGCCAACATGCTCACGCCGATCGAGCTGATCAAGGCCACGGTGGATGGCATGGCCCACCGCGGGTTCGGGCGCATCGTCAACATCACATCCAGCGCGGTCAAGGCGCCGATCGACATCCTGGGCTTGTCCAACGGCGCGCGTAGCGGCCTGACCGGCTTCGTGGCGGGCGTGGCGCGCAGCGACATCGCGGCGCGCGGCGTCACGATCAACAACCTGTTGCCGGGCGCGTTCGCCACGGACCGGCTGAGCTCGGCCCTGGCGGCATCCGCGGCCAAGACCGGGCAGGATGCGCAAGCCCTGCGCGCCCAGCGCCAGGCGGCGATACCGGCAGGACGCTTCGGCAACGCCGAGGAGTTTGGCGCCATCTGCGCCTTCCTGTGCAGCGTCCATGCGGGCTACGTCACCGGCCAGAACGTGCTGGCCGATGGCGGCGCCTATCCCGGCACTTTCTGAGCGGACGGCAATGACGTATCAAGCAGATCTGTTTGCGGGCAAGACGGCGCTGGTGACTGGCGCCACGCAGGGCATAGGGGCGGCGGTCGCCAACCGGCTGGCGTCGCTGGGGGCGCGGACGATTGCGGCCGGGCTGCAATCGGACGCCGGCGAGCTGGCGTCGGGCATCGAGGTGCGCCTGGCCGACGTGAGCGACGCGGGCGACGTCGAAGGCCTGCTGCAAGGGCTGGACGAACTGGACATCGTGGTCAACTGCGCCGGCATCATCCGCCGCGGCGCGGAGCATGATCCCGCCGTGTTCGAGCAGGTGCTGGCCATCAACCTGACCGGCACCATGCGCGTATGCAGCGCCGCGCGCGAGAAGCTGGCGCGGCGCGGCGGCTGCATCGTGAACACCGCGTCCATGCTCAGCTTCTTCGGCGGGGCGCTGGTGCCGGCCTATGCGGCTAGCAAGGGCGGGGTAGCGCAACTGACCAAGTCGCTGGCGCTGGCCTATGCGGCCGACGGCATCCGCGTCAACGCGGTCGCGCCGGGCTGGATCGCCACGCCGCTGACCCGCGCCCTGCAGGATGATCCCGAGCGTTCGGGGCCGATCCTGCAGCGTACGCCGCTGGGACGCTGGGGCACGCCGGAAGACGTGGCGCAGGGCGTTGCGTTCCTGTGCGCGCCGGCTGCCTCTTTCATGACGGGTGTGATCCTGCCCGTGGACGGCGGTTATCTGGTGGCTTGACGGTTCGCCGCCATGTACGCGCTCCTGCGTTTGCAGGGATAATGGCGAGGCCGCGCCGCAGGGGGCGGTTTCGCTACCGCCAACGCCACATTCTCCGCCATGTCAGAACTGCCGCAAGTCGCCAACCCTCCCGCCGCGCAGGTGGCGGGCACAGCCGCCTTTTCGAAGTTCATGCACGTGTTGCAGGTGGTGGCCGATACGCCTGACCCCATGACGGTGGCCGAACTGAGCAAACGCAGCGGCTATCCGCGGCCGACCGTGTACCGCACGGTGGCCGCGCTGGTGGCTGAACGCCTGCTGGCCGAACATCCCGTCACGGGCAAGCTGAGCCTGGGGCCGCGCCTGATCCAACTGGCCAGCCGCAGCTGGGGGCGCTCGGAGATGCGATTGGCGGCGGTCGAGAACCTGAAGCAATTGCGCGACATCACGGGCGAGACCGTGCACCTGGCCGTGCCCAACGGCCAGCACATGGTCTATATCGAAAAGCTGGAAAGCCCCAGCGTGGTGCAGATGAATTCGCGCATCGGGACCAACGTGTCCATGTACTCGACGGCGGTGGGCAAGGCCTATCTGGCGATGCTGGACGAGACCGCCCTGCAGGCCGCGCTGGATCTGCTGCCGCAGCCGTTCGCCTGCCATACGCCCAACACCGTCAAGGATACGGCCGCGCTGCGGCGGCAGCTTGAACAGGTGCGCCAGCGCGGCTGGGCGGTGGATGACGAAGAGAACGAGGCCGGCATCTATTGCTTCGGCGCGCCGATATATGGACCGAACGGCGTGCCCGTTGCGGCCATCAGCGTGAGCACGCTGCGGTTCCGCCAGAAGCCCGATCCGGAAACGGCCTATGTGGCGCCGCTGCTGGAGGCCTGCCGCGCAATCAGCCAGCGCATTGCTGGCACGCCGATGCTGGCGAGCAGCGATCTGCTCTAGCGTGTGCGGGCGGCGCCTCGCCGCCGCCCGGTCATGCGGCTTATTCAGGCTGGATGCCGGCCTTCTTGATGATGTCGCCCCACTTCTTCGATTCCGCCTGCTGGAACTTGGCCAATTCGTCCGGCGTGGAACTCGCCGCGTCCGTGCCCGTCTGCGCGTAGAACTGCTTGGCGGGCGCGCTTGTCGTGGCCTTGACCAGCAGCTCGTTCAGGCGTTTGACGACATCCGGCGGCGTGCCGGCAGGCGCGTAGGCGGCAAACCAATAGCCCATTTCGTAGCCCGGCACGCCCGATTCGGCGATGGTGGGCACGTCCGGGGCCAGCGGCGACCGCGCCTGGCCGGTCACGCCCAACGCGCGCAGCTTGCCCGACTTGACCTGGGGCAGGCCGGTGGCGGTGTCGGTGATCATCATGTCGATCTGGCCGCCCAGGAGGTCGGTGACCGCCAGCGGGTTGCTCTTGTACGGCACGTGCAGCAGTTGCACGCCCGCCATTTGCTGCAACAGTTCGCCGGCGATGCGGCTGCTGGAGCTACCGCTGCCGAAGCTCAGCTTGCCGGGCGCCTGCTTGGCCTGGGCCAGGAACTCGCCGACCGTCTTGGCTTGCGAGCTGGGATTGACCACCATGATCTGGCCGCCTTTGCCCAGCAGGGTCAGCGGCGCGTAGTCCTTGACCGGGTCGTAGGTCAGCGTCTTGTAGAGATGTTCGTTGGCGGCGTGCGTGGTGTTGGTGGTGATCAGCACCGTGTAGCCGTCCGGGGCCGCGCGGGCGCCGGCGGCGGCGCCTATCATCGCGCTGGCGCCGGGCTTGTTTTCGATCACCACGGCCTGGCCGGTCTGTTCGGTGACGCCCTGACCGATGGCGCGGCCGATCTGGTCGGTGGCGCTGCCGGCCGCGAACGGCACGATGAAGGTGATGGGTTTGACGGGGAACTGGGCTTGGGCCATGGCCGCGGCGGGCAGGGCGGCGGCCAGCAGCAAGGCCAGCCGGCCTTTGGAAGCAATGCGCATAGGTGTCTCCTGTGGGATTTTTATAGGAATCGAAATCAGGCGGCCGCGGGGCGGTCGCCGGGTATGTCAGGCAGCCGGGCGGCCAGCGTCGGGCTCACCTCGACCGTCATGTCCAGCAACCTGAATGACAGGCTCTTGCCGTGCGTATCCAGGTTGAGGGCATCGTTGACGCCGCCGTCCAGCACGCCCTCGAGCACGAAGTTCATGGCTTGCAGGGTGGGCAGCGTGTAGCGGGTGACGCGGCTGGGGCGGCGGTAGGCGAACCAGGCGGCGACGCGGGCTTCGGTGACCTGCGCGGCCAACGCCTCGTAGCATTCCGGATCCCAGGCGATCAGGCTCAGGTTGGAGATGTCGCCCTTGTCGCCGGAACGGCTGTGCGCCAGGCGGTACAAGGGGACTGCGATCAGCGGCGGATTCATTGCGAGGCTTCCTCCAGGAAGGTCCAGCCGCTGGGCACGGCATCGCGCGGCAGGGTGCAGGACAGCATGTTCAGGCGCGGGCGCAGCGCGGTGCGCACGCCGCCGCCGCCGGCCGGGCCGCAGGTATAGAGCGCGGTCACTTCGCGCAGCACGCTTTCGGCGAGCTCGCGGTCCATGTGCTCGGCCGCGACGCGCAGGCGCACGTCGCGCGCATGGCCATGGGGCAGGGCGGACAGCATGTCGCCGGCGTCGTCGCCCAGGATGCTGATCGCGCCGATCAGGTCGGCGCGCAGGCGCAGGGCCGGGTCCAGGCGCTTGCGCACGATATCGGCCGCCAGACGCGCGCGCGCCTCGGCCTGCACGCCGGCATAGGAGATCTCGGCCTCGGCCAGCCAGCCGCCGCGATAGCAGACGTTGACCTTGAGTTCGTCGGGACGCGCGTGGCCGGTGATGCCGCGCACCGCCACCCGATCGCCGCCCAGCTCGGCCACTTCGGCGCGGCTCAGGTCGGCGACGACGTCCGGCGTCAGGTAGCGCGCGGGATCGTGCACCTCGTACAGCAACTGTTCCTTGACCGTGCGCGCGTCGACCATGCCGCCGCTGCCGTCGGCCTTGCCGATCACGAATTCGCCGTCGGCGTGGATCTCGGCGATGGGAAAGCCCGCCGCATGCACGTCCGGCACGTCCTTGAGCCCCGGCACGCAGAAGTAGCCGCCGGTGACCTGCAGGCCGCACTCCAGCATATGGCCGGCCATGGTGGCGCGGCCCAGGCGCGGCCAATCGTCCATGGCCCAGCCGAAGTGGGCCAGCGCCGGACCCAGCGTGAGCGATGGGTCCGACACGCGGCCCGCGACCACGATCTGCGCGCCAGCCCGCAGCGCTTGCGCGATCTCGACGGCGCCGAGGTAAGCCGTGGCGCTGACCACGTCCAGGCCCTCCAGCGCGCCGCCCAGGCGCTGGCGCAGCAATTCCCGTTGTGCGTCGCTGGTTAGCGCATCGCCGTGCACCACCGCGATGCGCGGCGCGGGCAAACCTTGCTGCCGGGCGAGCGCGGCAATGCGGCGGGCGGCGGCGGCGGGGTTCGCCGCGCCGAAGTTGCCGACGATGCTGATGCCATGGCGCAGGCAGTCGCCCAGCACGGGGCCGACCAGCTCGTCCAGCAAGGGCTCGTAGCCGCGCTCCGGGTCCGCGTTGCGCGCCAGCTGCGCCAGCGCCAAGGTGCGTTCGGCCAGCGTTTCGTAGATCAGCACGCCGCCGCCTCGGGCGATCAGGCTGCGCACCACGGCGGCGGCGCCGTCGCTGCGGTCGCCGGAAAATCCGGAGGCGCAGCCTATGTGGAGGGGGGATTTTGGCATACGGATTCGGTGCTGTTTCGGGGTATTCGAGCCCACTATAGGCATGCGTGGCTAATCAGTAAAATAGAAAGATCGGATCAATTCATAGAGAAAAGCCATGAATCTGTCTGCCCGGCAATTGCGCGCGTTCGTGGCCCTGGCCGAAGAAAAACACTTCACCCGGGCCGCCCAGCGCTGCCACCTGACGCAGCCGGCCTTCAGCGCGCTGATCCGCCAGCTGGAGGACAGCGCGGGCTTGCGGCTGTTCGACCGCAATACGCGTCATGTGGAGCTGACAGTCGAGGGGCAGGTGCTGGATGCGACCGCCCGCAGGCTGCTGGCCGACATGGACCTGGTCATGGAGGACCTGCGCGACCACGCCGCCAGGCGCCGTGGGCGGGTGGCGCTGGCGGCCTTGCCGTCGCTAGCCGCAGGCTGGCTGCCGCAGTTGTTGGCGCGCTTTCGCGAGGCCTATCCCGGCATCACGGTGGACCTGCGCGATGCCTTGCTGGATCCTTGCCTGGACCTGGTGCAGGCCGGGCAGGTGGACTTCGCGGTGGCGTCGCGGCGGCCGGACATGAACGATCTGGACAGCGAGTTCCTGCATGCGGACCGCTATTTCCTGGTCTGCCGCGCCGACCATCCGCTGGCGGGCGCGGGCCGCGCCCGGCTGCGCGACATCCTGCGCTATCCCATGATCCAGCTGGCGCGCGGCAGCAGCGTGCGCAAGCATCTGGATGCCGCCCTGGGCGCCGATGCGCCGGCGCCGGTGTTCGAGGTGGAACACCTGGCCACGGCGACAGGGCTGGTGCGCGCGGGCCTGGGTATCTCGGTGGTGCCGGCGATGACGCTGTTCCATTTCGGCGGCGCCGACCTGCGCATCGTGCCGCTGGCGGGCAAGGCCTTGACCCGGCCGCTCTACCTGGTGCGGCGCAAGGGCCGCACGCTGTCGGTGGCGGCGCAGGCCCTGTACGACCTGCTGCGGGAGCATCGGGGGGATATCGATAGCCTACCCTAGGGCATCCAGCCACTTTCGCAAATGTCTATTGCTGGATAAACTTCGATAGTTGTAGTTTCTATCCGTCTTTCGAAGGATTCCGCCCATGAGCAAGCAAATCATCCATACCGACACCGCGCCCGCCGCGGTAGGCCCTTACTCGCAAGCGGTTGCCGTAAGCGGCACCAAGACTGTCTATCTCTCGGGCCAGATCGGCCTGGAGCCGGGCACTGGCGATCTGGTTTCCGAGAACTTCGATGCGCAGGTGCGTCAGGCGTTCGCCAACATGCAGGAAGTCATCAAGGCCGCCGGCGGCACGCTGGACAACGTGGTCAAGCTGACGCTGTTCCTGACCGACCTGG
>JALDYL010000176.1:0-9447 GCA_032153965.1 Achromobacter sp. | reverse complement strand
CCGGCGGCGGTGGAACCAACCCCAACGCCAGCCGCACCACCCTGGATCCCATCCCACCCGAGGGCGGCTGGGACAGTCTGGCCAAGCTGCTGGAAGCCGCCAAGCCAAGCGTCGACACGCGCTTGACGCCCTCGGCCTCGCAGATCACGACGTACATCGAGCGCCTGCTGAGCCACGGCGACAACGAAGCAGCGCTTGCCATGATCGAAAAGCGCCAGGAGCAGATCAAGGACCAGCGCGGCACCGATGTGCAACTGATGTTCCAGCACGCCCGCGCGCTGGCGGCCCTGAACCGCACCGATGAGGCCATCGGCATTTACACCGAGATGACCAACCGCTTTCCGGAACTCCCGGAACCTTGGAACAACCTGGCGGCTCTATATGCTGGGCGCGGTGAACTCGACCGGGCGCAGGACGCCCTGTCGATGGCCCTGCGCGCCGACCCCAACTACGCCGCCGCCCGTGCCAATATGGGCGATCTGCAGCTTCTGCAGGCCTTGAACACCTACAAGAAGGCCGCCAGCGACGGCGTGCCCGGCATGCAGGACAAGGTCCGCGAAGTCGAAACCATGCTGAAGGATAAACACGGCAAATGATGTCCCGCTACTCCCCCCTACACCTGCTGCGCCTGACGGCGTGCTCGTTCGCGCTGGCCGCATTCGCCCCAGCGCTCGTCAGCGCCGCCCCCGCGGCCAATTCCTCCACCTCCTCCTCTGAAGGCAAAAAAGCCATGAGCACCAACCCCCGCGTCAAGCTCCAAACGAACCAAGGCGACATGGTCATCACCCTGGATGCCGCCAAGGCGCCCAAGACCGTCGAAAACTTCCTGACCTACGTCAAGGAAGGCTTCTACAACGGCACGGTGTTCCATCGCGTGATCGACGGCTTCATGATCCAGGGCGGCGGCTTTGAGCCCGGCATGAAGCAGAAGCAGACCCATGCCCCCATCGAAAACGAAGCCAACAACGGCCTGAAGAACGACAAGTACACCCTGGCCATGGCCCGCACCAGCGATCCGCACTCGGCCACGGCGCAGTTCTTCATCAACGTGTCCAACAACGACTTCCTGAACTTCACCGCGCCCACCCCCAATGGCTGGGGCTATGCCGTGTTCGGCACCGTGACCGAAGGCACCGACGTGGTCGACAAGATCAAGGGCGTGAAGACCGGCAACAAGGGCTTCCACCAGAACGTGCCGAACGAAGACGTGATCATCGAGAAGGCCGAAGTTCTTGAATAAGATCGCGCTGTCCGGCCCCATCTGGCTGGCGTCCGACCTGCATCTGGGACCGGCCACGCCGGCCACCTCGGAGGCCTTCCTGGCCTTCCTGGAGGCCGCGCGGGAGGAAGCCGGCGCCCTGCTGCTGCCGGGCGACATCTTCGATGCGTGGATCGGCGACGACGTGATCCGCGCCGCGCCGCCGTGGCTGGCCACGGCGCTGACGGCACTGCGCGACACCGCCGGCCGGATTCCGGTCTGGCTGGGCCGCGGCAACCGCGACTTCCTCATCGGCGAAGAACTGGCCCAGGCCCTGGGCGCCAAACTGCTGCCCGAACCGGCGCTGCTGGAAACGGATTACGGCCAGATCCTGCTGACCCATGGCGACGAGTTCTGTACCGACGATGCCGCCTACCAGCAGTTCCGCAAGATGGTCCGCGATCCGCGCTGGCAGGCCGAGTTCCTGGCCAAGACCATCCCCGAACGCCTGGCGATGGCGCAGCAGGCCCGCGGCGAAAGCCAGGCCGCCAACCAGATGAAATCCATGGAAATCATGGACGTCAACGCCGCCGCCATCGAATCCGTCTTTCGCGAGACCGGCGTGCGCGTGCTGGTGCATGGCCATACCCATCGCCCCGCCCGCCACGTGCTGGAAGTGGACGGCAAGAAGCGCGAGCGCTGGGTCCTGCCCGACTGGGACTGCGACCATGTGTCGCCCGCCCGCGGCGGCTGGCTGGTCATCGACCAGGACGGCCTGCAGTTCTACGACCTGGAAACGGAAGCGTAGCCCGGCGGCGCGCCACCTAGTGACCGAAAACAGCAAGGGCCGCGCGAGCGGCCCTTGTCATTGCTGCTGCCGGCGGCGCGCCGGCCGTGCCATCAGCGCGTGAAGATCCAGGCCGCGACGATGCCGCCGAAGATGATCCGGTACCAGGCGAACACGCGGTAGGTATGGTTGGCGACAAAGCGCAGCACCGCGCGCACCACCACCATCGCGCTCAGGAACGCGGCGATGAATCCCACCGCGATGCCCGACAGGTCGTGCTGGGTGAGCACGCCGAAGTTCTTGTACATGTCGTACACGGCCGCACCCAGCATCGTGGGCATGGCCAGGAAGAACGAAAACTCGGTGGCCGTCTTGCGCTGGATGCCGGCGATCATGCCGCCGATGATGGTGGCGCCCGAACGCGAGGTGCCCGGGATCATGGCCAGGCATTGCGCCACGCCCACGCCCAGCGCCTGCTTCCAGGTGATCTGCTCCAGCGTGCGGGCCGTGGCGCGCTCATCCGAAGCGGTATCGTCGGCCGCGCCCGGCATGTCGCCCGGCGTATGGTGCGTCTTGCGCTCCACGTACAGCATGATCAGGCCGCCCAGCACCAGGGTCACCACCACCACGGCCGGGTGATAGAAGATGCTCTTGATGGACTTGATGAAGATCGCGCCGATGACGGCGGCCGGCAGGAAGGCGATGATCAGGTTGCGGGTGAAGGCCACCTCGGTGGGCACCCCGGTCAGCGTGCCGCGGATCAGCGTCAGCAGGCGCGCGCGGAACACCCACATCACCGCCAGGATGGAGCCCAGCTGGATCACCACTTCGAACACCTTGCCCTGGCTGGATTCGAAATTGATCCAGTCGCCCACCAGGATGAGGTGGCCGGTGCTGGACACAGGGATGAATTCCGTCAGGCCCTCGATGATGCCCAGGACGAAAGCTTTGATCAGATATAGAGTGTTTTCAGTCACGATGGCAGATCGGTTCCGGTTAATCGTTGGCTAGGGATTCGTCGTCCGCAAGCATTTCCTGCGGCCGCTTCTCGACGCGCACCAGCGCGATGCGGCGGCCGTCCATTTCCAGGACTTCAAAGCGGAAATGCTCGTGGTGGATTTCGTATTCGCAGACGTCGCCCGGTTTGGGCAGGTGCCCGAAGCGCGACAGCAGGTACCCCGCCAGGGTTGAAAAATCCTGGGCATCATCGACCAGGCCTTCGGTTTCCAGCACTTGCTCGACATGGTGCAGGTCGGCCGCGCCGTCGATTTTCCAGGTGTTCTCGCCGTCGGCGACGATGTCGGGCAGTTCGTCCTCATCGGGGAATTCGCCGGCGATCGCCTCGAAAACGTCGATGGGCGTCACCAGGCCCTCGATGGCGCCGAATTCGTCAGCCACCAGCACCAGCTGGCCGCGCGAACGCTTGAGTGTGTCCATCAGGCGCAGGATGCCGATGGACTCGTGCACGATGATGGGATCGCGCAGGCGGTTACGGCGCACCCGGCCCTCGGTGATCAAGTCGGCCACCAGGTCCTTGGCGCGCGCGATGCCCAGCACCTCGTCCAGCGAACCGCGGCAAACCGGGAAAAAGCTGTGCGGCGCCTCGGTCAGCTGGCGGCGGATGGTTTCTGGATCGTCGTCGATGTTGATCCAGGAAACATCCGTGCGCGGCGTCATGATCGAACGAATCGACCGCTCGGCCAGCGTCAGCACGCCGCTGACCATGTTGCGTTCCTCGACCCCGAAGGCCGGGATGGAGGGACCGTCCGCGCGGGGCAGGTCGGGTTCGTCGGTGGGCGGCCGCTTGCCTAGCATGCGCAGCACGGCCGAGGCGGTACGTTCACGCATCGGGCGGCGCGCATCCAGCTTGAGCAGGTTGCGGCGCGCCACCTGGTTCAGGGCCTCGATGGCGACCGAGAAGCCGATGGCCGCGTACAGATAGCCCTTGGGCACCTTGAAGCCGAAGGCTTCGGCCAAGAGCGAGAAGCCGATCATCAGCAGGAAGCCCAGGCACAGCACCACCACCGTGGGGTGGGCGTTGACGAAACGCGTCAGCGGCTTGGATGCCAGCAGCATGATGCCGATGGCGATGACGACGGCGATCATCATGATGGCCAGATGGTCCACCATGCCCACCGCGGTGATGACCGAGTCCAGCGAGAACACCGCGTCCAGCACCACGATCTGCGTCACGATCACCCAGAAGCTGGCGTACACGCGCGGCCCCGACGAGCCGCCGTGCTGCGAGCCTTCCAGGCGTTCATGCAGCTCCATGGTGCCCTTGAACAGCAGGAACAGGCCGCCGATCATCAGGATCAGGTCGCGGCCCGAGAACGACAGCGGGCCGATGGAAAACAGGGGGGTGGTCAGCGTGACCAGCCATGACATGACCGACAAGAGGCCCAGACGCATGATGAGCGCCAGGCTCAGGCCCATGATGCGCGCGCGGTCGCGTTGCGCCGGGGGCAGCTTGTCCGCCAGGATGGCGATGAAAATCAGGTTATCGATCCCCAGGACGATCTCAAGGACGACCAGGGTAAGCAAGCCGACCCACGCAGTAGGGTCCAGCAGCCACTCCATCAGGAGCTCCAAAAGTTACACGACCGGTAATCGTACATGGAAAATCCGTGACACGCCGGTGACGAACCCCGTCCTTATGCCTGAGGCGCACGCGGTTTAGGCCTGTGGAACCAGGACATCCGGGGTCTGGCGCCGTGGCCGGAACGGGCAAAAAAAAACCGGCTTCCAGCCGGTTTTCACATCCAGGACAGCCGATCAGTTGCTGAGCTTGAGCGTGCCCTTCATCATGGCCCAGTGGCCGGGGAAGGAGCAAAAGTAGGCATAAGCCTCGCCCGGGGTGAGCTTGGAGACGTCGAACGTAACCGAATCCGACTCGCCGCCGCCGATGACCTTGGTGTGGGCGATGACGCGGGTGTCGCCCGCCTTGACATATTCCTGCGGCAGGCCGGCGTTCATGCCATCGGTGGCCACGGCGGTCTTGTCGGCCTCCTTGGTCAGCACCCAGTTATGGCCCATGGCGACCTTGGGCATCTTGCCGACATGCTTGAGATGCACGGTGAATTGCTTGCAGCTTTTGTCGACGACCATTTCCTTCAGGTTGTACTGCATGGCGTCGTTGCTTTCTATGGTTGCTTCGCACTGAGCGGCCAACGCGGGCAGGCTGGCTGCGGACAGGGCGATGGCGAGGGTGGCTTTTGCCAGCATGGAGATTCTCCGTAAACGTTGGCGGCCTTTCCGACACGCGCGAGGCACATGCCTAGCGTCGCTGCCGCCACGCACAAGTCTATGGCGGCCTTGCAAGCGCACCATTGACGGACATCAATAGCGCCTCGTTCACCCCCTCCAAAACGGGGATATCCCCTACGCCGCATAAGGGTATTGTCGCCGCGCGGGCTCCGCGCGCGCCGCGATTGACAAACCGCAATACGAAGGATGCCGCGTGTTCTTAGGATGCCTGCAAACAAGCACAAACAGCAGAGTCCGAAGATGCAAGGCAGCACAGCGGCGGGGCGTGGGTTCAGTCGGTACACCTGGTTCATACATGCGGTTGTCGTTGTCTTGCTGCTGTTCTGTGCACAGGCGGCCGGCACCGCGCAGGCCCAGCGCCTGCCTGACTTCCTGGGCAGTGTCCCGATAGGACAGATCTTCCCTGGCGCTGACCGCGCCGATCCGCCTGCCGGCAAGCCCATGGTTGCCAAGGTCTATGCGAACGACCGCCAGCTGGGCGTGGTCTATCTGACTTCCGACGTCGTCAATACCCGCGGCTACTCCAGCAAGCCCATCGACGTGCTGGTCGGCCTGGCGAACGATGGCCGCATCGTCGGCGCGCGCCTCGTGGAGCACCACGAGCCCATCGTGCTGATCGGCATTCCGCAGTCCAAGGTCGACCATTTCATCAGCGGCTATGTCGGACTGAACTTCGTGGACTCCCCTCCCCGCCATGGCGCGCCGCCGCCCGTGGACATCATCAGCGGCGCGACCGTCACGCTGATGGTGATCGGCGACAGCATCACACGCTCGGCCATCGCCGTGGCCCGCGCCCATGGCATCGACAAGGGCCCCGCACAGGCTCGGCAGGCCGCGCCCGCCGCCGCCGCCCGCGTCGTGGACGAAACGCGCGATACCGTTCAGCCCTGGCAGGCCTTGCTGGATGCCGGCGCGGTGCGCAACCTGCGGCTGACGTCGGAAGACGTCAACCGGACGTTCCGCGAATCTGGCAGGAACGACGCGGCGGCTAGCGCGGAGGGCAGCGCGGACGCCGGCGGCTTCATCGACCTGTACGCCGCGCTCGTCAGCGTGCCCGCGATCGGCCGCAGCCTGCTGGGCGACACGGAATGGCAGCGCCTGAAGGAACGGCTCAAGCCCGGCCAGCAGGCCGTGCTGGTGGCCGGCAACGGCGCCTACTCGTTCAAGGGCTCGGGCTACGTGCGCGGCGGCATCTTCGACCGCATCGAGATCATCCAGGACGAAAGCAGCTTTCGCTTTCGCGACCGCAACCACCAGCGCCTGGCCGACGTGGCCGCCGAGGGCGCGCCCGCATTCCGCGAGGTGGCGCTGTTCGTCGTGCCCGAGGACGCCGCGCTGGATCCGGTCGCGCCCTGGCGCCTGCAACTGATGGTGCAGCGCGTGCTCAGCGTCAGCGACAAGGCCTTCGTGACCTTTGACCTGAGCTATGAGCTGCCGGCGGCCTATACCCGGCCGGTGGCAGGCGCGCAGGCGTCCGCGGCACCGTCGGCACCGTCCGCCAAAGCCGCCGCGGCCCAGGCCGATCTAGCGGAAGAGCCCGCGCCAGCGCTCTGGAAACAGATATGGCGCGGCAAGGCCGGCCAGGTCGCGGTCCTGACCGTGGCGCTGGTAGTGCTGGTGGGCATTTTCTTCTTCCAGGACCAACTGACCAGCCGCCCCTTGCTGCATGACCGCCTGCGGTTGGCATTCCTGGCGTTCGCGCTGTTCTGGATCGGCTGGTACGGCCAAGCCCAATTGTCCATCGTGAACGTGCTGACTTTCTTCTCGGCGCTGCGCAGCGACTTCCGCTGGGAATACTTCCTGATGGATCCGCTGGTGTTCATCCTGTGGTGCGCCACCGCCATCTCCATGGTGTTCTGGAACCGCGGCGCCTTCTGCGGTTGGCTGTGCCCCTTCGGCGCCCTGCAGGAACTCACCAACCGCATCGCCCGCCGCCTGGGCGTGCGTCAGCTCAAGATCAGCCACGGCGTGAACCAGCGCCTGTCGACCCTGAAGTACGTGATCTTCCTGCTGCTGTTCGGCTTTTCCTTGTATGACCTGGCGCTGGCCGAGCAGCTGTCCGAGGTCGAACCCTTCAAGACCGCGATCATCCTGCGCTTCATGCGCTACTGGCCCTTCGTCGCGTTCGCCGTGGCGCTGCTGGCCGCCGGCCTGTTCGTGGAGCGCTTCTTCTGCCGCTACCTCTGTCCGCTGGGAGCCGCGCTGGCCATTCCCGCCCGCCTGCGCATCTTCAACTGGCTGCGCCGCTACCGCGACTGCGGCAACCCCTGCCAGCGCTGCAACCTGGAGTGCCCGGTGCAGGCGATCGACCCCACCGGCGAGATCAATCCGAACGATTGCATCCAGTGCCTGCACTGCCAGATGCTCTACCACCACGAGCAGAAATGTCCGCACCTGATCCAGAAGAAGGCCAAGCGGGAGCGCCGTCGCGCGCCCGCGGCCGAACCCGCCGAGCAGGTCATCGTCATGCACCGCGCGCCGAATCCGAATAGCGAACCCGGCGCCTGATCCCACTTTTCGCACCGCGGCGCCCGGGGCGCCGTCCCTACCAAGGAGTAATCCATGTCAGACAAGAATCCCGACAAGGCTGGCCTCACCCGCCGCAGCTTCCTCGGCACCGCAGCCATCACGGGCGCAGCCGGCCTGGTGGCCGGGGCGCAGATCTCCACCGCCCACGGCAAGGACGCAAAGGGCGGCGCGAACGGCGTGCTGGGCCACGTCGCGCCCGGCGAGCTGGACGAATACTATGCCTTCAACTCCAGCGGCCAGTCGGGCGAAGTACGCGTGCTGGGCCTGCCGTCCATGCGCGAGCTGGTGCGCATCCCCGTCTTCAACCATTGCAGCGCCACCGGCTGGGGCCGCACCAATGAAAGCCGCAAGATCCTGACCGAAGGCCTCACGCCCGAAACCCGCGAGTACCTGAAGGACAAGGGCGGCGTGTTCATCAACGGCGACGCCCACCACCCGCATCTATCGTTCACCGACCGCACCTACGACGGCCGCTACCTGTTCATCAACGACAAGGCCAACAACCGCGTCGCCCGCATCCGCCTGGATGTGATGAAGACGGACAAGATCACCGAGCTGCCCAACGTCTCCGGCGTGCACGGCCTGCGGCCGCAGCGCTATCCGCGCACCGGCTATGTCTTCGCCAACGGCGAGCACATCATCCCGCTGCCCAACGACGGCAAGGTGACCGACGATCCCAAGAAGAACTTCTTCGCCATCTACACCGCCCTGGACGGCGACACCATGAAGGTCGCCTGGCAGGTGCTGGTCGACGGCAACCTGGACAATGGCGACGCCGACTACCAGGGCAAGTACTCGTTCTCCACCTGCTACAACTCGGAGAAAGGCGTCACGGTGGAAGAGGCTTCCGCCAACGAGCAGGACTGGGTCGTGGTGTTCAACATCAAGCGCATCGAGGAAGCCGTCAAGAACGGCGATTTCAAGACGATGGGCGGCGTCCCCGTGATCGACGGACGCCACGGGTCCAAGTACACCCGCTACATTCCCGTGCCGAACTCGCCGCACGGCTGCAACGCCGCACCCGACGGCATCCATCTGGTGCTCAACGGCAAGCTGTCGCCCACCGTCACGGTGCTGGACGTGCGCACGCTGGACGACCTGTTCGACGACAAGATCAAGCCGCGCGACTGCGTGGTGGCCGAGCCCCAGCTGGGCCTGGGCCCGCTGCACACGGCGTTCGACGGCCGCGGCAACGCCTACACCACGCTGTTCATCGACAGCCAGATGGTCAAGTGGAACATCGACAAGGCGAAACGCGCCTACAAGGGCGAGAAGGTCGACCCCATCATCCAGAAACTGGACGTGCACTACCAGCCCGGCCACAACCACTCGACGATGGGCGAAACCCGCGAGGCCGACGGCAAATGGCTGGTGTCGCTGAACAAGTTCTCCAAGGACCGCTTCCTGAACGTCGGCCCGCTCAAGCCGGAAAACGATCAGCTCATCGACATCTCCGGCGACGAAATGAAGCTGGTGCATGACGGCCCCAGCTTCGCCGAACCGCACGACATGTGCCTGGTGCACCGCTCCAAGATCCACCCCGTAAGCGTCTGGAAACGCGACGACCCGATGTGGGAGGATGCACGGCAGATGGCCAAGAAGGACGGCGTCTCGCTGGACGACGCGGCCAAGGTCGTGCGCGACGGCAACAAGGTGCGCGTGTACA
>JALDYL010000023.1:0-45518 GCA_032153965.1 Achromobacter sp. | reverse complement strand
CGTTTCGATGAAATTGTCTACCTGAATACATCATGACCGACAGCAATCAACCCGGTTTGTTCGATTCCAACCCGCCCGGCGGCGATGGCGATGGCGATGGCGATGGCGACGTCGCCATCACCCTGGCGCGCTACGCCGAGCAAGCCTATCTGGACTACGCGGTTTCCGTGGTGCGCGGCCGCGCCCTGCCGGACGTGGGCGACGGGCAGAAACCCGTGCAGCGCCGCATCCTGTACGCCATGCAGGCGATGGGGCTGGCCGCCGGCGCCAAGCCCGTGAAGTCCGCGCGCGTCGTGGGCGACGTGCTGGGCAAGTACCACCCGCATGGCGACCAGGCCGCCTATGACGCCATGGTGCGCATGGCGCAGGATTTCTCGCTGCGCTATCCCCTGATCGACGGCCAGGGCAACTTCGGTTCGCGCGACGGCGACAATGCCGCCGCCATGCGATACACCGAAGCCCGCCTGACGCCCATCGCCAAGGTGCTGCTGGACGAGCTGGACGAAGGCACGGTGGATTTCGTGCCCAACTACGACGGCAGCCAGCAAGAGCCGCAAATGCTGCCGGCGCGCCTGCCCATGATGCTGCTTAACGGCGCTTCGGGCATCGCGGTCGGCATGGCCACCGAGATCCCGCCGCACAACCTGCGCGAAGTGGCGCAGGCCTGCGTCGCGCTGATCAAGCAGCCGCAGCTGCCGGACGCCGAGCTGCACGCCCTGATCCCGGGGCCGGACTTCGCGGGCGGCGGGCAGATCATCACCCCGGCCGCGGACATCGCCCAGATCTACGCGGGCGGCCGCGGTTCGCTCAAGGTGCGCGCCCGCTGGCAGTTCGAGGAAATGGCGCGCGGCCAGTGGCAGTTGGTGGTCACCGAGCTGCCGCCCGGCTCTTCGGGCCAGAAGGTGCTGGAAGAGATCGAGGAAATCACCAACCCCAAGGTCAAGACCGGCAAGAAGAGTCTCACGCCCGAGCAGACGCAGGCCAAGGCCGTGATGCTGAACCTGCTGGACGCCGTGCGCGACGAGTCGGGCAAGGACGCCGCCGTGCGCCTGGTCTTCGAACCCAAGACCTCGCGCGTGGACCGCGACGAATTCGTCAACACGCTGCTGGCGCAGACCAGCATGGAAAGCAGCTCGTCCATCAACCTGGTGTGCATCGGCACCGACGGCCGGCCGCGCCAGAAGGGCCTGCGCGACATCCTGGTCGAATGGGTGGCGTTCCGCACCAACACCGTGGTGCGCCGCACGCGCTTCCGCCTGGACAAGGTCATCGACCGCATCCACGTGCTGGAAGGCCGCATGGTCGTCTACCTGAACGTGGACGAAGTGATCCAGACGATCCGCGAATCCGACGAGCCGCGCACCGCGCTGATGGAACGCTTCAAGCTGTCCGAACGCCAGGCCGAGGACATCCTGGAAATGCGCCTGCGTCAGTTGGCCCGCCTGGAAGGCTTCAAGATCGAACAGGAACTGGCCGACAAGCGCGAAGACCAGGTGCGCCTGCAGGAGCTGCTGGACAATCCCGCCTCGCTCAAGCGTCTGCTGATCAAGGAAATCGAAGCCGACGCCAAGCAATACGGCGACGACCGCCGCACGCTTATCGAGACCGCCGAGCGCGCGGTGCTCGAAACCAAGGTGCTGGACGAACCGGTCACCGTGATCGTGTCGCAAAAGGGCTGGCTGCGCGCCCGCCAGGGCCATGGCCACGATGCTTCGCAGTTCGGCTTCAAGCAGGGCGACGACATGTACGGCGCCTTCGAGTGCCGCACCACCGACACGCTGATCGCCGTGGGCGACAACGGGCGCGTCTATTCGGTGCCGGTCGCCGGCCTGCCTTCGGCCCGTGGCGACGGCCAGCCCGTCACCACCATGATCGACCTGGGCAGCGGCACGCGCATCGTCCACACGATCGCGGCCGCGCCCGACAGCCGCTGGCTGCTGGCCACGCGCGGCGGCTACGGCTTTGCCGCCAAGCTGTCCGACATGGTCAGCCGCCAGCGCGCCGGCAAGCAGTTCATCACCCTGGAAGAGGGTGACGAACTGCTGCGTCCGGTGCCGCTGTTCGACGGCGCCAAGCAATTGGCGCTGCTGTCGCACAAGGGCAAGTTCCTGGTCTTCGGCCTGGACGAGGTCAAGACGCTGTCCGGCGGCGGCCGCGGCACCATCCTGATGGGGCTGGACGGCACCGACAAGCTGGACCAGACCGTGCCCATCGGCGCGGGCGGCCTGCGCGCCGCGGGCATCTACCGCAACAAGCACACCGAGGACATCCTGGTGGGCGACGCGCTGGCTCCGTACATCGGCAAGCGCGCCCGCAAGGGCCGGGCGCTGGACGTGCGGCCCAAGCAGCCGGTGCTGTCGCCAGTGCTCGGTTAGGCATTTGGGCGGACAGGCAAGGGAATGGCGGGCTGAGGCCCGCCATTTTTTTCGTCTGTTGACTGGCTGCATGATCCCGGTATTTAATAGATAGACCATTCAGTCTATTAATAAAATGCGCAAGATCGATCCCATCAAGCAGCAGGAACGGCGCAGCCAGATACTGGCCGCCGCGGCAGAGTGTTTCGCCGAGCAGGGCTTTCATTCGACCTCCACGGCGCAGATCTGCGCCCGCGCCGGCATGAGCCCGGGCAACCTGTTCCACTACTACGGCAGCAAGGCCGAGATCATCGAAGCAATGATCGCGTCGGATACCGAGTCGGCGCGCCAGCTCATGCGGCAAGCGTGCGCCGCGCCCGACTCCAGGCGGGCGCTGGCGGACTGGGTCGCCGCGCAACTGGCGCAGCATCAGGACCCGGCCTACGTCAGGCTGGGCATGGAGATCCTGGCCGAGGCCGTGCGCAATCCGCGCGTGCACGCGCTGGTGATGGAGAACGAGGCCGAGCGCAAGGCTGGCCTGGTGGCCTTGCTGGAAACGGTGTGGGCGCAACGCACTGCGCCGCAGTCCGCAGCCGAGATGGCCGATACGCTGTTGCTGCTGCTGGACGGCGTCTACAGCCGTTCGGTGGTCGATCCGGCCTTCGGCGCGCAGGCGGCCAGCCGTCTCCTGGAGCAGGCTTTGTTGCGTTGCCTGCCCAGCGACGCCGAGCCGGGCCCAGCCGCAGGGAGGCAGGCATGAACGCGCCGGCAACCCACGCGCGGCTGGAGCAGGTCGATGCGCTGCGCGGCTTCGCGCTGTTCGGCATCCTGGTGGTCAATATCGGCGTGTTCTCGTCGCCGTTCTATGGCGCGGGCATCGCCGATCCGGCCTATTCGCAGCCGCTGGATCTGGCCGTGCGTTGGTTGATCGCCTGGTTGTTCGAAACCAAGTTCTATCTGCTGTTCTCGTTCCTGTTCGGCTACAGCTTCACCTTGCAGATGGCCGCGGCCGAGCGCAGCCAGGCGGCTTTCGCGCCGCGCTTCCTGCGGCGCCTGATGGGCCTGGCTTTGCTGGGGCTCGCGCACGCGGTGCTGTTCTACCAGGGCGACATACTCCTGACCTACGCACTGCTGGGCTTGGCGCTGCTGCTGTGCCGGCGCATGGAACCGCGGCGGGCGCTGCGCATTTCGCTGTGGCTCATCGTGCTGACAGCGGCGCTGTGGGCCATCCTGGGCGCGCTGAGCTATCTGGACCCGGTGCCGCCTGGGTACGAGGCGCAGTACCACGCGGATGCCCTGGCGGCGATCGAGGCGTACCGCGGAACCATAGGCACGACCATCGCGCAGCATGTGAAGGAACTCACCGAGGGCGTGTGGTTTACGGTGCTGTTCGTGCAGGGGCCGTTCGCGTTCGCCATGTTCCTGGCGGGCTATGCGTTGGGTCGTCGCAATGCCTTGGCCGATCCCTGGCGCGAGCCGCGGGCGCTGTGGCTGCTGTGCGCCTTGGGCCTGATACCGGGCCTGGCCGGTTCCGCGCTGTATGCCTTCACGTCGCTGCCGTCGGCGGGCGTGGCCTGGGAATTGCCGGGGCTGGCGGCGGACCTGCTGACCGCGCCGCTGCTCAGCATGTCGTACGCGGCGGCCTTGTTGCTGGCGATGCGCACGGGGCCCGGCGCGCGGCTGGCGGGCTGGCTGGCGCCGGCCGGGCGGATGGCGTTGAGCAATTACCTGATGCAATCGGTGGTCTGCGCCTTCCTGTTCACCGCCTGGGGCCTGCGCCTGTTCGCTTCGGTCTCGCCGCTGGCGGCGTTCTGCATCGCCGTGGCGCTATTCGCGGCGCAACTGCCGTTGTCCGCCTGGTGGCTGCGGCGCCACGCCTACGGCCCGGTGGAATGGTTCCTGCGCGCGCTCACCATCGGCGCATGGCCGGCCTGGCGGCGCGCGCGGGCGGACTGATCAGGCAGGGCTGGCGGCGCGCCCGCCAGTCTGATCAGACCGGCTTGGCGCGCAGCCGTCCGACGGCGGCGCCGCCGTCGCGCCGTCCTTGGCGCGCCCACATGCCGGCCAAGAGCAGCAGCGCCGGCACGTACACCCAGAAGTCGGACCAGCGCCGCGGATTGGGCGCCTTCACTTCCAGCACGTCCCAGCCTTGTTCCCAGCCCGCGCGCTGGGCGCGGCTGCCGAAGCGCACGCCGCCGATCTGCGTCTGGTCGCCCAGGCTCATCAGCGTCAGTCCGGCCTCGGCCAGGCGCTTGCGGCCCGCGTCCTGCCCGGCAGCGTTGTCGGTCAATTCGGGCAGGGCAACCGCCACGGTCTTGGTCAGCTCGTCGCCTTCCAGGTTGATACCGCGCAGCACCACGGTGAGCCGTCCGTTGTCGGGCAGCGCTGCCGCGATGGCCTGCATTTCGGACGCAGGGCGGCTTTCATGGCGCGGCGCGAAATGGTCCATGAACCAGTCCGGGCGGAACAGCATGAACGTGATGAGCAGCAGCACGCCGACTTCGGCCAGGGTGCAGCGCACGCGGAACCAGCGCATGGTGGCGGCGGCGAAGGTCAGCGAGGCGATCGTGGCGCCGGTTACGACCAGGGCCAGTTCCCAGCCATAGGTGACGTCGATCAGCAGCAGCATGGGATTGAACACGAACATGAACGGCAGGATGGCCGTGCGCGCCGCGTAGGTCACGCCCTGGATGCCGGTCTTGATCGGGTCCTCGCCCGAAATCGCCGCGGCCGCGAACGTGGCCAGGCCGACGGGCGGCGTGATGTCGGCCATGATGCCGTAATAGAAAACGAACATGTGCACGGCGATCAGCGGGATCACCAGGCCGCTCTGCGCGCCCAGTTCCACCACCACGGGCGCCATCAGCGTGGCCATCAGGATGTAGTTGGCCGTGGTCGGCATGCCCAGGCCCAGGATCAGGCACACCACCGCCGTGAAGATCAGCATCAGCAGCACGTTGCCCATCGACACCAGCTCGACGAAGGCCGTCATGCGCAGGCCCAGGCCGGTGAGGGTGATGGCGCCCACGATCAGTCCCGCGGTGCCGCAGGCGATGGCGATGCCTATCATGTTGCGGGCGCCGTCTTCCAGGCCGCCGATGGCGTCGCGCCAGCCCTGGCGCCAGGCCGCGGACAGCGGCTGCTGGCGGAACCAGGCGATCAGCGGCCGCTGCGTCACCATCTGGAACAGCATCGCCATCGCCGCCCAGAACGCCGACAACCCGGCCGACAGTTCTTCCACGCTCAGGCACCAGACCAGAATGCCGATGGGAATCAGGAAGTACAGTCCGGCGCGCACCGTGGGCCAGGGTTGCGGGCGCACCGGATGATTGATGTCGATATCCTGCGGCAGGTCGGGGTGGCGCGCCGCCACCCGCAGCAGCCAGAGATAGAGCACGGCCAGCATGGCCAGCAGCACCCAGATGGCTGCGGCGCCCGCCACCGCCTGCACGCCCGTGCCTATCCAGTAGACCGCGCCCATCACCAGCAAGGTGCCGCTGATGCCCATGCCCCAGCCGGCCAGTTTCTGCAGCGGCGTGCGGGCGGGGCCGGACGCCATCATGGGTTGGATGCCCAGTTTCAGGGCTTCCAGGTGGACGATGTAGAACAGCGCGATGTAGGAGATCGCGGCCGGCAGGATCGCGTGGCGGATGATGTCGGTATAGGGGATGCCGACATACTCGATCATCAGGAAGGCGGCCGCGCCCATCACGGGGGGCATGATCTGACCGTTGACGGACGATGCGGTTTCGATGGCGCCGGCGCGCACGCCGCCGTATCCGGCCTTCTTCATGAGCGGAATCGTGAAGATGCCGCCCGTCACCACGTTGGCCACCGAAGACGCCGATACCAGGCCGTTGACGGCCGAGGACACCACGGCCACCTTGGCCGGCCCCCCGCGCAGGTGCCCCAGCAGCGCGAACGACACCTGCATCATGTAGTTGCCGGCGCCGCACTTGTCCAGCATGGAACCCAGCAGCACGAAGATGAAGATGTACGACACCGACACGCCCAGCGCCACGCCATAGACGCCTTCCGTCGTCAGCCACATGTGCGACATCAGGCGTTCCAGCGACGCGCCGCGGTGCGCCAGCACGTCGGGCAGCCAGGGCCCGGCCAGCGCATAGGCGACGAACACCAGGCCCAGCACGGTCATGGGCAAGCCCAGGGCGCGGCGCGTCACTTCGAGCAGCAGCGCCAGGCCGATCGCGGCGGTGGCCACGTCCATGGTCGTGGGCTGGCCGGGGCGGCCCGCCAGCTCGTTGTAGAACAGGTACAGATAGCTGCCGCAAAAGCCCGCCATCAGCGCCAGCGCCCAGTCGTACCAGGGCATGCGGTCGCGCGCCGAGCGCTTGCTGGCGGGATAGGCCAGGTAGCCCAGGAACATGGCGATGCCCAGGTGCAGGGCGCGCGCCTCGGTATCGTTGAAGATGCCCCAATTCAGCGAGAACGGCAGCGGCGATGCATACCAGAGTTGGAAGAAGGACCAGATCAGCGCGCCCGCCGCCAGCGTGGCGCCCGCCAGGCCGCCGACGTTGCGGCCTCCGCGGTCGGAGTCGGCGACCAGTTGTTCCAGGTCCGGGGCCGGCGTGTGCGGCTCTTTTGTCATGAAATTCCCCTACGTATCGTGGCGCGCGCCGGCGGCGCGGCGCGCGTTGTCTCCTTGCGAGCGGTGGCGCCGCGCAAGGGGCGGCAGCCTGCGTGCCGGGCTTGTGTCCCGGCCATGAAGGCATGCCGTGTCAGCGGCCCGCAGGCCCAGGCCTCAGAGCAGGCCCTTTTCCTTGAAGTACTTCTCCGCGCCCGGATGCAGCGGCGCCGACAGCCCGTTCTTCACCATGTCCGCTGCCTTCAGGTTGGCAAATGCGGGGTGCAGCTTCTTGAAGTCGTCGAAGTTGTCGAACACCGCCTTGACCACGGTGTAGACGGTGGCATCGGGCACGTCGGCCGAGGTGACGAAGGTGGCCGTCACGCCGTAGGTCTTGGTTTCCGCCGGGTTGTTCGGATACAGCCCGGCCGGAATCGAGGCGTGGGCGTAGTACGGGTACTTCTCGACCAGCTTGTCCACTGCGGGGCCGGTCAGCGACACGAGCTTGGCGCCGCAGCTGGTGGTGGGGTCCTGGATGTTGGCCGAGGGGTGGCCCACGCCATAGAAGAAGCCGTCGATCTTGCCGTCGCACAGCGCCGAGCCGTGCTCGTCGGGGCGCAGCTCGGATGCCAGCGAGAAATCCTTCAGCGTCCAGCCCATGGTGCTCAGCAATTCCTCCATCGAGGCGCGCGTGCCCGAGCCGGGGTTGCCGACGTTGAAGCGCTTGCCCTTCAGGTCTTCGAAGCTCTTGATGTTGGCTTCCTTGCGCGTGACGACCGTGAAGGGTTCGGGGTGGATGGAGAACACCGAGCGCAGCTTGGTGTAGGGGCCGGCCTGTTTGAACTGGCCTTCGCCCTTGTAAGCGTTGAAGCCCACGTCTGACTGCACCACGCCCAGGTCCAGTTCCCCGGCCTTGATGGTGTTGGCATTGAAGACCGAGCCGCCGGTCGATTCGACCGAACAGCGAATGCCGTGGTTGGCGCGGTCCTTGTTGACCAGGCGGCAGATGGCGCCGCCTGCGGCATAGTAGACGCCGGTGACGCCGCCCGTGCCGATACTGACGAACTTCTGTTGGGCGGCGGCGGGTGCCGGCGCCGTGGACAGCAAGGCCGTGGCCAAGCCGGCGGCGAGCGCCCAGGCGTTGCGATGGCCCAAGGGGTGTATGACGGACGTGGTCATGCAAACTCCTTTTGGGGTTTTTCCCCGTGATATTGCCGGTCTTGGCCGGCGGTTGGCGCGCCCCGCGAGCCGCGGAGCACCCTGTGCGTATCATCACGAGCCCGCGCCAGGCGGGCGGCGCGGCGGAATTCCCTTCCGCCGCGCAGGCAGGCGGAGGTTAGGTCCGCGTCTGCGCAATGGCGGTGTCGATGGCGCCGGTCAAACGTTCAGTCAATTGGTCCAGCTCGTCGTCGGAAATGATGAAGGGCGGGGCGAGCAGCACGTGGTCGCCCTGGCGGCCGTCGATGGTGCCGCCCATCGGGTAGACCATCAGGCCGAGGGCCATGGCCTCGCGTTTGATGCGCGCATGCAGCGACAGCGCCGGGTCGAAGGTCTGCTTGCTGGCGCGGTCCTGCACCAGCTCGACGCCCATGAAGAGACCGCGGCCGCGGATGTCGCCGACGTGCGGATGCGCGCCCAGCGCACTGTCCAGCCGTTGGCGCAAGCCCGCGCCCTGCGCTTGCACGCGCGCCAGCAGGCCGTCGCGCCGGATCACGTCCTGCACGGCAAGCGAGGCCGCGCAGGCGATCGCATGGCCCAGGTAGGTGTGGCCGTGCTGGAAGAAGCCGCTGCCTTGCTGCATGGCGTCGACGATGCGCTGCTGCACCATCACCGCGCCTATGGGTTGATAGCCGCCGCCCAAGCCCTTGGCGATGGTGATCAGGTCGGGCGTGACGCCTTCCTGCTCAACCGCGTACAGCGTGCCGGTGCGGCCCATGCCGCACATGACTTCGTCGGCGATCAGGAGCACGCCGTGGCGGTCGCAGACTTCGCGGATGCGGCGGAAATAGCCCGGCACCGCCGTGACGGCGCCGGCGGTGGCGCCGACCACGGGCTCGGCCACGAAAGCCATCACGCTGCCGGGGCCCAGACGCTCGAAGGTCTGTTCCAGTTCCTGCGCCAGGCGCTCGCCGTATTGCTCGGCGCTTTCGCCGTCGCGCTGGTCGCGATAGGCGTAGCAGGGCGACACGTGCTCGACTTCGATCAGGAGCGGCGCGAATTGCGCGCGGCGCCAGGCGTTTCCGCCCACCGCCAGCGCGCCCAGCGTGTTGCCGTGATAGCTCTGGCGCCGCGCCACGATGTGGCGGCGTTCCGGTTGGCCGATTTCCACGAAGTACTGGCGCGCCATTTTCAGCGCGGCTTCGACGGCTTCCGATCCGCCCGAGACGAAGTAGGCGTGGGAGATGCCTGGCGGCGCGTCGGCCACCAGACGTTCGGCCAACTGTTCCGCGACCGCGGTGGTGAAGAAACTGGTGTGGGCATAGGCCAGCGCGTCGATCTGCGCGTGCATGGCAGCCTGGATGTCGGGGTGGTTGTGCCCCAGGCAGGAGACCGCCGCGCCGCCCGAACCGTCGAGGTAGGAGCGGCCGGCGCTGTCATAAACCCACACGCCCTGGCCGCGGACCGCGACGGGGGGCGTCTGGCGCAATGAACGATGCATGACGTGGGTGTGGCTCATGGGGCAATTCCGCAATGCAGGAGGTTGAAGGCGAATTCAGGCGGGGCGGCGCGGCGGGGCGCTGCTCCAGTAAACGTTGTCGTTGAGCAGGCGTTGCTCCACTTCGGTCAGGCGGTTCAGCACTTCGTCGCCGCCGCGCGCGGTCAGGCGCGCGATCAGGTGCTCGGCCAGACCCAGCAGGCCAGCCGTGGTGTGGAAGAACGAACCGGGCCCCTGGCGCGCCGGGCGAGCCCGCACGCCTTCGCGGTCCGGAGGTGCGAAGCGCAGCACATGGCGGGCGTCGACGGCCAGCGGCGACAAGGGATCATCGGTCAGCGCGATGAGCGCCACGCCGCGCTGCGCGGCCTGGCGGGCCAGCTGCACGGTGGCGGTGGGATAGGGCGCCTGGGAGATAACGATCAGCGCATCGCCGGTTCCCAGGTTGTCGGCCTGCTCGGCGGGCGCGCCGCCCAGGCCGTCGATGAGCACACTGTTGCGCCGCACCAGCTGGTAGGCGTAGCGCATCTGGAAGGCAATGCCGAAGGCCGAACGCGTACCCAGGAAGCCGACCTGCCTGGCTTCCAGCAGGGTCTGCACGGCGGCATCGAAGGCGGACGGCGGATTCAGTGCGCAGACGGAACTCATGGCCTGGATCTGGTAGTCGGTCAGCACATCGTGCCCGGGCGCGGCGGGGTTTCCGGCCGCGGCCTGCAGAGCGGCCGCGCGCTCGCGCAGCCCCGGCGCGGCTTGCCCGGCCAAGGCCTGCTGGAACGGCTGACGGAAGTCCTCGTAGCTGGAAAAGCCGACGGCCCGCGCCAGCCGCAACATGGTTGCCGGCGCCACCCCCAGGGTCTGCGCCTGGCGCCGCATGGACCACAGGCCGACCTCGGCGGGATGCGCCACGACCCAATGCGCCGCCCGCTGCAGTTCTGGCGGCAGTTGTTCCAGCTTTTCCTGGAGGGTCAGGAGTAGGTCGGATGGCAGGGACATTTACGGCGGCAGGTTTTCATAAAAAACAGATGATAAATCTGTGATGATTAAAAAAACATATGTTTTTCTAGGGATTTCCACCTAGAACAAGGAGCAGGGCAGGCATCGTGCTGCGCAGGTAAGTCCTTGAAATTAGCTGCCATCCTCCGCAAATCAGCATCCATTTGCTTACATCACGCAACGGGATTTTTGTTTGACGGGAATGAATCGTGCGCATATCATTTGTGTAGAAATGAATTTGACCGAACATTCTTTTTCCCATGACTGACGCCGCGAAATCCGATCCCTCACAGCAATACGATTTGCGCATCTTGCGGGCGCTGCGCCGCATCACGCGTTCCATCGCCTTGCATTCGCGCCAGCTGTCCGCCGTCAGCCACATCACGGCGCCGCAGCTGATGTGCCTGCGCACCGTGATCGCCAATGGCCCGATGACGGCCACCGCCATCAGCCGCGAAATGCACGTCAGTCCCAGCACTGTGGTCGGGATCCTGGATCGCCTGGAAGACAAGGGCTTGATCCGCCGCGAACGTGGCCGCGAAGACCGCCGCATCGTATTCGTCACGGCCACCGACGCGGGCCGCGACCTGGCGCAAGGCGCGCCGTCGCCGCTGCAAAAGCACCTGGCCGACGCGCTCAACGCCTTGCCCGAACTGGAACAGGCCACCATCACGCTGTCCCTGGAGCGCATCGTGGCGCTCATGGAACAAGATGGCCAGGCCGCCGTCGACACGCATGGCGACGTGTCATCGCCCATTCTTGAAGTGCCCACGGGCGGGGCGCCCCCTGAATCAGGAATCGTTGCATGAGAAAAAACGAACTGGATACCCCAACCCTCTCAAGTGCCGTGGCGCCGGCGGTCAGCGCGCAGACCCATACCATGCGTCTGCCCGACCGCAAAGACGGCGCCGCCATCCACCGCCTCATTTCCGAGTGCCCGCCGCTCGACCTGAATTCCCTCTACGCGTACCTGCTCCTCGCTGAGCATTTCCGCGACACCTGCGTCCTGGCCGAAAGCGCCGGCGGACGCATCGACGGTTTTGTCTCCGCATACGTGATCCCGGACCGGCCCGACACCTTGTTTGTCTGGCAGGTCGCGGTGCACACCCGCGCACGCGGCCATCGACTGGGCCGCGCCATGCTCCGCGAGCTCTTGCGCCGCAAGGGTCTCGAGCATGTCCGCTATCTCGAAACCACGGTGGGGCCTGACAACCAGGCATCGCGCCGCAGCTTTGCCGGCTTGGCCGGCGAACTTGGCGCCCACGTCTCCGAGCAGCCGTTCTTCGACCGGCAGCTTTTCGGCGGCGCGGACCATGACGACGAGATGTTGTTGAGGATAGGTCCGTTCGCCTTGCCGGCCCCCTAGGGCGGCGCAAGCCCAGCGGTCTTATCGAATTACCGGGATGGTTGGCCGATCCGGATGCGCAAGCGCACCCGGAAGGGTTCTGGCCGCCCGTCCACTTATGAGATGAAAAGGGAGGATTAATCATGGACTTGAAGATCTTTGACCGGATGGAGTCGGAGGTACGGGGCTACATCCGGTCGTTCCCCGTGATATTCAGCCAGGCCAGGGGCTCGACCCTGATCGATGAGGACGGCACCGAATACATCGATTTCTTCAGCGGCGCCGGCACGCTGAACTATGGCCACAACAATCCTGTTCTCAAGGAAAAGCTGCTGGAGTACGTCCAGTCGGACGGCGTGGTGCACGGCCTGGACATGGCCACCAGCGCGAAGAAGCGTTTCCTGGAGACGGTGGACCGCGTGCTGCTCAAGCCGCGCAACTGGCAATACACCTTGCAGTTCACCGGCCCGACCGGCACCAACGCGGTCGAAGCCGCGCTGAAGATCGCGCGCCAGGTGAAGGGGCGTCCCAACGTCATCTCGTTCACCCACGGCTTTCACGGCGTGAGCGGCGGCTCGCTGGCGGTGACGGCCAACATGAAGTTCCGCGAGGCGTCCGGCTATGCGCTGGGCAACACCACCTTCATGCCCTACGACGGATACTTCGGTCCGGACGTGGACACCATGGCCTATCTTGAACGCATGCTGGAGGACCCCAGCAGCGGCATGGACAAGCCGGCCGCCGTCATCGTGGAAACGGTGCAGGGCGAGGGCGGCGTCAACGTGGCGACGCTGCGCTGGCTGAAGGAACTGGAAAAGCTGTGCAAGCGCCACGACATGCTGCTGATCGTGGACGACATCCAGGTCGGCTGCGGCCGCACCGGCACGTTCTTCAGCTTCGAGGCCGCCGGCATCCGTCCGGACATCATCACGCTGTCGAAGTCGCTGTCCGGCTTTGGCCTGCCGATGTCGCTGGTGCTGATGAAGCCCGAGCTGGACATCTGGAAGCCCGGCGCCCACAGCGGCACCTTCCGCGGCAACAACCTGGCTTTCGTCACGGCGACCCAGGCGCTGGAAACCTATTGGGCCAACACCGCCTTCACCACCGAGATCCAGCGCAAGGAGCGCCAGGTGCGCGATTGGCTGGAGAACCTGGTGCACAGCTATCCCAACGCCGGCCTGTCGGTGCGCGGCCGCGGCCTGATCCAGGGCCTGGTGTGCAACGCCACGCCCGCGCTGGCCAACCGCATCGCGCAGAACGCCTTCAAGAAGGGCGTCGTGATCGAGACCTCGGGCGCGCACGATGAAGTGCTGAAGCTGCTGCCCGCGCTGACCATCGAGGAAGAACTGCTGGGCAAGGGCCTGGACGTGATCGAAGCCAGCGTCGCGCAAGCGCTTGCCGAAGAAGGGCAGTCCGCCCGCATCCTGAAATTTGGAGGAAAACGTCAATGATCGTACGCAATGTCAAAGATGTGATCGGCACCGCCGACGAAGTCCGCACCGATACCTGGGTCAGCCGCCGCGTGCTGCTGAAGAAGGACGGCATGGGCTTTTCCTTCCACGAGACCACCATTTTTCCGGGCGGCCGCACGCACATCCACTACAAGAACCATCTTGAAGCGGTGTGGTGCATTGAAGGCGACGGCTCCATCGAAACCATTGCCGACGGCAAGAAGTACGACCTGGGCCCCGGCGTGGTCTACGCCCTGAACGAGAACGACGAGCACTGGCTGTGCGGCGGCAAGGAGCCGCTGCGCGTCATCTGCGTCTTCAACCCGCCGCTGACCGGCCAGGAAGTGCACGACAAAGAAGGCGTCTACGCCTTGCCTGAAGCCGAAGCCAAAGCGGCTTGATACAAGGAGGTTCGCATGATCTCACCTGCACAGGATCCGTACGCCTCCCGTACGGATCGAAGTTCCGCCATCATCGCCCGCCAGGATCCGGTGGTCTATGAAAACGGCCAGTACGCCGGCGCATTGAACGCCGGCCAGGTCGAGCAATACGAGCGCGACGGCTTCATCCTGCTGGAGAACCTGTTCTCCGACGATGAAATCCGCGCGCTGTCCACCGAGGTCGAGCGCATGACGCGCGATCCCTCGATCGTCCGCCGCGAAGAGTCCATCACCGAGCCCGGCAGCAATGCGGTGCGCTCGATCTTCATGGTGCACGTGCTCAACCCCATCCTGTCGCGCCTGGTGCGCGATCCCCGGCTGGTCAACGTGGCGCGGCAGATCCTGGGCTCCGAGGTGTACATCCACCAGTCGCGCGCCAACATGAAGCCCGGCTTCAAGGGCAAGGAGTTCTACTGGCACTCCGACTTCGAGACCTGGCACGTCGAAGACGGCATGCCGGCGATGCGCGCGCTCAGCTGCTCGGTGCTGCTGACCGACAACAACGAGTGCAACGGCCCCCTGATGCTGGTGCCTGGATCGCATCGCCAGTTCATCTCGTGCGTGGGCGAAACGCCGAATGACCACTACAAGCAGTCGCTGAAGAAGCAGGAGTATGGCGTGCCGGATCCGGTCAGCCTGCAGCTGCTGGTGGAGCAGGGCGGCATCCGCTCCATGACGGCCAAGGCCGGCTCGGTGGTGTTCTTCGATTGCAACACCATGCACGGCTCCAACAGCAACATTTCGCCGTGGCCGCGCGCCAATGTGTTCATGGTCTACAACAGCATGGAAAACACTTTGAATCCGCCCAAGTATGGGCTTACGCCGCGCCCCGAGCACATCGCGACGCGCAAGGGATTCAAGGCGGTCACGCCGCTGGATACCCTGAAGCTGGTCGGAGGCTGAGCCTCCTGTGAGAAAGCCCAGGCGCCGCCTGGGCTTTTTTCTGCGGGCGTCTGCTATTCTCTGCGCACTTCGCCACATAGAGGCCCCGCACGTCATGTCCGCCCGCATCCTCAGCCTGCACATCTACCCGGTCAAATCCTGCGCAGGCATCGCCCTGAACGAATCGCCCATCGACCGCGCCGGGCTGGCCCACGACCGCCGCTGGATGCTGATCGGCGCCGATGGCCAGTTCATGACGCAGCGGCAATGGCCGGCGATGGCGCTGATCCGCACGGCGCTCACCGAGCAGGCCTTGCGCCTGAGCGCGCCGGGCATGCCGGATCTGGACGTCGCACTGGACGGATCGGGCCTGGAACAGGGGGCGCAGTCGGTGGCCGTATGGAGCGATACCACTTCCGCCCGACGCGAAAGCGCGGCGGCTGGACAGTGGTTTTCCGACTTCCTCAAGACGCCGTGCCGCCTGTACAAGGTGGATGTGGCTGCGCAACGCAACGCCAAGCCGGATTGGGTGTCGCGCTGGCTGGATGCGCATCCCGACCTGGCCGAACCGTTCGCGGGCCAGCACTGTTTCGGCTTCGCCGACGGCTTTCCGCTGCTGGTGGCCAACCAGGCGTCGCTGGACGACCTGAACGCCCGCCTGCAGGCCAAGGGCGTGGCGCCGGTGCCGATGGACCGTTTCCGGCCCAATATCGTGGTCCAGGGCGAATGGGAAGCCTTCGACGAAGACCACACCGCCATGATCGAGGCCGCGGGCGTGAAGATGGCTTTCGTCAAGCCTTGCACCCGTTGCTCGATTCCCGACATCGACCAGAACACCGCCCAGCAGCATGAAGAGCCTGGCCGCACGCTGGCGGGCTACCGCAATCTGGAAATCGGCGTGGTGTTCGGCCAGAACGCCATCCTGGACGCGCCCGCAGGCGCACGCCTGAAGGTGGGCGACGAGGTCGGGATCGAACTGGATTTCTGATCCCGGACCCGGCGCACCGGGGCGGCTACACGCCCATTTGCTTGGCGATGATGCTGCGCATGATCTCGCTCGTGCCGCCGCCTATCGGGCCTACCCGGGCATCGCGGAAGTACATCTGCATTTCGTTCTCCATCATGTAGCCCGCGCCGCCCATGATCTGGATGCCCATGTCGGCGCACTTGCAGTTGTTCTCGGTCGCGACGACCTTGGCGATCGCGGTCTCGGAGGTCGGCTGCAGGCCGGCGTCGAGCATGTCGGCCACGCGGTAGGTCAGCACCCGCGTGGTCTCCGCCATGATCTGCATGTCGGAGAACTTGTGCGCTACCGCCTGGTATTGGCCTATCGGCTTGCCGAATTGCGTCCGGGTGTCCGCGTATTCCTTGGCGGAGTCGATGATGCGCTGGATGTTGCCGCTGGCGGCGGCCGACAGGCAGAGGCGTTCCAGATTCAGCCCACGCATCAGGCCGTTCCAGCCGCCATTCAGGGTCCCGAGCATGTGCACGGCAGGCACCCGGACACTGTCGAAAAACACCTCGTTGGTATGGATCATCCGCCGGCCCAGGGCCTTGAGCGGCCGGATCGTCACCCCCGGCGCGTCGGCGTCGACCATGAACAGGGTGATGCCATGGCGCCCTGCGTCGCGGTCTGTCTTGGTTGCAACCACCAATTGGTGGGCGACATGCGCGCAGGTGATGAACACCTTCTGGCCGTCGATGACGTAGCCGTCTGCGTCCTGCACCGCTCTGGTTCGGATGGCGCTGACGTCGGATCCCGCTTCGGGTTCCGTCAGGCATAGGGCCATGCGCGTCTTGCCGCTGATGATGCGCGGCAGGATCCTCTGCTTTACCGCTTCCGATGCGCCATGGCTGATCTGCATGCCGCCGTAGACCACGGTTGCCAGGTATGCCGACGCCATCTGCGCATTGTGATAGGCGACCGCCTCGATGAAGATCGCAAGGTCCTTGAAGGAGCCGCCGCTGCCGCCAAAGTCCGCGTCATAGGGCAGGCCCATCCAGCCGGCCCGCGCCAACGCGTCGTAGGCTTCGAAAGGAAATTCGCTCGCGTCGTCGAGTTCGCGGATCTTCTCCCGGGGCAGCGCCTGTTCAAGCAGGGGCAGCACGCTGGCGCGGATCATGCGCTGAAACTCGGTCAGTTGGTAATCGTCGGGCAGGCTCACGTTTCTTACTCCCATTGATGTGGTGCCGATCTGGTATGCAAGTACCGTGCCACCCGCGTCCTTCTTCCGGGGAAGGGGCGGTTCAACGAGGGGAAGGGGGAGATCCGCGGCGACATGTGCGCCATGCGCACATTCGTGTCGCCGGGAAGCAACGGGGCGGGCAGGCGACCGGGATCGCGCCGTCCGCCGCCGGGGCCTCAAGCCGAGGACAGCTTCAGGCCCACCAGGCCAAGCACGATGAGGGCGACGCTGGCGATGCGCATCCAGCTGGTGGACTCGCCGAACAGCACGATGCCGGCGACGAAGGCGCCAATGGTGCCGATGCCCACCCAAACCGCATAGGCGGTGCCCAGGGGCAGGGATTTCATCGCCACCGCCAACAGCCAGACGCTGATGGCCATGCCGCCGGCGGTGATGACCGAAGGCCAGAGGCGGGTAAATCCGTGGGTGTATTTCAGGCCTACGGCCCAGACGATTTCAAACAGGCCTGCGAGAACCAGGATGATCCAGGTCATTACGACTCCTACGCTTGTGTCGCCGGCGTGCCGCCGGCGCGAGGGGCCGTCCCCAGAATCATACGCACCGGCCGTCCGGCCGCGCGCGGCAACGGGCCGTCCCGCTGCGGCAAAAATTATAGAATACCGGGTTCATACGGCAAAACCGGGTGCCGGGCATCACTCTTGCAACACTTCGCGTTCCGGGCGCGAAACCAGGATATCTATCATGCAACGCATCATGCTGCGGGCAAAACTGCACCGCGCCACGGTCACCGAAGCCGACCTTCACTACGAAGGGTCTTGCGGCATCGACGAAGACTTGCTCGACGCCGCCGGCATGCGCGAGTTCGAACGCATCGAACTCTACAACGTCACCAACGGCGAACGCTTCGACACCTACATCATCAAGGCGGCCCGCGGCAGCGGCGCCATCTCCTTGAACGGCGCCGCCGCGCGCCGCGCCCAGGTCGGCGACCTGCTGATCATCTGCACCTACGGCCCGATGTCCGAAGCCGATTCGGCCACGCACAAGCCGCAGGTGGTCCTGCTGGACGACGCCAACCGCGTCAAGGAAATCCGTAAGTTCCCGGCCTGAGGCCGGGCCGGGCGGAGCGCTTCGCGAGGGGCGCTCCGCCGAATCCCTGAACCGTTTCATCATGAGCTTCCAGGTCATCATCCAACCCAGCCAGCACCAATTTCCGGCCGAGCCCGGCCAGACCGTGCTCGATGCCGCGCTGGCCGCTGGCATCGTCCTGCCGTACAGCTGCCGCAACGGCGCCTGCTCCACCTGCAAGGGCCGCGTGGTGTCCGGGGAGTTCGATGCGGGGCAGTACCCCGCGCAGATTCTTTCGCCCGAGGAACTGGCCGACGGCTACACGCTGTTCTGCCAGGCCCGGCCTGAATCCGACATGGTGGTCGAATCCACCGAAGTCCGCCTGGCCAGCGACATCCAGATCCGCAAGCTGCCTTCGCGCGTGCAGGCGCTGGAACGCGTGGCCCCGGACGTCACGGTGATCAAGCTGCAGCTGCCCGCCTCCGAACAGTTCCGCTACTACGCCGGCCAGTACATCGAAGTCATCCTGAAGGACGGCCGCCGGCGCAGCTATTCGATGGCCGGCGCGCCGCACACCGGCAGCCCGCTGGAACTGCACATCCGGCACATGCCTGGCGGCGTGTTCACCGACCACGTGTTCGGCGCCGGCGACACGCAGATGAAAGAGCGCGAAATCCTGCGCCTGGAAGGGCCGTTCGGCTCGTTCTTCCTGCGCGAAGACAGCGACAAGCCCGTCGTGCTCCTGGCCAGCGGCACGGGCTTCGCCCCGGTCAAGGCCATCGTCGAGCACATGATCCACAACAACATCAAGCGTCCCGTGGCGCTGTATTGGGGCGGACGCCGTCCTCGCGACCTGTACATGGACGCGCTGGCGCAATCGTGGACCGGCATGCTGCCCGACTTCCGCTACGTGCCGGTGGTGTCCAATGCCCTGCAGGAAGACGGCTGGACCGGGCGCACCGGCTTCGTCCACGAAGCGGTCCTGCAGGACATCGCCGACCTGTCGGGCCATCAGGTCTACGCCTGCGGCACGCCGTTGATGGTGGATGCGGCAAGGCGCGAATTCAGCGTCCAGAACGGGCTGCCGCCGGAAGAGTTCTACGCCGATGCCTTCACGTCCGAAGCGGACCTGGCCCGGGCCGCGGCCCAGTCTTGAGTAACAGGGCATGAGCGTACAGGGGGGGAACGAGCGGGCCTGGAAAGGTTTGTGACTTCCGCCCCTTTTTATTCCGTAGGCGTGGGCAAAACGCCAGGGTAAACTGCCGTGGCAGCAGCTTGCCATGGATCGTGGACATAGGGTCGGCGAACCGAGCTGGCACGCAAGGAGCAATGCGGGCATGAAAGTAGCGGTATTGGGTGGCGGCATCATCGGAATCTCCAGCGCCTGGTGGCTGAACCAGGCCGGCCATGACGTCGTGGTCATAGATCGCTGCACCGGTCCCGCCCAGGAAACCAGCCTGGCCAATGGCGCCCAGATCTCGGTGTCCTACGCCGAACCCTGGGCCAACCCGCAAGCCCCGCTCAAGCTCCTCAAGTGGATGTTCCAGGATGACGCTCCGCTGCTGTTCCGTCCGCAACTGGACTGGCGGCAATGGATGTGGGGCCTGGCGTTCCTGCGCGAGTGCCTGCCCGGCCGCCTGGCTCCCAATATCCGCGCCATGGTCCGCATGGCGGAATACAGCCGGGCGACCCTGCGCGGCATGCGCACGGAACTCGGCATCCAGTACGACCACCTGGAACGCGGCATCCTGAATTTCTACCGCGATCAGCACGAATTCGAAAATTCGCAGCGCGCCGCGGGCCTGATGCGCGATTTCGGCGTGGAGCGCCGCGTGGTGTCGGCCGATGAGGTCATCGCCATCGAGCCCGCGCTGGCGCCGCACCGCCAGACCATCGTCGGCGGCGACTACACGCCCGAGGACGAAAGCGGCGACGTGCACCTGTTCACCGTGGCCCTGGCCGAGCGTTGCGCCCAGGCGGGCGTCGAATTCCGCTACAGCACGCGCGCCACGCGCCTGCTGACCGCTGGCGGCACGGTGCAAAGCGTTGAAATCATCGAACCCGACGGCCGCTACGGCGTCTTGTCGGCAGATGCCTACGTCGTGGCGATGGGCAGTTTCAGCCCGTACCTGCTGCGGCCGCTGGGCGTGCCCTGCAATGTCTATCCGGCCAAGGGCTATTCCGCGACTTTCCCGGTGATCAAGCCGGACGCCACGCCCACGGTCAGCCTGACGGACAGCAGCCACAAAGTCGTTTTCTCGCGCCTCGGCGACCGGCTGCGCATGGCTGGAACCGCCGAGCTGTCGGGCTATTCCCGCAGCCTGAACACCGGACGCTGCGAAGCCATGACCCGCCTGGCGCGCGAACTCTTTCCCGATGCGCTCGATTTCGAGCGCGTCAGTTACTGGTCGGGCTTGCGCCCGTCCACTCCCTCGAACGTGCCCATCATCGGCCGCAGCCGTATCCCCAACCTGTACGTCAACACAGGACACGGTACGCTCGGTTGGACCATGGGCGTTGGCTCGGGCCGGGCCTTGGCCGATCTGCTCAGCGGAAGGCGGCCGGAACCGGAATTTCCTTTTCTTGGTCTGTGAACCTATGAAGAATCTGCAATTGGCGGGCGTTGCCCGCGCGATGTTCGCCAGCCGGCGCGCATGGTTGTTCGGCGCCGCCATGGCGATGGCCGGTGCGGCGAATGCCGCCGCGGTCGAGATCCAGGTCTGGCACACGCTGACCGACGCAAACAAGGCCGAGTTCGAAAAGCTCGCCAAGCAATACAACAAGGAGCAGGACGAGGTCCGCGTGACGCTGCGCGGCTTCGCCTCGTCCAGCGCGCTGGAACAGGAAGCCGTCACGGCGGTCAAGGCCAAGAAGGGCCCGAATCTGCTGCAGCTGACCGACAACCACTCGCCTGAAGTCGTCGCCCAGCACAAGGCCGTGCTGCCGCTGTACGAACTGCTGGCCAAGTACCCGATCAAGGACCTGAACTGGTTCGTGCCCTCCACCAGCAGCTTCACGCGCGACAGCAAGGGCCGTCTGCTGGCCTTCCCCTGGATGGCCGAAGTGCCGGTGATGTTCTACAACACCGCCGCCTACAAGAAGGCCGGCCTGGATCCCAACAAGCCCGCGCGTACCTGGACCGGCCTGCAAGCCGAACTGCTGAAGCTGCGCGACGTGGCCGACATCGATTGCCCCTACGCCTCCAGCGACCAAGTCACGGTCCACCTGGAGAACCTGGCGCCGATCAACAACCAGCAGTTCACCAGCAACAACAACGGACTGGACGCGGTCACCAAGAAGTCGGCCGCGCCGGCCATGCAGTTCGACACGCTGTACATGCGCCACATCTCGCTGATGGTGAGCTGGAAGCGTTCGCTGCTGTTCATGGCGCATTCGGGCGACAACGCCAGCGACAAGCTGTTCGCCAAGGGCGAATGCGCCGTGCTGACGGCGAACACCGGCGCGTTCGGCCAGTTCCTCAACACCAAGTCGCTGTCCTTCGGCGTGGCGCCGCTGCCTTACTACGAGCAGGCCACCAAGGACGGCGGCAAGCCCTTCGTGAGCGGTTCGGCGCTGTGGGCGCTGGAAGGCCATCCCCAGGCCGAGGAAAAGGCCACTGCCCAGTTCCTGGCCTGGCTGTCCAAGCCCGTCATCGCCGCGGAATGGCACCAGCGCACCGGCTACCTGCCGCTGACCGAGGCCGCTTTCCGCGCCTCGGACGTGTCGTTCTATAACCGCATTCCGGGCGTCCAGGCGCTGATCGCTTCCATGCGCGCCAACCCCACGGCGAACAGCCGCGGTTTCCGCATGGCCAACTACACGCGCATCGAACCCGTGCTGAACCAGCAACTGAACGATGCCTTCGAAGGCAAGGTGCCGCCGGTCGCGGCGCTGAACAACGCCGCCACGCAGGCGCGCAGCATCGCGGCGCAACGCTGATCCAGGCGGGCGGCGCAAGCGCCGCCACGCCCTGATGCGAACCCGGTCCTTGGACCGGGTTTTTTTTCGTGCGCCGGCTGCGCGACCAAACCATCCCTGCGTACATGCCAGTCTGGTGACGCCGGGGCCGCTCGTCCACCATGCCTCTCATGCGTATCGATTCCGGTGCGCCTTACGCTCGCGGTGAGGCATGGTTCGTTTCTTCTTTCTGGCGGCAGGGCTGTCCTGCCTGGGGGCCTGCACTGGGGCAGGCAAGAGTCCGGCCGCAACCTCATGGGAAGCCTCGCGGCAGGCTACCCAAGGCTTCCGCTTCGACTGGCAGTTGTCCGGCGATCCCGCCGTTGCGCCGATGCAGGTGTTCGATGACGGCAAGGAGACCTGGCTGCAGTTCGCGCCGGGCCAGCCGCTGCCGGCGATTTTCGGCATAGGCAGCGACGGTGAACGCGCCTTGCCATACTTGAGACGCGACCCCTATGTCGTGCTGGCCGGGGGCTGGAGCGGCCTGCTGTTTCGCGGCGGGCGGCTGACCGCCCGCGCGCAGCGCTTGCCGGCGGTCGCCGATGCCAGAACGGCGGCCGGGGCAGGGGCCAGGCCGCCAGATGAGCCTGCGCCGCTGGCGCCGGTCGCCGCGGCGCAGCGCATCGGCCCGGCGCGGCCAGCCGAGGCGGCGCCGCCCGCCATTGGCGCGTTGCAGGCCGCCGGACCCTTGGGGGGCGCGGCGCCAGCCGTTGGGGGAACTGCGGCGCCGGCAGCCGCGGCGCAGCCGGTCTACCGCGCGGCGCCGCCGGATGCCACGCTGCGGGCCGTTCTCGCGCGCTGGGCGGACCTTGCGGGCTGGACCTTCCAGCCGCAGCACTGGGCCGTGGACGTGGACATTCCCTTGTCGGCCACGGCCGAGTTCAACGGTGATTTCAAATCGGCCGTGCGCGAACTGCTGGGCGCCACGGAACTCGCCGAAATGCCGCTGCAGCCATGCTTCTACGGCAATCGGGTGTTGCGCGTGGTGCCGTTGGCGCAGTCCTGCACGCGCATGGCCGCAGCAAAAGGAGCCGCAACATGATGCACAGACTGTTCTTGTGCGTGGCCGCCTGCGGCGTCTTGGGCGGCTGCGCGGTGTCGCAGCAGGTTGCCGATCAGCGCCGTGCGGCGCACGCACGGCAAGCCAAGGTGGCCGACACCCATCAGGCCTTTGCCGAAGGGCTGTCGGACCGCGCCGCGCGCGTCGCGGCCCAGGATGTCGCCACGCCCTGGCTTGCCGGCAAGCCGCAACCGCTGGCGCGAGAAGTGGCGCTGCCGCCCGCACTGCGCGAGAACGTGCGGACCACCTTGATACTGGCCGACGACGCCGACCTGCCGGCGCTGGCCCAGCGCCTGACCGCGGCCACCGGCATCGCGGTGCGGGTGCGGCCGGACGCCTTGCTGCCGCTGGAAATGTTCCTGCCCCGGCTGGCCGTCAACGGCGCCTTGTCCGTTCCGGCGCCGGCCAGCCTGGAGATCCGCGCTGGCGGGCAGCCGCTAGCCGACTTGCTGGATACGCTGGCTGCGCGTTTCTCGGTGCATTGGCGCTACGAACATAACGCGCTCGAGTTCTACCGCACCGAGACCCGCGTGTTCGATTTGCGCGCCTTGTCGCTGACCAGCAAAGTGGATGTGCGCCTGGGCCGCGAGGGCAGTCCGGAGGGCGAAGGCTTTGAAAGCACCTCCAACACCTCCTTGTCGGCGGGGCAGCACGACGCGATGGCCGTCCTGCGCGCCAACATCGCGCCGTTCCTGACGCGTTCCGGCGTGGTCGCCGAAGCGGTCGAAGGCGCCACCTCGATCGTCGTCACGGATACGCCCGAGGCGCTGGAACGCGTCGCCCGCTACCTCGAGCGCGAGAACAAGGCGTTGACCCGGCGGGTGCGGCTGGTGTTCGAGGAAATCACGGTCGTTGCCAACGACACCGTTTCCGGCGGCATCGACTGGAACATCGTCTACGCGGCAGCGGGAGCGGCGGCGCGGCTGGCGCTGCCCGGCGCCGGATCGGGCGGGGGCAGCCTGGACGCTGCCATGGCCAGGGGACCATTCCAAGGCTCGCAGGCCATCATCTCCGCGCTCAGCACGATGGGCGCCGTCGTGCGGCATAACAAGGTTCCCATCCTGACCTTGAACCGTCGCCCGGTGACTCATGCGGTAAGAACTACGTTCAGCTACATCGACCGGGTGCAGAGCACTGCGGTCCCGGGCACCACGGCGGGAGGCGCCAACGGTTCGCTGCCCGCGGTGTCCATAAGCCAAAAGGAAGAAACGGTAGGTTCGTTCCTGACGCTGTTGCCGGACATCCAGGAGGACGGCCAGATCCTGTTGTCGCTCGCCTATGACAACGCGGTCGCCCAACCCTTGAAGACCATCACGTTCGGCGAACGCGGCAACCAGGTGCAGGTCCAGCAGGTCACGATAGACGGCAACGGCACGGTGCAGCAGGTCGAACTGCGTCCCGGCCAGCCCATCATCGTTTCCGGTTTCGATCGCAGCCAGGAACAGCATGACCGCCAACGGCTCGCGCCGGGGCTGCCGCTCATCGCGGGCGGCCTGGACAGCGCTGTATCGGAACGCATGACGACCCTGGTGCTGGTGACCGCCCAGGTCGAGGAGGGGTACTAGGCATGGAACGCCTTCCTCCCACCTTGTTGCTTGATGTCCCCGACACGAGCCGCACCCTGGCCTTCGGCCTGCGCTGGTTCGCCCTGATCGGTTCCAACATTTCCGCGCTGGCCCGCTCGCGAGGACGCCGCCTGCGGGCCAGCCACTATGTCGTCGGCGGGGCGCCGGCCATGGTGGCGGGCTATGGCCGCTTGCGTGCGTCGTGGCGCAGCGGCGCGCGGGCGGGGCGGCGCAGACATGGGCACATCCAGGCCGCCGCCCAGTTATACGCCCTGTTGTACCCGGACGGAGGCCACAGCCTGATCCGCTTGCCCAGTGGCGGCCATTGGCTGGTGGCGGCCCAGCGCGGCACCGTGCTGTCGCAGGCGGACAGGGTGTTCGCCACGCTCGATGAGGCCTTGCGCGAGCAGGCGCTGTTGCGTGCCCAGCGGCCTGCGTTGCCGGCGCAGGCCGCCGATGAAGCCTGGGCCATGTTGATGCAGGCGGCGGACCCGGCTGCCCGCCTGGTCGGCTTGTCCTCGCGCTGGGCCGAACTGCCGCTCGCATTCCGTCTGTTTCTGGCCTGCGCGGGGCTTGCCGCCTTTGCCCCGCCTATATGGGAGCGCGTGATCGCGCCATGGTCGGGCCGCGACTCGTCCAGTCATGCCGGTCCAGAGGATCTGCCCTCGCCGCCGGATCCGTATCTGGCACTGCTGCGAAACACGGTGGTCCACGCCCCCGCCGAGGTCACCCGCTTGCTGGACGGCTTGGGCAGGCTGCCCATACAAGTGCGCGGCTGGGCGCTGAGCCGTGCGCGCTGCCTGGCCGCGGAGCAGGCCTGGAATTGCTCGGCGGTCTATGTCCGCGCCCATCCGCTGGCCGCCAACGACGTTCTGCACGCGCTGCGGCCCGTCGGCTGGCAGGTGACATTCCAGCCGCTGGAAGAAGCCACGCTGTCATGGCGCATGGGGTCCTCGCCGGTGGGGTTGGCGGACCTTGTCCTGCCCACTGCGCTGCAAGTCGATACCGGGCTGATCGCTGCGTTGCAGCGCATGCGGGCGGCTTTCACTTCCGTGATCCTTGCGTCGGCGCTGCCGCTGTCCTTGCCGCCACAACCCCAGTCCGCCGCCGCTCAGGCCGGCGCCACGATGGCGGCGCGGCCTGCCGTCCGCAGCCGCGCCATCACCTTGCGGGGGCCGTTGCGTTCCTTCGCGTTGCTGGACGGCGCCGTCGCGGCGGCCAGATGGTCCCGCCTGTCGCTGGACCTCCAGGCGCAACCCAGGCCCACGCTGGTTGCCAGCACGCTGGTCGCCGAACTACAGGGAGAACTTTATGAACAGGAATAGGGCCGCCGTTGCGCATCCGAATGCCGCGGCAGGATTCATCGGGCGTCTGCTCTTGTCGGCCGCCTTGGCGCCGGCCGCTCATGGCCAACCATCGCCGCAAGGCGCCGAGGAGCCGCGGCCCTGGCCCGAGACGGAAACCGTGCGCGCCTTGCTGCGCGCGGACGCCGCAGCCGCCTTGGCGGACTGCCGGGTTCCCGGCCTGTGCCGTCCCGGATCCGAGCCCGTGACACAGGCGGCGCCGCCCGTCAGGGCATCCGACGAAATCCGGGTGATGGCCATCTTCGGCCTCGCGCGGCGCTTGAGCGCCGACATTGCCGTCAATGGCGCCGTGCTGCGCTATCAGGCGGGCAGGGGTGAGCCCGTCGCGGGAGGCGGCGACGCCCGCGCCTATCAGTTGCTGGCTATCGACGACAGTTGCGTGAGGCTGCGGCGCGGCGATACCGAACGCATCGCCTGCGTCGATGCGGGCAGGGGCCAGCCATGACTGTGCATGCTTTGCAGCCCGTTGCGGCGCCCTCCACTGCAGCGGCTTGGGAACCGCCCCGGCTCCAGACGCCCGAAGACATCGCCCGCTTGCAACCCGCATTCGTGCGGGCGCTCGGACGCGATTTCGATCTCGCGGCGCTCGCCGGCAGGTTGTGCCCCGTGCAGCTCGAAAGCGGCGAGGTCGCCGTGTTCGCGGTAAAGGACTACACGCTGGGCGACCAGATCGACGAAGTCGAACGCATGGTGCAGGCGCAGGGCTACCGGCTGGCGCAAGTGCCGCGCTACCAGTTGCCCGCGCCGCTGCTGCTGATGATCGCCCGGGGGCAGTTGGCGGCTCCTGGGGGGGCCGGCCGCGGCAAGGATCGACGGCAGGAGCGCGCCTCGGCCCTGGCCGCGCTGTTCCTCGACATCGTGCGCTGGGGCGTGGGCCAGGGGGCGAGCGACGTGCACATCAACGTCAACCGGCGGCGTGAGTCCTGCGAGATCCGCTACACGATCGGCGGGGAATACGTCGGCACGGAACGCTTTGCCGGCCTGTCCAACGCGACGCTGCTGGAGGTCCTGGCGGTGGCCTGGATGGATGTCAGGGGCGGCAACGGCGCGGTGTTCGACCCGGCGCTGGAGCAGCAAGGACGCATCGGACTGGACATCGATGGCGTACCCATCGTGCTGCGCTGGGCTTCGCTGGCCGCCGATGCCGGGCCTTCGGTCTGCCTGCGCATCTTGCGGCTGGACGCGACCGCCAACGCCGATCTGCTCGCTCTGGGCTATCTGCCCGCGCAGGTCGAAACCCTGGCCCGGGCACGCGAGCGCGAAGGCGGGGCCATCGTGTTGGCGGGCGTGGTCGGTTCCGGCAAATCGACCACCATCGCGACGCTGATGCGCGGCATCGCTCCCACCCGCAAGGCCATCACTCTGGAAGATCCGGTCGAGTACATCATCGACAATGCCTTGCAGAACACGCTGGGGGGCGCTCTGGCCGAATCGGCCTGGCCGGCGTTCGATGCCAAGCTCAAGACCATCAAGCGCTCGGCGATGAACGATTTGCTCATCGGCGAGATCCGGGACATCGATACCGGCCGCGCGTTCATGGACCTGGCCGGTTCCGGCGTCAGCCTGTACACCACCACCCACGCCGCTGGCGCCGTGCTGATACCCGAACGCCTGGCATCGGACGCGATCGGCGTGTCGCGCGATTTTCTGGCCACGCCCGGCATACTCAAGCTCTTGGTCTACCAGACCTTGCTGCCGCGCCTGTGCAGCCATTGTTCGCTGCCGGTGGACAGCCTTTGGTCGAGATCCGCCGCAGGCGGCAAGCGCCCCGCCTGGCGGACATGGTTGAAACGAATGCAGCAGGAGTTCCTGCTGGATTCCGCCGCGCTCAGGGTCAGGAACGCGGCGGGTTGCAGCGCCTGCAGACGTGAGCAATTGCCTGAATTGAACGGCATAGCAGGACGCAGCGTGGCGGCTGAAATGCTCGAACCCGAACGCGTCGAGGGCTTTCTTGAACGCGTGCGCGCGCGCGACAACGTGGGGCTCAAGCGCCAGGCCGAGGCCGCCGGGCCTGTTGCCTGGCGCAGCGATGCCACGCGCGGTGCGCTGGCGCGGGACTGCGCCCTGTACAAGGTCAGCCGCGGAGAAGTCGATCCCCGTTCCCTGCTGCGCCGCTTCGATGTTCCCGCCGCCTTGCCCGTGCCGGGGGGCGGATCCGTCCGGGGCGACCATGGCTAGGCCGCTGTCGCTGCGTGCTTTCGGCAGTGCGCCTTCCGGCCAATCCTTGTTGCTGCGCCTGGACGCATTGCGCTTTCGGGCGGGGCGCGCAGACTACTACGAGTATCTGGCGGACCTGGTCGAAGGCACGCAAGGCCGCAAGAACCTGCGCGACGTCTTCGAGGATGACGCGCGCCGTCATGGCGAAGATACCGTGCGCGGCCGGCTATCGAGGCATTGGGCGGCCATGTACCTGGAGGCCGGCGGCGATCTGGGCGCGGCCTGGACGGACACGCTGCCGTCCAGCGAATGCCTGCTGCTCAGCTGCGTGCAGGAGGAGGGCGGCGATCTATCCGCCGCGTTGCGCGATGTGGCGCGGGCCGTTCGTCTGGCCACGGATGCGTGGTGGGCGCTGGTCTCGGCGGCGGCGGCTGGCGTTGCGGCGGCGGCGGTCGCATTCGCCCTGCTATGCGCCATTCCTTTCTTCAGCGTCCCGCGCCTGCAGCAGGTGTTCCAGGCCGTGCCGGTGGAAGACTACGGCCGCCTGACGCGCGCGCTGTTTGCGCTGGCCCAGGGTCTGAGGCAATGGCTGGCCCTGTGGCTGGTGTTGCTGTTGGGCCTGGCCTTGTTGAGCCTGTGGTCGCTGCCCCGCTATATCGGAACCCTGCGGCCGCGGCTGGATGGCTGGCTGCTGTGGCGGCTCTACCGGGATTTCCACGCCATCCGCTTTCTTGCGCTGCTGGCCGTGCTGGTCAGGCAGCATGGCGCGGCCGACACCCGTCTGCGGCGCGCGCTGGCCGTGCAGGCGCGTGATGCCGCGCCCTGGATGCATGCGCATCTGCTGGACATGCTGGGGCGGATAGACGGCGGCCAGACCGGTCCGGAGATCTTCGGCACGGGCCTGCTCGATGCGGACACCTGGTGGTACATGGCCGACATGATGGACGCCCTGGGCATGGAGGCCGGGCTCGCGCAAGTGCGCCAGCGCATCGAGTCGCGCCTGCTGGCGCGGGTGCGGCGGCAGGCATCGGCGTTGCGCTGGTCGCTGCTGCTCTCATCCCTGGCCGCCGTGCTGGGCATCACGCTTTGGCACTACGGCGTGATCGACGAACTGCGCCATGCGCTGACCAATTTCTATGCCAGCCAATAGTGGCTATTCAGGCAGGCGGCGCTTGGCGGCCCGCTCGCCTTATCTCACGAGGAAAGCAACCATGCACCATGTTCATGCAGTCCAATTCCGCGCAAGCCGGCAGCTAGGCTTTTCGTTGATGGAAGTGTCCATCGTCACCGCAATCGTTCTGCTGATCGCGATCGTCGGCATTCCGGCCATCGGCGCCTACGTGGTTGAGAACAAGGTTCCCAAGGTGGGCGAGGAATTGCAGCGTTTCATCGCCAGCATGAAAACCAATGCGCAAGGCGGCGGGATCACGCCCTACGCCGGCCTGGACACAGGCGCCATGGCCAATGCCCTGCGGGAATCCAGCGTCTTGGCGGTAGACGGAACAGGGGGCGCGGCACGCATCGCCCATGGCCTGGGCGGCAGCGGCGTCGGGGGCAACGGCGTGGTCGAGGTCGCGGCCGCCTCGTTCGGCAGCGCGGGACAGGGTTCAGCATTCTCCATCAAGCTGAGCAATGTCAGCCAGGCCGCATGTCCGTCGCTGGCCTCGGTGCTGCAGCGGATGTCGGAAACCATCTCGATCGGCGGCGCGGGAGGCGGCCTCAGGATCGTGAAGGATGCGTTCGCAACGCCCAGCGTGCCTTACCGCGCGGCCCAGGCTCAGGCCCAGTGCAGTCCGGGCGACGTCAACACCTTCGTGTTCGTCGCAAAATGAAAAGGCCCGCATGCGTCATGACGGCCCCAACGCTTGTCGCCGCGATGTGGCCGGGTCAGCACGGATTCTCACTGCCGGGTCTGGTAGTGGCGTTGGCCTTGAGCGCCATGGCGGCCATCTGGGCCTCCGGCCAGGTGGTGCAGCGGATCGAGGACGCAGCAGCCCGTGCCGCCGGCGTATGGTTGACGCAGATCCGCCTGGCTGTGGTCGAGGTGTTGGCGCGGCATTCCGCCGTCCTCGCCAAAGGGGATGTGCCCCGCAGCGAAAAGGGAGATCCGCTGTTCGCGGACCCGCTGGCGCCCACCGTAGGCGAATTGCGAGGCGTGGGGCTGCTGCCTGCCGATTTCCCCGAGCGTTCCGCCATGGGTTTCGCCGCGCAGATCAGGATCGCCAGGTCGCAGGCATGCCCTGGCGAACGCTGCCGGGTGGATGGGCTGGTCTACAGCGCTACGCCGCTGATAAAAACGGGGACGCAATCGCCGGATCTGACCGGCATCGCCGCGGTGATCGAGGCCGCCGGTGGTTACGGCGGGGCGGTGTGGCCGGCGTCACCCGGTTTGGTGCGGGGCGCGGCTTTCAGTTTCGCCAATCCCCTGGCGTCTGGCGGGCCAGCCTACGCGCCAGGTACGCTCGCCCTGTGGGCGGGAACCGGGGCCGGGGGGCTGGATCTGGACCGTTATGTCAGGGTCCGGGATACGCGCGATCCACAGCTGCAGGGGGAGCTGAGCGTTGCATCCTCGGCTCAGGTGGGTTCCTACCTCAAGGTCGGCGCGCGCGCCAGCGCGGGGCAGCAATGCGGCGTCGCGAACGGCACCGTGGCAACCTCGGAACAAGGAGAGCTGCTGACATGCCAGTCCCAGGTCTGGGCGCCGGCCAGCGGCGGCTTCGGCGGGGCGTACAGCCTCAATTTTCCGTTTGGTTGTAACCGAACCATGGTGAATCCCCGCACCGGCGCTTGTTCCTGCCCCGGCGGCTATACGGCCGTGGCGGTTTCCGGACGGGACGACTGGAACGAGGCGATGGGCCGGACCACAGGCTACGTCTGCGTGCGCTGAAGCTGCCGCATGGCCTCTTTTCCTGGGATGCCCGCCAACCCTCTATAATCAAAAATTCGCCTAAATTCTGCTTCGCCCACGATGAAATCCTCCGAGATTCGCCAGCAGTTTCTGCAATTCTTCAAGTCCAAGGGACACACCATTGTTCCCTCGTCGTCGCTCGTCCCCGGCAACGATCCGACTTTGCTCTTCACCAATTCGGGCATGGTCCAGTTCAAGGACGTCTTCACGGGCAAGGAATCGCGGTCCTATACGCGTGCCACCTCGTCGCAGCGCAGCGTGCGCGCCGGCGGCAAGCACAACGACCTGGAGAACGTGGGCTATACCGCCCGCCACCATACGTTCTTCGAAATGCTGGGCAATTTCAGCTTTGGCGACTACTTCAAGCGCGACGCCATCCAGTACGCCTGGGAACTGCTGACCCAGGTCTACAAGCTGCCCGCCGAGAAGCTCTGGGTCACGGTCTACCAGGAAGACGACGAAGCCTACGACATCTGGGCCAAGGAAGTCGGCGTGCCGGCCGAGCGCATCATCCGCATCGGCGACAACAAGGGCGCGCGCTACGCCTCGGACAACTTCTGGCAGATGGCGGACACCGGTCCTTGCGGTCCGTGCTCGGAAATCTTCTATGACCACGGTCCGGAGATCTGGGGCGGCCCCCCGGGATCGCCCGAGGAAGACGGCGACCGCTACATCGAGATCTGGAACCTGGTGTTCATGCAGTTCGAACGCGATGCCGCCGGCAACATGCCGCGCCTGCCGCGTCCCTGTGTCGATACCGGCATGGGCCTGGAGCGCATCGCAGCCGTGCTGCAAGACGTGCATTCCAACTACGAAATCGATCTGTTCCAGCACCTGATCGCCGCCGCCGCGCGCGAAACCGGCATCAAGAACCTGGAAGACAATTCGCTCAAGGTCATCGCCGACCACATCCGCGCCTGCTCGTTCCTGATCGTCGACGGCGTGATTCCCAGCAACGAAGGCCGCGGCTACGTGCTGCGCCGCATCGTCCGCCGCGCGCTGCGCCACGGCTACAAGCTGGGCCAGACCAAGCCGTTCTTCCACCGCCTGGTGCCGGACCTGGTCGCCGAAATGGGCGAGGCCTATCCGGAACTGGCCGCCACGGCCGAGCGCGTCGCCCAGGTGCTCAAGCAGGAAGAAGAGCGCTTCGGTGAAACGCTGGAACACGGCATGCGCATTCTGGATTCCGCTCTGGCCAATGTGCCCAAGGGCAGCCAGCTGGACGGCACGACCCTGTTTACGCTGTACGACACCTACGGGTTCCCGGTGGACCTGACGGCCGACATCTGCCGCGAACGCGAAGTGGACGTGGACATGGCCGGCTTCGAAACCGCCATGGAACGCCAGCGCGACCAGGCGCGCGCCGCCGGCAAGTTCAAGATGGCCGAAGGCCTGAGCTATGAAGGCGCGGACACGCGCTTCGAAGGCTACGAAAAGCTGGAGCTGGCTGGCGTCAAGGTCACGGCCCTGTACGTGGACGGCACGCAGGTCCAGCAGGTCAAGGCCGGCCAGAGCGCGGTCGTGGTGCTGGACGCCACCCCGTTCTACGCGGAGTCAGGCGGCCAGGTCGGCGACACCGGTCTGCTGGAAGCCGACGGCGTGCGTTTCGCCGTGGCCGACACCCTGAAGATCCAGGCCGGCGTCTTCGGCCACCACGGCGAGCTGGAATCCGGCACGCTGTCCGTGGGTGACACGCTGCTTGCGCGCGTGGACGCGGTCCGCCGCGCCCGCACGGTGCGCAACCACTCGGCTACCCACCTGATGCACAAGGCGCTGCGCCAGGTGCTGGGCGCGCACGTGCAGCAGCGCGGCTCGCTGGTGGATCCCGACAAGACCCGCTTCGACTTCGCCCAGGATGCGCCGCTGACGGCAGAGCAGATCGCTCGCGTCGAAGCCATCGTCAACGCCGAGATCCTGGCCAACCAGCCCACCGTGGCGCAGGTCATGGGCTATGACGACGCCGTCAAGGGCGGCGCCATGGCGCTGTTTGGCGAAAAATACGGCGATACCGTCCGCGTGCTCGACATCGGTTTCTCGCGCGAACTCTGCGGCGGCACGCACGTCAGCCGCACGGGCGACATCGGCTTCTTCAAGATCGTGTCCGAAGGCGGCGTGGCAGCGGGCGTGCGCCGGGTCGAAGCCATCACCGGCGACAACGCGCTGGCCTGGGTGCAGAACCAGAACGCCTTGCTGACCCAGGTTGCGGGCATGCTGCGCAGCACGCCGGCGGACCTGCCGGCGCGCATCGCCCAGGTCCAGGAACAGGTCAAGAGCCTCGAGAAGGATCTGGAACAGTCGCGCAACAAGCTTGCCGCCAGCGCCGGCAATGACCTGGCGACCAGTGCCGCGGTGGAGGTCAAGGGCATCAAGGTCCTGGCCGCCAGCATCGGCGACGTGGACCCCAAGGCCTTGCGCGGCATGGTCGACAACCTGAAGGACCGCCTGAAGCCCGCAGTCGTGCTGCTGGCCGCGGGTTCGGCCGACGGCAAGATCAGCGTGGTGGGCGGCGTCACCGCCGACCTGACCAATCGCGTCAAGGCAGGCGACCTGGTCGGCTTCGTCGCGGCCCAGGTGGGCGGCAAGGGCGGCGGCCGTCCCGACATGGCCATGGGTGGCGGCACCGACCTGGCAGCCTTGCCCGCGGCGATCGCCAGCGTGCAGAAATGGGTGGACGAGCGTCTGTGATGAGCGGGGCGGATACCAGTCTTGACGGCGGCGCGCAGGCGCCGTCCTTCGAGCAGGAAGTCGATGCCAGCGGCCTGACCTGCCCCTTGCCGATCTTGCGCGCCAAGAAGGCATTGGCGCAGATGGCCAGCGGCGAGGTGCTGCGCGTCATCACCACGGACCGCAACGCGATCCGTGACTTCCAGGCGTTCGCCCGCCAGACCGGCAATGTGCTGGTGGCGCAACAAGAGATTGACGGCCGCGGCGTGCATTTCCTGCGGCGGCGCTGACCGGCCTGTCGGCCCGTGCACGCAATGCAGAAGGGCCCGCCGCAAGGCGGGCCCTTCTGTTTGAGCGGTGCTGTCCTTTATTTGCGGATGGCTGCGGCGACTGCCCGGGTGATGGTGAAATCCACGAGATCGCCTTCTTTCAATTGCTGCAGGCGCGCCTGCAGGGCGGGGTCCTGCACCTGGATGGTGCGCTTGCCGCCTTGCGGACCTTTCAGCGTAACCAGATTGGCGCTCTTGTTGATGTGCCAAATCTCGGCAGTGATGGTGGTCTGGCGCCCGGCCGCGCCGGCTGGCATGGCTCCCTGGGCGCTGCGGGTGGTTGCGGTCTCTGTCTTGACCTCGGGAATGCCGGACCCGGCTGGGCGCACGTCCACCGCCACCGACTCGTAGTAGTCGAGCGTCAGCGTGTCGCCGGGCTTGATCTGCTGGAAGTTGCGGATGTTGGGGCCGGCCTGGATGTCCACGTTATTGCCGTTTTCGCCCTGCAGCGTGATGGTTCGGGTGGCGGGGTCCACCGCAGTGACCTTACCGGTGGCGGTCGTCAGGGCGGCGCCGACGACACGGGCCGAGGCCGCGAGCGGCATGGCCAGTGTGCCGGCCAGCAAGCCCGCCAGGGCCAGGCGCGCAACGGGAGCGAAGACTGATTTCTGGTTCTTCATGGTGGTGCACCCTCCGGTGAGAGGAAGTTGGGGGAGAACTGCGGGGAAAAGTGGGGGCAGCGACGAGCGGGGGTTGCGCCGCCGTCATGGAGATGGCTTGAAGCAGGTGCAGTGGCGGCGCCGTGGACAGGCGGCAGGGAGGATCGAAGCGCGGGGTCTTGCGTAGGTCGACATAAAACCGATCTCCTCAATCGGGTTATTTCTTCACACGCACTGAGTTCTTACGCACTAAGACAGGCACGGGACGGGCAGGGCGGCTACACTTCCAACTGCGGCGCGGGCCCCGGCCCGTTATTTGGTGTTTGTAGAATACCCGGATGTGGTGTTTTAGGATACAAATCACGCCGTTACGCACAATTCAGCACAGCCATTTGCCAGCCGGCTTGTTTAAGTGCTAGAATTTCCCGTTTTTCACAACTAATTCAAGGGATTACCTATGGTGGTGATTCGCCTGGCCCGCGGTGGGTCCAAGAAGCGTCCGTTTTACAACCTGGTGGCCACCGATTCGCGTAACCGTCGCGACGGCCGTTTCATCGAGCGCGTGGGTTTCTATAACCCCGTAGCCAGCGAAGGCACGGAAAACCTGCGCATTGCGCTGGACCGCGTGCAACACTGGACCGGCAATGGCGCCCAGCTGTCGCCCGCCGTCGAGCGTCTGGTCAAAGAGTACTCGGCCAAGGTTTCCGCCGCGGCTTAATTGCCTGCGTCGCTTACCTGGCTTTGCGCTTTAAAAGCTGCCATTCATAGCTGCTTCATAGTTACCAAGAGCACGATACATGCCTGATGCCGCAACCTCCAACGCGGCGCCGACGGATTTGATCGAGCTGGGCCGCATCAGTGCAGCCTACGGTGTGAAAGGCTGGGTTAAAGTGCAGCCACATTCGGCCAATGCCGAAGTGCTGCTCTCAGCATCTCAATGGTGGTTGACTCGCCCTGTGCCTGAATTGGCGCGGGGCGTTGTCGCGTCTGCGCCTGTCGCATACAAGGTCGTGCAAGCCCGTTCGCAAGGGGCCACCGTGGTGGCTCAGCTGGCTGGCATTGCGGACCGCGATCAGGCCGAAGCCCTGCGCGGTTGTTCCGTGCAGGCGCCGCGGGGATCCTTCCCCGCGCCCGAGGAAGACGAATACTACTGGGTCGATCTCATCGGTTGCGCGCTGTACACCAGCGCCAACGGTGAGCCTGCGCTGCTGGGCGTGGTCGACGAGGTCCTCGACAACGGCGCCCATGCCGTTCTGAGGGTCTTGCGCCAAACGGCGGGGGCTGAAGGCCCCGAGCCCGTCCTGAACGCCAAGGGTCGGCCCGCCGAAATGCTTGTTCCGTTCGTGCGCGCGCACATAAACGCCGTCGATCTGTCAGCTCGCCGCATAGACAGCGACTGGCCGGCGGATATTTGATGCGTATAGACGTCGTTACGCTCTTTCCCGAAATGTTCGGGGTGGTGCGGGACCTGGGTGTCACCGGCCGGGCGCATGCCCAGGGTCGGTGGTCCCTGCATGCCTGGAATCCCCGTGATTTCACGCACGACGTGCACCGTACCGTGGACGATCGCCCTTACGGCGGCGGCCCCGGCATGGTGATGATGGCGGGTCCTCTGGAAGCCGCCGTCAATGCCGCCCAGGAAGCGCGCGCCGCGCTGGGCCTGGGCCGCGCCCCTGTCGCGCTGCTGGCTCCGGTCGGTCGGCGCTACGATCAGGCGGGCGCCGAATCCCTGGCTGCAAGCGAGGGTTTGATCCTCATTTGCGGCCGCTACGAAGGCGTGGACCAGCGTTTCATTGCGCGCTGCGTCACGCAGGAAATCTCGCTGGGCGACTTCGTGCTGTCGGGCGGCGAGATCGCCGCGCTTGCCGTGATCGACGCCGCGGTGCGGCTGTTGCCCGGCGTGCTCAACGATGGCGAATCCGCGCTGCAGGACTCATTCAACGACGCTTTGTCGGGCCTGCTGGACAGTCCGCACTACACGCGGCCCGAGGTCTACGAAGGCGCGTGCGTGCCGGCGCCCCTGCTTAGTGGGCATCACGCGAACATTACCCGCTGGCGGCGTGAGCGTTCGCTCGAGCTGACGGTTGCCCGACGCCCGGAGTTGATCGAAGCTGCCCGCGCAAAAGGGGCGTTGACCCTGGCCGACGAGCGCTATCTGGCCGAGCTGGCGGGTACTCCTCTGCCCGAGCCGGCCAAGCGGCGCCGGCCGTCCCGGCCCAAGCCGCCCAAGGTTTCCTGAAGCTTCCTTGGCCGCGTGCTTGGCGGCGATCCTCGCGCGGGGCATGCCTTGCCGCGATAGACAAACAAAAACCCCGGAACAGCGTCCGGGGTTTTTTTGCTTTCAACTCAGCGCTTGGGTTTAGTTGCCCAGCTTGGCGCGTTGTTCACGCACCTTTTCCAGCGTCTCGCCAAATTGCGCCATGCGCGCCTTTTCCTGTTCGACCACGGCGGCCGGCGCGCGCTCGACGAAACTGGCGTTCGACAGCTTGCCGTTGGCCTTGGCGATCTCGCCTTCCAGGCGCGCGATTTCCTTGTCCAGGCGCACGCGTTCCGCTGCCACGTCGATTTCGACGTGCAGCATCAGGCGGCTTGCGCCCACGACCTGGACCGGCGCGCCGGCGTCGGGCAGGGCGTCGAGCACATCGACCTGGCTCAGTTTGGCCAGGGCGGCCAGGTACGGCGCGTTGCGGGTCAGGGTGGGCGCGTCGCCCTGGGCGCACAGCGGCACCTTCTGGGCGGGTGACAGGTTCATCTCGCCGCGCAATGCGCGCACGGCTTCGACCTGGGCCTTCAGTTCGGCGACGTCGGCTTCGGCGGCGGTGTCGACCGCGGCGGGGTTGGCCTGCGGGTAGGGCTGGACGCTGACGCTGTCAGCGACGCCTTCCTTGCGCTTGCCGGCCACCAGCGACACCTTTTGCCACAGCTCTTCCGTGATGAACGGAATGATCGGGTGCGCCAGGCGCAGCACGCCTTCCAGCACGCGGATCAGCGTGCGGCGCGTGCCGAGCTGCTGGGCCGGCGTGCCGGTCTGGATCTGCACCTTGGCCAGCTCCACGTACCAGTCGCAGTACTCGTCCCACACGTAGCGATAGAGCGAATTGGCGATATTGTCGAAGCGGTAGTCGGCAAAGCCGCGTGCCACGTCGGCCTCCAGCGCCTGCAGCTGGCTGACGATCCAGCGGTCCACGAAGGACGTTTCGCCGGTTTCCGGGCCGGTCAGGTCGTGGCCTTCGGTGTTCATCAGCACGAAGCGCGTGGCGTTCCACAGCTTGTTGCAGAAGTTGCGGTAGCCCTCGCAGCGCTTCAGGTCGAAGTTGATGTTGCGGCCCAGCGTGGCGTAGGCGGCCATGGTGAAGCGCAGCGCGTCGGTGCCGAAAGCAGGGATGCCGTCCGGGTACTGGCGGCGCGTGGCTTTCTCGATGGCGCCGGCCTGCTTGGGGTTCATCAGGCCGTAGGTGCGCTTGGCCACCAGTCCGTCCAGGTCGACGCCGTCGATCAGGTCGACCGGATCCAGCGTGTTGCCCTTGGATTTGCTCATCTTCTGGCCGTCCGCGTCGCGGATCAGGCCGTGCACGTAGACGTGCTTGAACGGGATGTGGCCGGTCATGTGGGTGGTCAGCATGACCATGCGGGCCACCCAGAAGAAGATGATGTCAAAGCCCGTGACCAGCACGCTGGACGGCAGGTAGCGCTGCAGGTCCGGGGTGTTTTCCGGCCAGCCCAGCGTGGTGAAGGGCACCAGGCCCGACGAGAACCAGGTGTCCAGCACGTCCGGGTCGCGCTTGAGTTCGCCGGTCACGCCGGCCGCGCGGGCCTGGGCCGTGGCTTCGGCTTCGTCATGCGCCACAAAGATCTGGCCGTCTTCCGAGTACCAGGCCGGGATCTGGTGGCCCCACCAGAGCTGGCGCGAAATGCACCAGTCCTGGATGTTATTGAGCCACTGGTTGTAGATGGTGGTCCAGTTGTCCGGGTAGAACTGGATGCGGCCGTCGGCCACCACTTCCAGCGCGACCTCGGTAATGCTCTTGCCCGGGTTCAGCGTGCCTTCGGGAGCGGGCTTGCTCATGGCCACGAACCATTGGTCCGTCAGCATCGGCTCCAGCACGACGCCGGTGCGGTCGCCCTTGGGCTGCATCATCTTGTGCGGCTCGACCTTGACCAGGTAGCCCTCGGCCTCCAGTTGCGCCACCACGGCCTTGCGGGCCTGGTAGCGTTCCATGCCCTGGAACTGCTTGGGGCCGTTTTCGTTGATGTGGGCGTCCAGCGTGAAGATCACGATCAGGGGCAGATCGTGGCGCATCGCGCAGGCATAGTCGTTGAAGTCGTGGGCGCCGGTGATCTTCACGCAGCCCGTGCCGAATTCCGGGTCGACGAAATCATCCGCGATGATGGGGATGTTGCGGTCGCACAGCGGCAGCTCCACTTCCTTGCCGACCAGGTGCTTGTAGCGCGGGTCTTCAGGGTGCACGCAAAGCGCGCCGTCGGCCAGCATGGTTTCCGGGCGGGTGGTGGCGATGGTCAGGCCGCGCAGCGTGACCGTCTGGCCGTCCTTGTCGACGATGGTTTGCGGGCCGTCGACGAAGGGGTAAAGGATGTGCCACATGTGGCCGTCGGTTTCCTCGGACTGGACTTCCAGGTCCGACACGGCGGTCAGCAGCTTCGGGTCCCAGTTGACCAGGCGCTTGCCGCGGTAGATCAGTCCCTGTTTATGCAGGCGCACGAAGGTCTCCACCACGCCGCGCGACATGCGGTCGTCCATGGTGAAATATTCGCGCGGCCAGTCGGCCGAGGCGCCCAGGCGGCGGACTTGCTCGGTAATGGCGTTGCCAGACTTTTCCTTCCATTCCCACACCTTTTCCACGAATTTTTCGCGGCCGAGGTCGTGGCGGGAAACCTTCTCGGCGTCCAGCTGTCTCTCAACCACGATCTGCGTGGCGATGCCGGCGTGGTCGGTGCCCGGAATGAATACGGTGTCGTCGCCCCGCATCCGGTGGTAGCGCACCAGGCCGTCCATGATGGTCTGGTTGAAGGCGTGGCCCATGTGCAGGGTGCCCGTCACGTTGGGCGGCGGGAACTGGATGACGTAGGGCTGGCTTTCGGTCCCCGTTTTTACATGCTGGCCCGCCGTGAAGTACCCGCGCTTGTCCCACTCGGCGTACCAGCGGGATTCCAGCGCGGAGGGTTCGAAGCTCTTGGAGAGTTCCTGGGTGTCGCTCGCGGCATTCGCGGCGTTCGGGGGGGCAGCTTGAGTCATTGCAGGGTTCCGGCAAACAGGGGCGCCCGGGCTAAGGGTGCGGGCGGCAAACCGCACATTTTAAGATGTAATGCGGTCTTCTCAGCGTGTTAGAATACCGGGTTACTGTAAACCTTTTAGAAGTCCCTGAATTCATTGAGGATTCCGGGTGAGTCCGACAGGTAGGCAGTGTCGAATCCCTGCCTTGGTCCAGTGGTTCGGGACGGCCCGAAACATGCATTCGTTTCGGACCGCCCGTGCGCCAACAGCGCGATGACGCTTCAAGGGTGACACCGACAAGCGCAGAGCCACGCCAGGCAATTCATCAGAAACCAGTCAGAAATCAGTTTTCGGAGTTCTTATGTCCATTCAACGCACCCTCTCGATCATCAAGCCCGACGCCGTTGCCAAGAACGTCATCGGCCAGATCGTCGGCCGTTTCGAGCAAGCCGGCCTGAAGGTCATCGCCGCCCGTCTGGTCCAGCTGTCGCGCGCCGACGCCGAGCGTTTCTACGCCGTGCACAAGGAACGCCCCTTCTTCAAGGACCTGGTCGACTTCATGATCTCGGGCCCCGTGTTCGTGCAAGTCCTGGAAGGCGAAGACGCCATCCTGAAGAACCGCGACCTGATGGGCGCCACGGACCCCAAGAAGGCGGCAGCCGGCACCATCCGCGCCGACTTCGCCGACAGCATCGACGCCAACGCCGTGCACGGCTCGGACGCTCCGGAAACGGCCGCTGTCGAAATCGCCTTCTTCTTCCCCGAAATCAACATCCACAGCCGTTGATTTTCGCGGAACATCTGTTCTAGCTTTTGAGTTTTACCCAGGTCATGGAATCCGTCGAACGAATCAATCTGCTGGGGCTTGACGGCTCCGCCCTGTCCGAACTGGTCGGAAAGTGGGGCGGCAAGCCGTTTCGGGCTCGCCAGTTGCAGCGCTGGATGCACCAGCGTGGCGCCGATTCGTTCGACGCCATGACCGACCTGGCCCGCGAATTCCGCAGCCAGCTTGCAACGCACTGCCGCATCGAGGCATTGCCCGTCAACATCGAGCAGCGCTCGACCGACGGCACCCGCAAGTGGCTGTTCGACGTGGGGCAGGGCAATGCCATCGAAACCGTCTTCATTCCCGAGGACGACCGCGGCACGCTATGCATTTCCAGCCAGGCCGGATGCGTGGTGAACTGCCGCTTCTGCTCGACCGGGCACCAAGGCTTCAACCGCAACCTGAAGACCAGCGAGATCATCGGCCAGCTGTGGTGGGCCAAGCGCGTGCTGGAGGCCGACATCGGCACCGCCCGCCTGGAAAGCGCCCGCGCCACCGAAGACACCCGCGTCATCAGCAACGTGGTCATGATGGGCATGGGCGAACCCCTGCTCAACTACGACCAGGTTCTGCCCGCCTTGCGCCTGATGCTGGACGACAACGCCTATGGCCTGTCGCGCCGCCGCGTCACCGTATCCACCTCCGGCGTGGTCCCCATGATGGACCGGCTGTCGCAGGACTGTCCCGTGGCGCTGGCCGTTTCGCTGCACGCGCCCAACGATGCGCTGCGCGACGAGCTGGTGCCGCTGAACAAGAAGTACCCGTTGAAGGAGCTGCTGGCTGCTTGCGAACGCTATCTGGCGTTCGCCCCGCGCGACTTCATCACTTTTGAATACTGCATGCTGGACGGCATCAACGATACCGACCAGCACGCCAAGGAACTGATCCAAATTGCACGCCAGCTGCGCTGCAAGCTCAATCTGATTCCGTTCAACCCCTTTCCCGAGTCCGGCCTGAAGCGCTCGAACTCGGCACGGGTGAAGGTGTTTGCCCAGCGTCTGATGGATGCCGGCATCATCACCACCGTGCGCAAGACCCGGGGCGACGATATCGATGCGGCCTGTGGCCAACTGGCCGGAGAAGTGCGCGACCGAACCCGGATCACGGAACGGAACGCCGCACAGCGCCAGACCATACCAATTAAACAGGTGCACGCATGACGCAGGATTTCGCTTCTGCAGTTTCAGAAACTCCCGCAGGCGCTGTGGGCGGCATCGGCTCGGCATTGCGCGCGCTGCGCCAGTCCAAGGGCTGGTCGCTCGACGAAGTGTCCAGCCGCATCAAGTTTTCCACGAAGCAGATCGAAGCCCTAGAAAACGAGCAGTGGGCCAACCTGCCCACCGGCGTTTCGCTGCGCGGCCTGGTGCGCAACTATGCGCGCCTGCTGGGCGCGGACTCGCAGGCCATCGTCGATTCGCTCGACCCCAAGGCGCGCGTTACCGGCCCGGTGAAGCTCAGCCCGGGCGCCCTGCATTCGGCGCATTCCATTCCCCAGTCCGGCGCCGATGACGACCGCTCGTCCTCGACCTCCTGGGGCTGGCTCATCGCCATCGTGCTGGTGCTGGCCGCCGGCGTGGCGTATGCCTTCTGGCAAGGCTGGCTGCCGCAGCACTGGCTGCCGTCGGACTGGCTGCCGAAGTCGACCAAGTAACAACCCGGTTCCACCGATGCAAGAATCCTCTCTGCCTTGCCAGGACGCTCCGCCTCCCTCCGTGGGGGCGGCAGAGCGCCGCGCCACGCGTTCGGTGGCGGTGAAGTGGGGCGACCGTGTCGTGAAGATCGGCGGCGACGCCCCGGTCGTGGTCCAGTCCATGACCAACACCGACACGGCGGACGCCATTGCCACCGCCATCCAGGTCAAGGAGCTGGCCCAGGCCGGCTCCGAGCTGGTGCGGATCACGGTGAACACCCCTGAAGCCGCGCGCGAAGTCATCGCCATCCGCGAACAGCTCGACCGCATGGGCGTGGATGTGCCGCTGGTGGGCGATTTCCACTACAACGGCCATAAGCTGCTGACCCAGTTCCCGGAATGCGCGCAAGCGCTGTCCAAGTACCGCATCAACCCCGGCAACATGGGCGGGGGCAAGCGGCGCGACGACAACTTCGCGCAGATGATCGAAGTGGCCTGCCGCTACGACAAGCCGGTGCGCATCGGCGTGAACTGGGGCAGCCTGGATCACGAGCTGATGGCGCGCAAGATGGACGAGAACAACCTGCGCGCCCAGCCCTGGGAAGCGCAGGCCGTGATGCGCGACGCGCTGGTCGTGTCCGCCATCAGCAACGCGCAGCGCGCCGAAGAACTCGGCCTGCGGCGCGACGCCATCATCCTGTCCTGCAAGGTCAGCCACGTGCAGGACCTGATCGCGGTGTATCGCGACCTGTCCGCGCGCTGTGACTACCCGCTGCATCTGGGCCTGACCGAAGCCGGCATGGGCAGCAAGGGCATCGTGGCTTCCACCGCCGCGCTGGCCGTGCTGCTGCAGCAAGGCATTGGCGACACCATCCGTATTTCGCTCACGCCCGAACCTGGCGGCGACCGCAGCCGCGAAGCCATCGTGGCGCAGGAAATCCTGCAGACCATGGGGTTGCGCGCCTTCACGCCCATGGTCGTCGCCTGCCCCGGCTGTGGCCGTACCAGCAGCACGTTCTTCCAGGAACTGGCCGATAGCATCCAGACCTACCTGCGCCGCCAGATGCCGCTCTGGCGCGCCCAGTATCCCGGCGTCGAAAGCATGAACGTCGCGGTCATGGGCTGTGTGGTCAATGGGCCGGGCGAAAGCCGCCATGCCGATATCGGCATCAGCCTGCCTGGCACTGGGGAAGTGCCGGCGGCGCCGGTATTCGTCGACGGCGAACGCACGGTCACGCTCAAGGGCGATCATATTGCCGAAGAGTTCCAGGCCATTGTCGAAGACTACGTCGCGCGCCGCTATGGCGCGCCTGCCTCTCATTAAAGTAAGGGTGTGGCCGCTAGCGCGCTTGCCGGCGCGCGATGCGGCATGATCAAGATGACTCAAGCTTTCCAGAAAGTCGCCGCCATACGCGGCATGAATGATCTGTTGCCGGGGGCGAGCGCCCGCTGGGAGCAATTCGAGGAAATCGTGCGCGGCTGGCTGCGCGGCTACGGCTATCGCAATGTGCGTACGCCCGTGCTTGAGCATACGCGCCTGTTCGCGCGCGGCATCGGCGAAGTCACCGACATCGTCGAAAAAGAGATGTACACCTTCCCCGACGGGCCCGACGAAGAACTGCTGACCATGCGTCCTGAAATGACGGCTGGCATCGTGCGCGCGTCCATCGAACACAATCTGCTCTACGACCGCCCGCAGCGCGTCTATTCCATCGGTCCCGTGTTCCGCCGCGAGCGTCCGCAACGCGGCCGCTATCGCCAGTTCCACCAGATCGACGTCGAGGCCCTGGGCTTCGCGGGTCCCGATGTGGACGCCGAGCTCATCGTCATGTTGGCGCGCCTGTGGAAGCTGCTGGGCCTGACCGACGTGCGCCTGGAGCTGAATTCGCTGGGCCAGCCGGCCGAACGCGCCGCCCACCGCGCGGCGCTGATCGAGCACCTGGAAAAGCACCGCGACGTCCTGGACGAAGACGGCCAGCGCCGCATGTACAGCAATCCCCTGCGCGTCCTGGACACCAAGAACCCCGCCATGCAGGAAATGGCCGACAGCGCGCCGCGCCTGTTCGACTTCCTGGGCGAGGAATCGCGCGCGCACTTCGATGGCATGTGCCAGCGGCTGGCCGACGCCGGTATCGAGTACCGCCTGAATCCGCGCCTGGTGCGCGGGCTGGACTACTACAACCTTACGGTGTTCGAGTGGGTCACCGACCGCCTCGGCGCCCAGGGCACCGTGTGCGGCGGCGGCCGCTATGACGGCCTGATCGAACTGCTGGGTGGTAAATCCGCGCCTGCGGTGGGCTTCGCGATCGGCATGGAGCGCCTGCTGGATCTCTGGGAGCAGAGCGCGCAGGTCGAACAACCGGCCGAGTGCGACGTCTACGTCGTGCACCAGGGCGAAGAGGCGCAGCGCCTGGCTGCCCGGGTCGGCGAAGACCTGCGCGATGCCGGCCTGTCGGTCATCGTGCATGCGGGATCCGCAGGCTTCAAGTCGCAATTCAAGCGCGCCGACGCCAGCGGCGCCCGGGTTGCGGTTATTCTTGGCGCCGACGAAGTGGCGGCGCAGACCGCCAGCGTCAAGTTCCTGCGCGCCGATGCGCAGGGCGAATCGGCCCAACAGCAAGTCCCGTTGGCGGGATTGGCCGACGTATTGAATAACAAGGGTTAATGCATGGCATACGATCTCGAAGAACAGGAAAAACTCGACGCAATCAAGGCGTGGTGGGCGCGTTACGGCACCCTGGTGGTCACGCTGGTGGCGGCGGTTGCGCTGGCCTGGGGCGGCTGGTGGGGCTGGAAGGCCTATCAATCGCACCGCGCCAACCAGGCCATGGGTTACTTCGAAGCGCTGGAAGACGCGGCCCGCCTGGGCGGCGCCGATTCCTCGGTGCGCATCAAGACCGCCGCAGCCACGCTGCGCGAGCAATATCCGTCCACCGGCTACGCCACGCGCGGCGCCCTGGTGGCAGCCCAGGCGCTGCAGGCCCAGAAGGATGATGCAGGCGCCCGCGAGCAGCTGGAATGGCTGGCCGCCCAGGGCAAGAACCCGTCCATGCAAGCCGTGGCGCGTTTGCGCCTGGCTGGCATGATGCTGGACCAGAAGCAATACGATGCCGCCTTGGCGCAACTGAACAATCCGCCGGCAGCTTTCGCCGCCTTGTTCGCGGATCGCCGCGGCGACATTCTCGCCGCGCAAGGCAAGCGCGAAGAAGCGCGCGCTGCGTGGCAAAGCGCCATTGATGGCCTGGGTACGGCCAATCCCCTGACCCAGGTTGTGCAACTGAAACTGGATGCCCTGAGCGGAGCGTGAC
>JALDYL010000022.1:0-45714 GCA_032153965.1 Achromobacter sp. | reverse complement strand
CCGGCCTTCATGGCCCGGCGCAGGAACAGGAAGAAGCCGGGGAACGGCAGCAACGCCACCAACGCCAGACGCCAGTCCTGCGCGAACAGGTAGATGACCGAAATCACGATTCCGCCCGCGGCGCGCCCCACCGCCGTGTAGAAATGCGCGGTCAGGCTGTGCAGCGTGCCGATGTCGTCCTGCATCGCCTGCTTGACCTCGCCCGACGCCCTGCCCGTGAACCAGCCCAGCGGCACCCGGGACAGCCGCTGCGCGGCCGCCAGGCGCAGCCGGTGCGTAAGGCGGTTGTCGGCCAGATGGGCCGTCAATTCGCCCGCCGAGATCAGGGCCATGCCGGCGAACAGGCACACCACGCTGACAATGACGGTCCACCAGATTCCAGGCAAGGCTTGAGCCGCCGCGGAACCCTCTGCGCCGGCGAGGACGATACGTGCAATGTGCGCGATTCCTGCCAGCGGCGCCAGGGTGAGCATGGTGCCCACCGCGGCCAGCGCTGCGGCGGCGATCAATTGCCCGCGTATGGGGGCCAGCACCAGGCCTAGCGGACCGGATTTCCCAGGCTTGGCCGCGGCTGCTCCAGAACTGCTCATGAAATCGAACTACCCAGATGTTGGTGATAATTATTTGCATCACTATAAACTAAATTCCTTAATTAGTTGCATGCCAATAAACTAAATAAATCGGGCCGGGTTAAAGTGAGGGATGAATGACGCCAAGGAACCAGGAGCAGCCATGACACCGCCAGAGCGCCGCCCGGCGCGGGGACGCCCTCCCACCATCACCCGGGAGCGGATTGCCGACGCGGGCATCGCGATGGGCCTGCCGAACATCACCTTCGTCGGACTCGCGGCGGCGCTGGGCGTCAGCCACATGGCGCTGTACAAGCACGTGCCCAGCCTGGAGGAGCTCAAGCGCCTGGTCGCCGAAGAGATCTTCAAGCGTTGGCAGATCCCGCAAGCCTGTAGCGACGACCGCGGCGAACTGAAGCAGTACCTGACCTTGTTCGCCGCTTCCGTGCGGGAGTTCGTCAAGGCGCACCCCGGGGTGACGCCCTATGTGATCCGCAGGCTCGCCGCGACGCCGTCCATGCTGGCGAGAATCGACGAGCAACAACGCCACATCGCCAACGCTTACGGCATATCCAGGGAACAGTCCCGCATCCTGCTGGCGACCGTGGCCTTCCACGGCATGGCGGTCGCCGACACGGTGTACTCGGTCGCCGGGCTGGAGCCAGTGGTGGACGCGGAACGCGCGTCCGAAGAATCCGAGATGGAACTGGAACTGGATCAGGGCATGCAGGCGTTGATCATCGGCCTGCTGGCCATGCTGGAGCTCGAGAACGCGCCGCGAGACCCGGCGTAGAAGACCGACCTGCTGCCGCAAGATCCGGGCGTCGCTGCCGGCCCGCTTTCCAATGCAAATAAAAAGCATTATCATGAAAGCCCTGCCGACCCCGCGCCATGTCATCACGTCCCCCCCGTTCGCAAGGCTTTTTGGCCTACTACGAAGAGCTGCTTGCGGTCTGGACCCGGAAGTTGGGTTGTCGCGATGCCGCGCGCGATCTCGCGCATGACGCCCTGGTCAAATGCCTGGAAACCGATCCCGACCGCGTGGCACAGCCCCGCGCCTATCTGCATCAGGCCGCGCGCAACATGGCGGTGGACAACTTCCGGCGGACGGACGGGCAGGAATGGGTGCCGCTTGATACCATAGCCGGCCATCCCAGCACCTGGGGCGATCCCCTCGCCCAGGTCCGCACCGAACAACTGAGCGTGGCCTTGGAAACGGCGCTGGCCGAGCTGCCGCTCAAGTGCCGCCAGGTGTTCGTCTGGCAGCGCCTGGAAGGCCTGACGCAAGCCGAGATCGCGGAACGCATGGGCCTGAGCAAGAACATGGTCGAGAAGTACATGATTCGCACCGCGTTGCATCTGCGCGAACGGCTGGGAGCCTATGCCCCGAACTGACAGTCCGCCCCAGGCGCCCGACGTCGGCGCCGACCCCGTCCGCCACGAAGCGGCGCGCTGGTTCGCGCGCGCGCGCTCCGGCGAATGGACGGCCGCCGCCCAGGCCGAGCGCGATGCCTGGCTTGCCGCGGATCCGCGCCACGCCGCCGAATACCGGATGCTGGAATCGATCTGGCAGGCTGCCGCCAACGTTCCCGAGGAACGGCTGCGCGCGCTGACGGAGGAACCCCGGCGCGCCGCTCGTCCCACACGGCGGCGGGCATTGGGGCTGGGCCTGTGCGTGCTGGCCGCTGCGATTGCGGCAGGCCTCTGGCAGCGCGCAGATCCCGTTTTGGAATACCGCACGGCTGCCGGAGAACGCCGCAGCGTCACGCTGCCCGATGGCTCCACCGCTGAACTGAACAGCCGCAGCCGGATCGAGGTCCGTTTCGACGGCGTCCGGCGCCAGGTCCTCCTGCAAGAGGGCGAAGCCCTGTTCGCGGTGCAAAAGGATGCGGCCAGGCCCTTCGTCGTGGATGCGGGACTGGGTAGCGCCAGGGTGACAGGCACTCGCTTCGACGTGAGCCGCGACACGGACCAGCTACGCATCGTGGTGGAGTCGGGCTCGGTCGAGGTGGCCGGCAGTGCGGACAAGGCGGCAGTGTCCGTGCGGGCCGGCAGCGCGGTCCGCGTCGATGCCAGCGGCCATGCCGGTCTGGTCCGGGACTATCCCGTGGCCGCCGCGCTGGCCTGGCGCCAGGGCCAGATCGTGTTCGCCGATACCGACCTGGCCAGTGCCGTGCGCGAGGTCTCGCGCTACCGGCAGCAGCCCATCCTCCTCGCGCCGCGCCAGGGCCTGGAAACGCTACGCCTGACCAGCGTGTTCCAGACCGCGGACACGGACGCCTTCCTGACGGCGTTGCCGCATATCCTGCCCGTCACGGTCCGGCGCTTGCCGGACGGCCAGGCCGAGATCGTCGCCCGCTGACGCGGGCATCCAGGCGCTGTTACAAAAAAGGCCGCCGCGGCATTCAGGTATTTTCCGCGTATTGCGTCTTCTTCCTGATAACCAGGCAGGCATGGTGCCCGCCAACATGATTCAGGAGCACAGGAAGTGGATCGCAAAAAATGGGGAAGCCGCGCGCGGATGCGCGGCCTGGCAACGACGGCGCTTGCAGCATTGTTGATGGCGGGATCGGCAGGCGTTCGGGCACAGGCCGCGCCGGTGGCGATCGACATGCCCGCGCAATCGCTGGACCAGGCCTTGCGCACCCTGGCCCAGACCCACGGATTGCAGATCTTCTATGCGCCGCAGACCGTCGCGGACATGCAGGCGCCGGCCGTCTCCGGAACCATGACGCCGCGGCAGGCGCTGTCCGCGCTGTTGAAGGACCGGGCCCTGCGCGTGCGCCAGGATGGCGCTGCGACCATCATCGAACCGGAAAGCGCGGGCCAGCCCCAGGTGATGGCGCCCATCGAAGTTTCCGCCTCGCGCACCGCCAGCAATCTGGTCAGCCCGGTGCAGCAGACCATCGTGCTGGAGCGCGATGCCTTGAAGGAATTGCGCACGGGTTCCGACAGCCTGGCCACCGTGCTCTCCAAGACCGTGCCCGGCATGGCCGACTCCAGCCGCACCATGACCGATTACGGCCAGACGCTGCGCGGCCGGGGCGTGCTGGTGCTGGTGGATGGAATCCCGCTGAACACCAACCGGGACTCGTCGCGCAATCTGGCGAACATCAACCCGGCCACCATCGAACGAGTCGAAGTGCTGCGCGGCAGCAGCTCGATCTACGGCGCCGGCGCAACGGGCGGCATCGTTTCGATCACTACGCGGCCTGCCGGCGGCGAACCGGTATCCGAGACTACCGTGACCGCCGTCAGCCCGCTGAGCCGTCTGCACGCCGACGGCCTGGGCGGACAGCTGCAGCAGCACTTCGCCGGCAGCCAGGGCAAGCTGGACTATGCCCTGGACCTGGGCGCGCGCCACAACGGCGCCTCGTATGACGCACAAGGCAGGCGCATCGCGCCCGAGCCCAGCCAGGGCGACCTGTTCGACTCCAACATATACAGCCTGGGCGGCAAGCTGGGGTTGCGCATCGACGACAAGCAGCGCCTGCAACTGTCCGCCAGCTACTACAACGCGGACCAGGACTCCGACTACACCTCGGACCCCTCCGTCGGCCGCCTGCCACCGGGCTCAGCGCGAGCCCTGCCCATGGGCGGCCTGCAACTGGCCGACCAGAACCAGATCCGCAACACGCTGTTGAACCTGGAGTACGAACACCTGGACGTGCTGGGCAGCAAGGTCACGGCCCAGATGTACTACCGCGACTACTTCACCCGCTTCACGCCCTTCGACGCGCGCGCCGTCGTCACGCGCGGCAACAACGTGGACCAGGTGACCCAGAACACCAAGGTTTTCGGCAGCCGGCTGACCGTGGATACGCCGTTGGGCGAGCAATCCAAGGTGCTATGGGGCGCGGACTTCAACCAGGAACGCAGCGACATGCCGATCGACATCTTCGATCCCGCGGCCTACGACCGCAGCGGCGGACGGGTGTTCAACAAGATCGGCAGCCTGACCTACATGCCCGAATTGACGACCCGCAGCACCGGTCTCTTCGCGCAGCTTGAACACCGCTTCAACGAGCAATGGTCGGTACAGGGCGGCGCGCGCTACGAATACGCCTCCGCCCGGTTCGGCGATTTCGTGCCGCTGTCGCAGCTGCGCGTGCCATCCCCAGCCTCGGTCCAGGGCGGCTCCGTCAACTACGACGCCCTGCTGTGGAACTTCGGCGTCGCATACGCCCCGCTGCGCGGACAGGAACTCTACGCCAACTTCAGCCAGGGCTTCCAGCTGCCCGACATCGGAGTCCAGATGCGCAATGCGCGGCCGGGCTTCGATATCGGCTCGTCGGACCTGCAGCCGGTCAAGACCAACAACTACGAGCTGGGCTGGCGCGGCGGCGCGGGCAACACCTCGGCGTCGCTGGCCGTGTTCTACACCACCTCCAAGCTCGGCGACGTGCAGAGCTTCAACAACGGCCTGATCCTCACGCGCACCGAGGAACGCATCTACGGCGTCGAAGGCACCATCGACACCAGCACCGACGACGAGAAATGGGGCGCCGGCGGCACCTTCACCTGGATGAAGGGCCGCGAGCGGCCGGATGGCGGCAGCTGGCAAGGCATGACCGGCTACCGCACTCCGCCGCTCAAGCTGACGGCCTATCTGCAATACCGGCCGAACGAGCGCTGGAGCGGTCGGCTGCAGGCCAATTACTTCGGCGCCAAGGACTACCGCCTGGATGGCAAGGAGAGCTTCGGCCGCCGGGACGTCAACAGCTACTTCACCGTGGACCTCATGGGCCGCTACCAGCCCGACCCGCGCAACACCTTCATCCTGGGCGTCGAGAACCTTTTCAACCGCGACTACTACCCGCTATACAGCCAGCTCATGCGCAGCAATACCAACACCAGCCGGCTTCCCGCCGCAGGCGCCGTGCTGACGCTGACCTACCAGCACAGGTGGTGACGCGAGTCGCTCGAGTCAAATGGCTGCGGCCAAACCAGCCGCTACGCGATCGGCCACTTCGGCAGCCTGGCCTTGCGGTACGGCAAGCTGCACCAGTCCGGGCTGGCGGAACCGGGCGCGGCCACATACAGCACCGCCTTGGCCAGCGGCGCGTACTTGGCATGGAAGTGATGCGCAGACTTCACCACGATCAGGCGCTGCGCCGTCAGGTCGCAGCCCAGCTGCGTAAAGAGGTCCGTGTGATAAGCCTGCGTGCGCAGCGAGACCAGCGCGACCAGGATGCCGTCCACGTCGACCAGCGCGCAGTCGCCCAGGGCGATGCGGGTGTTGGAGTTGCCCGTCATGAACATGTCCGCATGCGTGGACACCACCACGCAGCGCGCATCCACGGGACTGCCTGACAACGGACCGACCTTGCCGCCGATGCGCAGGTCCAGCTCCGCGCCGGAGCCGGCGTCAAATGCGATGCGAGCGGCCACCGGATCCCACAGGGGACCGATGGCGGCATTGCGTATGCCGCGCTCGCGCATCCTCGCCAGCAGATAGGTAGAGTCGCCGGCCGCGCCGCTGCCGGGGTTGTCCGAACGGTCGGCCAGCACCACGGGACCGTCGCCGTAGGCCAGGGCTTCGTCCAGCGCCTGGTCCACGCTGCGGTACGGCACCATCAACTGTTCGCGCATCGCGATGAGTTCATCGGCCAGTTGGCGCGCCAGCGCTTGCGCGCGGGCCGCGTCGCCATCGGCGTAGACCAGCACCTTGGTGCCCATTTCCGGCACGTCGCCGGTGGCGAAGCCCTGCGCCGCCGAGACCGACAAAATGCCGTCGCGGCCCTCCAGCGCCTTGATGCGGCTGACGAAACCCTGCGCCGGTTCGCGGGTGGTGTGCATCGGCACGATCATGTCGCAGTCGACCAGCGCGGCCACGGGACGCGTGCGGCCGGCTTGCGCGTCCAGGCACAAGGCCAGCAGGTCTTCGGCGCGTTCCAGCACGTCGATGTGGGGATACTCCTTGAACAGCACCAGCACCGTGGCTTGTTCCACCATCAGCGGACTCAGGTGCGCATGCGGATCCAGTTCCGCGCCCACCACCACGCCGGGGCCGACAATCTCGCGCACGCGGCGCAGCAGGTCGCCTTCGCAATCGTCGTAGCCGTCGGCCACCATGGCGCCGTGCAGGCCCAGCAAGACCATGTCCACCGGCAGCGCCGCGCGCAGGTCGGCAAGCAGCTCGTCGCGCAGCGTTTCATAGGCGGCGCGCGTGGTCGTGCCGCCCGGCTGCGCGGACGCCACCAGTCCTTCGATCAAGGTCCACCCGCCGTCCCGGGCGCGCTGGCGCGCGGCCCACAGCGGCCCCGCGTAGAACGTCATGTGTTCCGGATGGGTGCCGCCAGGCAGGTACTCCCGCGACTTGAACGCGGCGAGTCCGGTCGGCAAGGGCGAAAAGGTATTGGTTTCCGTGGCAAGGGCGCCGGTGAATATGCGCATGGGAGCGGCTCCTGGGCGCGGCGCGGCGCGCCGCTCGGGGATGGAAAGGCAGCGGGCCGCGCTAGGCATGCGGCCCGGATCAGGGCTCGATTCTGTTCCGGCCTGCGCCAGCCTACAAATTCCAAATCGCGACCTGTCCATAACCTTTCATATGCGCGCGCAAGGGCTTCCGGCCGCCCTATCGTTTTCCCTTAAAAACAGCCGATCTGCGCGCTTTTTGCCGCGATTTCCCCCGAAAAACGGCACGCCATAACCTTGGGTTATCCATGGGCGCACGTTAGCTATTTGTGCCGCGCTTGTGTGCCGCCGATGATCCGCGGTACGGAACGCAAGGCCCCCTTTGATGTGGCGGCAGTGACGGAATTCCGATCCATACAAGGGGAAAACGATGTCGTCGACCTGGAACGCCGCGCGCGCCGCGGCGCATGCAGCAGCCTGTCCGGGGGCCCGGCCATGAAGATCTTCAGCGCCGGGCTGGGCACGGAAACCAACACCTTCGCGCCCATGCCCACCAGCCTCGCCTCCTTCCAGGACCGCGACTACTATCCGGCCGGCACGCATCCTGACACGGTGACCTTTGCTGGCGCGCCGCTATACGTGGCGCGCCAGCGTGGCCGCGAGGCCGGCTGGACGCTGGCCGAGGGCCTGGTCACTTCCGCGCAACCGGGCGGCACGACCACGCGCGCCGCCTATGAGACGCTGCGCGACCAGATCCTCGCCGACCTGCGCGCAGCCATGCCGGTGGACATGGTCTTGCTGGGCCTGCACGGCGCCATGGTGGCCGACGGCTACGACGATTGCGAAGGCGACCTGCTGCGCCGCGTGCGCGAGATAGTCGGCCCCGGCGTGGTGGTGGGCGCCGAACTGGACCCGCACGCGCACCTGAGTCCGCTGATGGTGGAACAGGCCACGGTGCTGGTGCTGTTCAAGGAATATCCGCATACCGACATCCGCGAACGCGCGGAAGACCTGCTGGCCTTGTGCCTGGATGCGCAAGCCGGCCGCACGCGGCCAGTCGCGGCATTGATCGACTGCGAAATGATCGTGCCCATGCACACCACGCGCGAACCGGCGCAGGGCTTCGTCAGCCGCATCAAGGCGCTGGAGGGCCGCGACGGCATCCTGTCGGTCTCGGCGGCGCAGGGCTTCGCCACCGGCGACGTGCCGGAAATGGGCACCAAGGTGCTGGTCTACGCCGATGGCGATGGCGCGCTTGCGCAAACGCTGGCGCGCCGCCTGGCCGATGAGCTCATCGGCATGCGCGAACAGCTCATGGTTCCGTACCGCAGCGTGGACCAGGCGCTGGACGAAGCCCTGGCCTTCAGCGACGGTCCGGTGGTGCTGGCCGACCGGCCCGACAATCCCGGCAGCGGCGCGCCCGGCGACGCCACCTTTGTCCTGAGCCGCATGCTGGAACGAGGCGTGACAAACGCGGCGCTGGGTCCCATGTGGGATCCGGTGGCGGCGCGCATCGCGTTCGACGCCGGCCCCGGCGCGGAACTGGACCTGCGCATCGGCGGCAAGGTCGGCCCGTTGTCCGGCGACCCGCTGGACCTGCGCTGCACGGTCAAGGCCATCAAGGCCGACATGATCATGACGGGCCTGTCCGGCGCGCCGGCGGCCATGGGCGACTGCGCCCTGGTCGAGACCCAGGGCATCGAGATCGTGCTGACCTCGCTGCGCAACCAGGCCATCAACATGGACCTGTTCACGCAGTTGGGCTGCGATCTTTCTTCCAAGAAGATCGTGGTGGTCAAGTCCGCCCAGCATTTCCATGCCTCGTTCTCGAAAGTCGCGCGCCACATCATCTATGTCGGCGGCAAAGGCGTCGCCACGCCCGACTGGAAGACGCTCACGTACCGCAATATCCGGCTGCCCAAGTGGCCGCTGTAATACCCTGCCGGCGCGCGGACGCCGGCGCATCCACCAACAAGATGGGAGCCTAGCGCGATGAAAAAACGCCTGCTTTGCCTGTTCTCGACGGCCACGCTCGGCCTGGCCTTCACCCTTGGCGCCGCGCCGGCGCACGCGCAGCAGGCCAAGACCCTGCGCATCGTGCCGCACGCCGACTTGAAGGTGCTGGACCCGACCTTCACCACCGCCTACATCACGCGCAACTTCGGCTACATGGTGTACGACACGCTGTTCGCGATGGACTCGCACAGCAAGCCGCAGCCGCAGATGGTCGAGAAGTACTCGGCCAGCGACGACAAGAAGACCTGGACCTTCACGCTGCTGCCCGGCCTGAAATTCAGCGACGGCCAGGCGCTGACCACGGCCGACGTGATCGCGTCCCTGCAGCGCTGGTCCGCGCGCGACAACATCGGCCAGGCCATCACGCGCGCCGGCGGCAAGTGGGAAGCCGTGGACGGCAGCACCTTCAAGCTGACGCTGGACCAGCCCTTCGACCTGGTGCTCGACGGTCTGGCCAAGGTCTCCAGCTACCCCGCCTTCATCCTGCCCCAGCGCCTTGCCTCGCTTCCCGCAGACCGTCCGCTGACCGAGGTCGTCGGCTCCGGCCCCTACGTCTTCAAGCGCGCCGAGTGGGTGCCCGGCAGCAAGATCGTGTTCGAGCAGAACCCCAACTACGTCGGCCCCAAGGCGCAAGCCGACGGCCTGGCCGGCAACAAGACGCCGCACATCCCGCGCGTGGAATGGCGCGTGCTGCCCGACTCCAACAGCGCGACGGCCGCGCTGACCAACGGCGAAGTCGACATGATCGAACAGGCGCCGGCGGACTACATCGACGCCTTGCGCGGCAACAAGAACGTCAAGATCGGCGTGATGGAGCGCGCCCAGGGCTACATCATCCTGAACCAGTCCATGCCGCCCTTCAACAATGAGAAGGCGCGCCAGGCCGTCGCCCATCTGGTGGATCAGGACAAGTTCACCGCGGCCATGGGCTACCCCGACGACCTGCGCATGAAGTATTGCGCCACGGTCTTCATCTGCGGCGGTCCCAATGACACCAACGCCGGCGCGGCGCCTTACGCCAAGCCCGATCCCGCCCTGGCCAAGAAGCTGCTGGCCGAGGCTGGATACAAGGGCGAGAAGGTCGCGATCCTGCTGCCCACCGACCTGGCCTATCTGAACTCCGCCACGCTGGTCGCCATCCAGGCGCTGCAGGACATCGGCGTCAACCTCGACATCCAGTCCATGGACTGGGCCACGCTGACCGCCCGCCGCGCCCGCAAGGAGCCCATCGACAAGGGCGGCTGGAACATCTTCCTGTCGGCCGCTTCCGAATTCAACGTCGACTCGCCCATCAGCAACACCTATCTGGGCGCGGTGTGCGGCAACAGCCTGCCCGGCTGGCCCTGCGACAAGAAGCTGGACGAGCTGCGCGCCCAGTGGATTGCGGCCACCAGTTCGGATGAGCGCAAGCGCGTGCTCGACCTGTTCCAGCAGCGCGCCTATGAAGCCTTCCCCGCGATCTCGGTGGGCCAGTACTCGCGCGCATTCGCCTCGCACAACAGCCTGAAGAACGCGGACAAGATCTGGAGCCTGCCGAACCTGTGGGTGCTGGACAAGTAGTCCGCCGCCAGCCTAATCGATACGCGAGACAACCATGGGTTACATCATCCGGCGAGTGCTGGCCATCGTGCCTGTCATGGCAGTGGTGGCGGTGATCGTCTTCCTGCTGATCCACCTGTCGCCCGGGGACCCGGCGGCGCTCATCGCCGGGGACTTCGCTTCCGCCGACGATATCGCCAAGCTGCGCGTGGCGCTGGGCCTGGACGAGCCGCTGTGGCGGCAGTTCGGGCTGTGGGCGGGCAAGCTGCTGCAGGGCGACCTGGGCACGTCCATCTTCACCCAAGTTCCCGTGACGCAGCTGCTGGCGCAGCGGGTGGAACCCACCTTGTCCATCGCCGCGCTCACGATGCTGGTGTCCATCGTCGTGGCGGTGCCGCTGGGCGTGCTGGCGGCGTACCGGGCCGGCACCTGGATCGACCGCCTGGTCATGCTGTTCGCGGTGCTGGCCTTCTCGGTGCCGGTGTTCCTGGTCGGCTACCTGCTGATCTATGGCTTCGCCATCAAGCTGCAATGGCTGCCGGTGCAGGGCTACGTCAGCCTGGCCGAGGGCGTGGGCCCCTGGCTGCGCAACCTGACCCTGCCCTGTATCAACCTGGCATTGGTGTACATCGCGCTGATCACCCGCATGACCCGCGCAACCGTGGTCGAAGTCCTGCACGAGGACTACATCCGCACGGCGCGCGCCAAGGGCCTGGCGGTGCTCCCTGTGCTGGAACACGCGCTGCGCAACGCCGCCATTCCCATCGCCACCACGGTGGGCGTGGGCATCGCGCTGCTGATCGGCGGCGTGGTCGTGACCGAGACGGTGTTCGCCATTCCCGGCATCGGCCGCCTGGTCATCGATGCGGTCCAGCATCACGACTATCCGGTGATCCAGAGCGTTCTGCTGCTATCGGCCGGCACCTACGTGCTGATCAATCTGCTGATCGATCTCAGCTACCGGCTGTTCGATCCTCGCATCCGTTACTGAGCCGCCACGGGAAAGAATCATGTCAGAAAGTTCCATTTCCGCCAGCCCGCCCGTGGTGCTGCACGAGGCGCTCAGCGCCAGCGGCCGCCGCTGGCGCTGGATACGCAAGCACCCCACCCTGATCCTGGGCCTGGCGCTGCTGCTGATCGTGGCAGGCCTGGCCATCGCCGCGCCCTGGATCGCCACGCACAATCCCATCAACATCAATCCGCTGCAACGCATGAAGCCGCCGTCGGCCGAACATTACTTCGGCACCGATGCGCTGGGCCGCGACGTATTCAGCCGCGTGGTCTGGGGCGGCCGCGTGTCGCTCGTGGTCGCCATCGTGGTGGCGCTGATCGCGACCGCGGTCGGCGTGGTGCTGGGCCTGCTGGCGGGCTTCGTGCGCTGGGCCGACGCCATCATCATGCGCATCATGGACGGCATGATGGCCATCCCCGACATCCTGCTGGCCATCGCCCTGATGGCGGTGATCCGCGCCAGCCTGACCACGGTAATCATCGCCATCGCGATTCCGCAGGTGCCGCGCGTGGTGCGCCTGGTGCGTTCCCTGGCGCTGACGCTGCGCGAACAGCTGTACGTCGAGGCCGCCCACGCCATCGGCACGCGCCTGCCGGTGATCCTGCGCCGCCACGTGCTGCCCAACATGGTCACGCCGCTGGTGGTGCAGGCCACGTTCATCGCGGCCACCGCGGTGCTGACCGAGGCGGTGCTGTCGTTCCTGGGCGTAGGCGTGCCGGCCCAGGTGCCCAGCTGGGGCAACATGATGGCCGACGCCCGCAACTACGTGGCGGTGGCGTTCTACACCATCCTGTATCCCGGCATCCTGCTGGCCGTCACCGTGCTGGCGATCAACCTGATGGGCGACGGCCTGCGCGACGCGCTCGACCCCCGCCTGGCCAATCAACGTTAAAACCTGGGAGCACGCCATGGCAATATCCCCCGCCGCCGTCGCCCCGGGCGACGTGCTGCTTGAAGTCGACAACCTGCGCACCTACTTCGATACCGTGTCCGGCACCGTGCGTTCGGTGGACGGTGTGTCCTATCAGGTGCGGGCAGGCCGCACACTGGGCGTGGTCGGCGAGTCCGGCTGCGGCAAGAGCGTCACCGCGCTCTCCATCCTGCGGCTGATCCCGACGCCGCCCGGGCGCTATGCCGGCGGCCAGATCCGCTATCGCGGCACCGACCTGCTGGGCCTGACCGAAAAGCAGATGCGCCAGATCCGCGGCAACCGGATCTCGATGATCTTCCAGGAGCCGATGACCTCGCTGAATCCCGTGCTGACGGTGGGCCGGCAGATCGCGGAAACGGTCATGCTGCACCAGAAGCTCGGCCGCCGCGACGCTTACCGCCGCGCCGAGGAAATGCTGCGCCTGGTGCAGATCGCCGAGCCCGAGCGGCGCGTGCACGAGTATCCGTACCAGCTTTCCGGCGGCATGCGGCAGCGCGTGATGATCGCGCTGGCCCTGGCCTGTAACCCCGAGGTGCTGATCGCCGACGAGCCGACGACGGCGCTGGACGTCACCATCCAGGCGCAGATCGTGGACCTGCTGCGCAGCCTGCAGCAGAGCCTGGGCATGGGCATCGTGCTGATCACCCACGACCTGGGCGTGGTGGCCGAATGCTGTGACCGCGTGGCGGTGATGTACGCCGGCCGCAAGGTGGAAGAAGCGCCCGTCACCGAGCTGTTCGATCGCCCCTTGCACCCATACACGCGGGCGCTGATGGCGTCGATGCCCTCGATGAACACCTCGACGCAGCGGCTGGCAGAAATCCCCGGCATGGTGCCCGCGCCCAGCGAGCTGGGCAAAGGTTGCAGCTTCGCGCCGCGCTGCGCCTACGCCACCGACCGCTGCCGCGCCGAAGCGCCGCAACTGATGGAACATGGCAGCGACCACGTCGTGGCCTGTCACGAAGCGGCGCGCGTCGCCGCGCAACCGGCCCCGCAGGCGGGGGCTTGCGCGACGCCTGGCGCCGCCTTCACTGGAGTCCAAGCATGAGCGCCCGCAACCAGCCCGCCGCCCCGGCCACGCCCTTGCTGGACGTGCGCGACCTGAAGATGCATTACCCCGGCGCGGGCGGTTGGTTCAAACCGCGCCGCAAGGTGATCCAGGCCGTGGACGGCGTGTCCTTCTCCGTGGCCCGGGGCGAGACCCTGGCGCTGGTGGGCGAGTCCGGCTGCGGCAAGACCACCACCGGCAAGTCCGTGCTGCGGCTGATCCAGCCGACCTCGGGATCGGTGCGGCTGGAAGGCGAAGAGATCCTGGCGCTGACGGCCGAGCAGATGCGCAGCCGGCGGCGCGACATGCAGATCATTTTCCAGGATCCGTATGCCTCGTTGAATCCCCGTCTGACCGCGGGCGACATCGTCGGCGAGCCGCTGCAGAACTTCCCCACCTCGGGCGGCCGCGCCCGCGCCGACGAGATCGCCTGGCTGTTCGCCAAGGTGGGCCTGCGTCCGGAGGCGATGAAGAAGTTTCCCCATGAGTTCTCCGGCGGCCAGCGGCAGCGCCTGGGCATCGCGCGCGCGCTGGCGCTGCGGCCCAAGCTGATCGTGTGCGACGAGCCCGTGTCCGCGCTGGATGTGTCGGTGCAGGCCCAGGTGATCAACCTGCTGATGGACCTGCAGCAAGAAATGGGCATCGCCTACCTGTTCGTGGCGCATGACCTGGCCGTGGTGCGCCACATCAGCCACCGGGTCGCGGTGATGTACCTGGGCCGCATCGTCGAGGTCGCCGACCGCGACACGCTGTTCTCGCGTCCGCTGCATCCCTACACCGAGATCCTGCTGTCCGCGGTGCCGGTCCCGGATCCGCACAAGCCCGCGCAACGCAAGCTGCTGCAGGGCGATCCGCCCAGCCCGGCGAACCCGCCCAGCGGCTGCCGCTTCCACACGCGCTGTCCGTTGGCGCAGCCCCTGTGCAAAGAGCAGCAGCCGGTCCTGACGCAGCGGCCGGGCGGCTCGGACGCCGGGCAGCACTGGGTGGCGTGCCACTTCCGATGAGCGCGCCGCGCCTGCTGGCGGGTCCCCTGCCTGGCGGCGACCCGGTCTTTGGCCGCGGCATCGCCGAGCTGCAGGCGGCCATGGCGGGCGGCAAGCTCAGCGCCATGGATCTGGTGCGCGCCTACCTGGCGCGCATCGCGGCGCACGACCAGGCCGGACCGGCGCTCAACGCGGTCATCGCCTTGAACGGCCGGGCGCTGACCGAAGCCGCCGAGCGCGATGCGCAGCGGCATGGCGGGGCGGCGCTGGGGCCCTTGCACGGCATCCCCATCCTGCTCAAGGACAACATCGATGCCGCGGGCATGCCCGCCACCGCAGGCTCGCTCGCGCTGGCCGGGCGCAGGCCGCAGCGCGATGCCGACATCGTGCGCCAGCTGCGCGACGCCGGCGCCGTGGTGCTGGGCAAGACCACGCTGCACGAACTGGCCTGCGGCATCACCAACGTTTCTTCACTATCCGGCCGCACGCGCAACGCCTACGACGCCGCGCGCGTGCCGGGCGGATCCAGCGGCGGCAGCGCCGTCGCGGTGGCGTCCAGTTTCGCGGCGGCAGCGATAGGCACGGACACCAGCGGCTCGATCCGCATCCCCGCGGCCTTCAACCAGGTATGGGGCCTGCGGCCCACGGCCGGACGCTACAGCAACGCCGGCGTGGTGCCCTTGTCGCCGACGCTGGACACGGTCGGCCCCATGGCCCGCTGCCATGCGGATCTCGCAATCCTGTGGTCGGTGATGGCAGATTTGGACGGTCAGCGCGGCAGCAGCCGCGGCGCGAGCCCGGGCTGGCGCGTAGGCGCGCTGGACGCGTTCTTCGGTTCCGCTCCTGCGGAACAGGAAGTCTCCCGGCATGCCCGCTCGGTTCTCGCCTGCTGGAGGGCCGACGGCGCGCACATCCAGCCTGTCACGCTGAATCTGGAAGACGCGCGCCTGGCGGCCGCCAACGTCACCGGCCATGAGTTCCGCGATGCTTTGGCGCGCTGCCTGCGCGACGCCGGCCTGCCCGTGCGCAGCCTGACCGATATCCTGGACGGCGGCTATTCCCACCCGGAAGTCGCGCCCTTGCTGCGCGAACGCGATGCGCTGCGCGATCCCGATGGCAGCAGCCGCTTGGCGGTGCTGGCACGGGCCCAGGCGCTGCGCGACGAGGTGTTGGCGGCCATGGAGCATGGCCAGCTGGACCTGCTGGCCTATCCCAGCGTGCGCGGCGCGCCGGTATTGCTGGGCGCAGCGCAGCGCGGCGGCAATGGCCTGCTCGCGGCGGTGACGGGACTGCCGGCCTTGAGCGTGCCCATCGGTTTCACGGCTAGCGGCATACCCGTCGGCCTGGAACTGCTGGGCCGTGCGAACAGCGAGCGCCTGCTGTTGCGGGCAGCGCAGCGCTTCGAGCTCGACGGACCCACCGCGGAGTAGGGAAAAGGCGCGCAGCGTTGACACGGGAAACGCCGCCGTCGCTTTAGATTTCCTAAACTCAACATCGAGAAATGATCGCTGTACTCGCTCTGGCGGGGAATGGAGAATTTCAGGATCGCAGCGGATCCTGAAAATTTAGCCAACCTCAAATGAGCAAGCGCATGCTGAATCTATACACCGATAGTTCTCCGAACGGCTACAAGGCCACGATCGCCCTCGAGGAACTGGAACTGCCGTACCGCCTGCATCATGTGCGCATCGCGCAGGGCGAACATCGCCGGCCGGACTTCCTGGCGCTGAACCCGCATGGCCGCATCCCGGCCCTGACCGACGAAGACACCGGCATCACGCTGTTCGAGTCGGCGGCCATACTGCTGTATCTCGCGGAAAAAACCGGAAAGCTGCTGCCCGCCGACACCCGGGGCCGATGGGAAGCGATCAAGTGGCTGCAATTCCATTCCAGCAGCGTCGGCCCCATCATCGGGCAGCGCGTGAATTTCGAGGTGTTCGACAAGGCGCGCAACCCTGCCGCGCTCGAACGCTACCAACGCCTGACCGAGGATGCGCTCGCGGTGCTGGACCGCAGGCTGGCCGAGCATCCCTATCTTGCCGGCGACACGTACTCCATCGCCGACATCGCGCATTTCGGCTGGAGCCATATCGCGCGGATCATCGATTTCGATTTCAGCCATCACCGGCATCTGAGCGCATGGCACGAGCGCGTGGCGGCCCGGCCCGCTGTCGCCAAAGGCATCACCCTGCCCGCCCCCGCAACAGGCGCGTGAAGAAAACGAGGACTATAGGAATGGATACGACCCGCACTCTCCCCGACGCGACGGGAGCGTCACACTTCGCATTTTCCGCGCACCCCGGCTATCGGCGGATGTTCGCGCCAGACCGCCTGACCTTGGGCATCTTCCTGCCGCTGCGCTTCTATGAAGGCAGCATGGCGGTTCTTGCGGGCCAGGCGGAACTGGTGCGACAGATCGACCGGCAGGAGTTTGCCGCCGTCTGGGTACGCGACGTGCCCTTGTACTCGCCGTCCTTCGGCGATGCCGGCCAGGTCTTCGATCCCTTCACCTACCTGGCGTTTCTGGCGGCGCAAACGACGAAAATCGCGTTAGCCACGGGCAGCGCGATCTTTTCCCTGCGCCACCCCATCGACCTGGCCAAGGCGGCGAGCACCATCGACCAATTGTCGGGCGGCCGGCTGGTGTTGGGAATTGCGTCGGGAGACCGGCCTGTGGAGTTTCCCGCTTATGGGCTGCGGCATGACGACCGCGGCACGCGTTTCGCCGAAGCCGTCGCGTACTTCCGCCAGTTGATGCGCCCAGGACGACTGGAAATCGATTCGTCGCTGGGGCGTTTCAGCAATGCGGAATTCCTGCCCAAGCCCGCCGCGGGCGTTATTCCGCTCATCGTCACGGGTTCATCGGGGCAGTCGCTGCCATGGATTGCCGAACACGCCGATGGCTGGCTGACCTATCCCGACGCCACCGATACGCCGATAGGACCAACACGCTTGGGAGCAAAAATTCGCGCCTGGCGCGCCCAGATCCCCGACGGCGGCTTCCGGCCGCACATGACCAATGAATGGCTGGACCTCGCCGAAGATCCCGACCATCCGCGCACGCCGCTGCACAACGGTTTCGTGCTGCGAACGGGCCGAAAGGGATTGATCGCGCTGCTGGAGGAATGGCAGGCGGTCGGCGTCAACCACGCCGCGCTCGGCATCCAGTTCTCGCAGCGGCCCGCGGCGGAGGTGCTGCAGGAGCTCGCAGAGGAAGTGCTGCCGCATTTCCCCACACATGAAGCGCCGGCCAAGCTGCCGGATGCTTGGTAACGCAAGCAGGCCCTTACGCTATGCTTGACGGTTTTCATCCCGCATCCCGTCATGGCGCAGCCCTCCGCCCGCATACTCGAAGGAACCATTGCCCAGATTCGCCTCGCCGTGCCGCTCGTGCGGCACGATGCGTTCCTGCGCATTGGAGCAGAAGGCGTGATCGCCGCCGGGCTGGAGGCGCCGCAGATCAACCAGCTGCAGCGCCTGCATCAGCAAGGCATCCCCGTGCGCGTGGGCGTGATGGACGGCGAAGAAGGACTGGCGGTCTACTCCTGGGCCGTTCCAGCGCACGGAGAGCCCATCCCGCCGCGCTACTACCAGACCCTGAAGCGGCGCGGCTGGCGCGAGGTCGCCATCGGCGGCGCGGTCGGCGCGGCGTTCGTGTGGCTGGCGTGGCTGCTCGGCATCGCCAGCCTCACGCGCGTGTTCCTGATGGTCTTCTCGCTGGTCGTCGCCCTGGTCGCGCTGGTGGTGGCGGGGTCGGCCCTGCACGGTCTCTGGCACAACCGCCGCCACCGCCCGCTGATCCTGGCGAGCGAGGCGCTGTTCGATCCCAAGCAACGCCCGGCGGCCGGCACGCCCGCTCCGCCGCCGCAGCCGCCCCACCTGGCGCCCCTATCGGCGCAGGACGAGGGCGAGCCGCCCATCGGTCATGTCCGCGGCCATCTTACCGGCCTCGCGCATGAAATGCGCCAGGTCCACAAAGGGCCGAACTACGGCATCTACCGCTACGCCGTCAACGGCGTGGACTACGCGATGATCGCCCAGGAAGCGTTCGGCGACGCGCTGCCCTTCCTGGCCGAGGACGACCGCGTTGAATTGGCGGTGCGCGCCGCCCCGGTCCACCAGGATGGCCGGCGCGCCGTCTACGCGCTGCGCAATCTGGAAGACGGCCGCTGCTATATGTGCCACCGCTACTACGGAGGCGAGCAAGGCAGGGACACCCCCATCCGCGTGGGCATGAGCCAGCGCGCGCGCCTGCTCAAGTTGATAGGCGGGTTGATGCTGACGGCCTGGCTGTTCGTGGTCGGTCTGCAGTTTCTTGCCGGACCGGACGATGGCTCGTTGCAGGAACTGCCCGAACTGGCAGCCTTCCTGCTGGCGGTCTTCTTCATCGTGTGGTTGGGCTTCGCCCTGCCTCTGCTGTGGCTGGATACGCGCTGGCGCATGGGCCGGCCCACGCGGCGCCAGCGCTTTACGCAGCGCATCTACACCATGCTGGGTCTGGGCACGCCATTCGCCCCGGCGCAACGCATCGAAGACGTGTAGCGCGCGCAGGCTTCAGTCGCCCAGCAGCTTCACGGTCTGCGGGTTGTAGCCGGAGTACGCGCCGCCGCAGCCGGTATAGGCTTGCACGGCGGCAGGCAGCCCGGTGGCGCGGACGGAGAGTTCGCCGCGCACTCGGATCTCGCGGTAGCGCTCGGCGGCCACCGTCTCATCCGGCAGGAAGTACAGGCGCACGCGCAGCAGGCCCTTGCCCGGGTCCTGGCTGCTCGCCGCGCTGAACACCGGGACGTTCGCCGTCGCCTCGCGCCAGGTCCCGGGCTCTTCCAGCGTCTGCCAACGCACCCGCAAGGGCTGCTCCAGATCGAGCAATACCGGGCTGCCGCCGCGCGCCGGATCGCAAGGCCGCGGCAACACGCCGCGCGCCGCCTGCGAGCCCATGTCGTAGGCCTGGCCGTTGATCTCCAACCTGGCTATGGTCTGCGGCGTCAGGTTCTGCAGGCCGAAAATAGCCAGCCCGGGCATCCCAGCCGCCTCCATCCGGTCCGTGGTCGTGCCGGCGAAACGCGCGATGCCCGGCGCCACCTCGACGTGGTCGGCATAGTGGTAGTAGTGATAGACCACCAGCTCCGCCTCGCCCTGCGAGGACGCCGAGCGCAGCTTGGCCAGATCGGGATACGGCAGGCGTTTCAGCGGCACGGATGCGCCCGGCGATCCGTCCTGGCTGGAGTATACGTAGCGGTCCACGCCGCTCTTCAGGCGCGCGCCTTCGTAGGGGAAATTCTCGCTGGCCGCTGTTCCCTGATTCGGATAGCGGTGAAAGCGCGAAAACATGTATTGCGCCACCGACCCGGGTTCCAGGTACGGCGACGCACCGGAAGACAAGCTCCCGCCGCGCCTGTCCGTCCAGATGGTGCGCCCGCTCAGGTTGACGTGTACCTCCTCGATCGCGGGGTGCGACGCCGTGAAGCGGTCTTGCCTGCCCTGCTCGATCGAATCGCTGACGGGCACGATGGCAAGAGCCAGCACCGTGGGCAGGAACATCAACGCATGGACGCGCCCCGGCACCTGACCCTTGTCCCGCACCATGTACACGATCCAGCACAGCGCCAGCGCCACGGCCAGCGGCCCGCCGATCAACACGCCGTAGCTCAGCAAAGCCTGCGCGCCCCATCCGAGATTCGGGGTGGACACGAGCACGACGCCCAGGAATGCCAGCAATCCCGCCAGCAGGATGGAGACGGCGATGCCTAACCAATAGCCCCGGATCTTCTTCAACTGGATAGCCCTAGTCGATTGCGACAGCGCCGAGTGTAGACGGTCATCGCGGGAAGCGGGGTATCGATAGCCTCGGGCGGCCGGGCCGGGAACTCCTGGTTGCGATTGTTCTCCGTCTAGGCGATGCTAGGCATCACTTCATAGGCATCACCTCAGGCCATTCCGCCAGGAGACCCCGCCATGTCGCTCGCGCTTTACGGCCATCCGTTTTCTTCCTACACGCAGAAAGTGTTGATTGCCCTTTATGAAAACGGCACCCCGTTCGAGTTCCGCTGCATCGGCCCCGATACGCCTCAGCACGCGGCCGAGTGGCTGCGGCGCTGGCCCTTGCACAAGTTTCCGCTGCTGGAAGACGGCGGCCGCAACATCGCCGAGACCAGCATCATCATCGAGCACCTGCAGCTGGAACACCCCGGCCCGCAGCGCCTGCTGCCGGCCGATCCCAAGGCGGCGCTGGAGGTGCGCTTCCTGGACCGGTTCTTCGACCTGCACGTCATGAACTGGACGCAGCATGCCGTCGGCGGCGCGCTGTCGGGCGACGAGACCAAGCGCCGCGAAACGCTGGCGCTGGCCGTGCAAAAGCTGGAAATCGCCTACGCCTGGCTGGAAAGCCATCTGGCCGGCAGGACCTGGGCCGCTGGCGCGGACTTCACGCTGGCGGACTGCGCCGCCGCACCCTCGCTGTTCTATGGCGACTGGACGCACCGTATCGCCGAATCGTATCCGGTGCTGCGCGCCTATCGGGCGCGGCTGCTTGCCCGCCCATCGTTCGCGCGGGCCGTGGAAGAAGCGCGGCCGTATCGGCCGCTGTTCCCGCTGGGCGCGCCGGACCGGGATTGAACCCAGGCCGGCAGACGCGTCACTCGTTGCCGGCCGCCATGTCCCAGACCTTCTGGGCGATGGGGTTCTTCTGTTCCTCGATGATGTGGGCCATCAAGCCCACCGAACGGCCGATCATCGTCAAGGCCTTGCCCAGTTCAGGCGTCAGCCCCATGTCCAGCACGATGGCGCCCTTGGCGCCGGTGGCGTTCAGCGGGATCTTGCGGCCGGACTGGCGGGCGGCCGCCGCGGCCAGCTCCACGGCAAAGCGCGAATAATTGCCGTAATAACCGCAGTCCCTGGCGATCTCGAACATCTTTTCGCAACGGGGATCGCCGTCCACGTGTATCGGGTGCCCCACGCCGGGGATCTTGCGCTTGGCCGCCTTGTTGGCCGCGACGCATTCCTCGGCATAGCGGCGCAGTTCCTCGTCCGTGTAGCTGTCCTGCTTGGGCAGCGCATCGCGCAGAAAGCGCGCGGCGTATTCGATCACGCCCAGGAAGCGGCTGCCGGCGCCCAGCAGGCCCGCCGCCAGGGCGCCCTGCATGGCCTCGGGCGCGCCGTGCAGGGTCAGCCGCGCCGACAGGGCGCTGGGCGTGAGGCCATGGTCGGTGGCGCTCACCAGGAACAGGTTGAGCATGGTCTTGAGCTGGGGCGTGGGGAACTCGCCCAGCAGCTCCAGGGCCAGCACGTCGATAAAGTCGCGCTGGAACAGGTCTTGCACCAGATCATGGCCACGCACCAGAATGGTATGGGCGTCGCCGCCTCCGATCTTGCTGTCGAACATCAGGAATCTCCGTATTTTTTTGTGGGCTGCGCCCGCTTGCTATTCGATAACCGCATCCAGGGCCACCACGCCCCGGCCCTCGTCCAGCACCACCAGCGGGTTGACTTCCAGCGATTGCACGCCGTCACCCAGGGCGGTGAACAAGGCCGCGATGCGCTGCACGGCATCCACCAGCGCCGCCCTGTCGCGCGCCGGCAGGCCGCGATGGCTGGCCAGGCGGCGGGCGATGCGCGTCTGGTCCAGCGCCCGCTGGATCTGCTTGCGACTGGCCGGCAGATGGCAGCGCGCCACATCGGCTTCGACCTCCACCCAGACGCCGCCCGCACCCACGCTCAGCACCGGGCCGAAGACCTCGTCGCGATGCAGGCCCACCAGCATCTCCACGCCGTCCACCACCATTTCCGACACCAGCACGCCGCGGATGGCCGCGGCGTGCACCTGATGCCGCGCCGCGTTCGCGACGATGCTCTCGTAGGCCTGGCGCACTTCGGCTTCATCGCGCAGCCCCAGCTGCACGCCGCCGATCTCGCTCTTGTGCAGCACGCCATCGGCCACCAGCTTGAGCGCCACCGGAAAGCCGATGGCGCGCGCCGCCGCGGCCGCGTCTTGCGCCGTGGCAGCCTGCGATTCGCGGGGCGCGCGCACGCCGTATTGCGCCAGCAGCGTCTTGGCCTGCGCTTCGTTGCAGGGTAGCGGCACCGCAGGCGCGGCAGCCGGCAAGCCCGAGGGCGGGGCATCCTGGACCTCCTCCGCAGCCTGGCCCGCGTAGAGGCTCACGCGCTTGAGCGCCTGCATGGCGTTGCGCAGGCTGTAGACCGGTGCGAATCCTTCCTGGATGAGCAGGTCGTGCGCCGGCCCGCGGCGGCTGCTCATCCAGACCGGCACGAAAGCCTTGGCGCCGCCCTGCGCCACCGCCAGCATGTTGCGCACCAGCCCTTCGGTGCTGGCCGAGTAATTGGAAGTGATGGGATAGAGCACGGCGTCCACGCCCGGGTCCGCGAACAGCGGCGCCAGGCAGCGCCGCGCCAGATCCGGATCGGTGAGCGCCTTGGTGGTCAGATCCACGGGATTGGTCAGGGCCGCGTAGGCGGGCGCGTGGCGCGCCATCTCGGCCACGGTTTCATCCGCCAACACGGCCATGGACAGCCCGGCTTCGCCCACCTTGTCGGCCGACAGCACGCCCGCGCCGCCCGACGACGAATACACGCAGATATTGCGCAGACTGCGCACACCCACGCGTGATATCAAGCTGGCGACGTCCAGCAGCTCGTCCAGGTCTTCCACGCGGATGACGCCGTACTGCGAGAACACCGCGTCGTTGACGGCGTCCTCGCCGGCCAGCGACGCGGTATGCGACTGCGCCGCCTTCTTGCCGAAATCCGAGCGGCCGATCTTCAGCGCGATCAGCGGCTTGCCCGCGCGGCGCGCGGCGGCCGCGGCCGCGATGAAACGCGGGCCGCTGCGTATGCCTTCCATCACCGTGCAGATCAGGTCGGTGCCCGGATCATGCGCCAGCCAGTTGATGAAGTCGGCGCTATCCAGGTCCAGCTCGTTGCCGGTGGAGAACCAGCGCGAAAAGCACACGCCCCGCTCGTTGCCCTGCATGAGCGAACGCCCCAGCCCCCCGCCCTGCGTCACCAGGCCGATGCGCGAGAGCTTGCCCGTCCTGCCGTCGTTGCGGAATTCGGTGGAAAAGGTCAGGCCCAGGCGCGGCGCCAGCATGGTCATGCCCGCGCAGTTGGGACCGTACAGGCGCATGCCGCTGCGCTGCGCCACGGCCAACATCTCGGCCTCGACATTGCGCCCCGCCTCGCCCAGCTCAGCGAAGCCGCCAGTAAAAACGATGACATAGCGCACGCCTTTATCGGCGCAGGCGCGCAGCGTGGCGACGGCGGACTCGGCAGGCACCAGCAGCAAAGCCACGTCGATGCCTTGCGCCGGCACCGCGTCCACGCTGGCATGCAAGGGCTTGCCGTAGAGTTCACCGCCCTTGGGGTTGACCAGGTGCACCTCGCCGTCGAAATCCGAATGTTCCAGCACATTGACCACGGTGGTGTGGCCCAGCGTGCCCGGCTTGCTGGAAGCGCCCACGATCATGACCGAACGCGGCCGCGTCAGCTCCACCAGATCATCGAAGCGGACGTTGGGATCGAACTGGGAAGGACTGGCGCTCATGCGGCCTCCGGTCGGCATTTCATCAGAGTGGTCCATTCCGACTCCACCACGATCTCGCCGTTCTGGTTCTTCACCGTGCGCAGCATGGTCACGCGGCCCGTGCCGGGACGCTTTTGCGACAGCGTCTTCTCGCCTATGCTCAGTTCGACGTGGATGGTATCGCCGATGAGCACCGGCTTGCGCCACACGCAGCGCAGCTCGGTCAGCGCCAGCCGGGTGCCATCCATCAGGCGGTACACGGGCATGCGGGTGGTCAGGCCCGAGGCAATGGCCAGGGTCAGCATGCCGTGCGCGGCGCGCTGGCCGAACGGATGGCCGGCGGCGAACACGGCATCGGTGTGCAGCGCGTTGTAGTCGCCCGATAGCCCGGCGAACTGCACCACGTCGGCCTCGGTGACCGTGCGGCGCGGACTGTCCCAGGACTGCCCGGACGCCAGGTCCTCGAAATACAGGCGGCGGCCCAGATGTTCGTCCAGATCGAATGGCGTGCTCATGCGTAGCGCCCTCCCGTCACGTGCACGGTCTCGCCCGTGGTGAAGCCAGCCAGGCGCGATGCCAGGAAGGCTACTGTCGCGGCCACGTCGGCCGGGTCGCCCAGGCGGCCCACCGGCGTGTTGGTCTTGGCGCGTTCGGTCAGGTCTTCGTAGTCGGGGCGCTTCTGCATGCGCGGCGTCGAAATGACGCCCGGCGCGACCGCGTTGGCGGTGATGCCGAACTTGCCGGACTCCAGCGCCAGCGAGCGGGTGAAGCCGATCAGTCCCGCCTTGGCGGCCGAATAATTGGTCTGCCCCGGATTGCCCAGGTGAGCGCGCGAGGCAATGTTGATGACGCGGCCGAAGCGCTGCTCCATCATCAGCGGCAAGACGGCGCGCGAGCAATGGAAGGCGCCCAGCAGCGTCACGTCCAGCACCGCGTGCCAGTCTTCCTCCGACATCTTGGTCAGGTAGCGGTCGCGCGCAAAGCCCGCGTTGTTGACCAGGATGTCCACCTTCTGCCAGCGCTCGACCGCCTGCTGCACGGCGCGGCCAATGTCGTCCTTGTTGGTCACGTCGGCGCGCACGCCCAGGACGCTCCCGCCCAAGGCCGACAGTTCCGTGCAGGCGGATTCGATCGCCTCTTCATTGGCGTCGCACACCACCACATTGCAGCCTTCCTGCACGAAGCGCCTGGCCATTGCCATGCCCAGCGTGCCCGCGCCGCCCGTGATGAAAGCGGTGCAACCCTTCAGTTCCAGATCCATGATGCCATTCCATTCGAGGTTCAATGTTCCTGCCGCGCCAGGCCCGACCGGGCCCGGCGTTCAATCGACCTGCAAGCGCGCTTTCTCCACCAGGGTCTTGGCGCCCGCTCTTTCATTGGCCCAGAATGCGGCAAAGACTTCGGGCGTGCTGCCGACCAGCGGCGTGTAGATGCGCGCGAAGCGTTCCTGCACCTCCGGCATCTGCAGGGTTTCTCGCAGCGCCAGGGAGAATTTTTCGACGATGGGCTGGGGCGTGCCGGCCGGCATGACCACCGCCTGCCAGGTCGTCACCTTGAAGTTGGGCACGCCGGATTCGGCCACGGTGGGCACGTCGGGCATGGCGGACACGCGCTGCCCGCCGCTGACCGCAAGCGCGCGCAGTGCGCCTTCCTTGATGAAGGGCGCTGTCGTGGAAAGGCTATCCACCATGAAGGACAAACGCCCGGCGATCAGGTCCTGCAGCGCGGGCGCGCTGCCCTTGTAGGGCACGTGCGTCATGGGCGCGTCCAGCGCCAGCGACAGCGAGGCGCCGGCCACGTGCATGGAGCTGCCGTGGCCTGCCGATCCATACGACAGTCCGGCGTCGGGCTTCTTCGCCGCCTGCACCAGGTCCTGCATGGTCTGGAACGGCGAAGACTTCGGCACCACCACCACCAGCGGCGAATCGGTCAGTTGCGTGACCGGCACGAAAGCCTTGCCCGGATCGACCTGCACACCCTTGTAGAGATAGGTGTTGATGGCCAGCGGCCCGACGTTGGCCCACAGCGCCGTGTAGCCATCGGGTTCGGCCGTGGCCACGGCCTGGTTGGCGATGTTGCCATTGGCGCCGGGCTTGTAGATCGGCACCACGGGCTGCCCGAGTTTTTTCGACAGCTCGTCCTGCACCATCTTGAAAGCGATGTCCGAGGCGCCCCCGGGCGCGAATCCTATGACCATGCGTATGGGCCGGTCGGGCCATTCCGCGTGCGCGCCTGCCGCCAGCATGCAGGCGGCCAGGCCCGAGGCCAGTTTGACGATGAACTTCATGTTGTCTCTCCTGGGCGCCACGCTAGATGGTGGTGTCGTACTTGACGTTCTTGAGCTGCGTGTTTTCGTAGATGGCTTCCAGTCCGCGTTCCTTGCCGATGCCGGACTGCTTGTAGCCGCCGAACGGCGCGTCGAACGAGGTGCGCAGGCCGGTGTTGATGGCCACGCTGCCCGACTGCAGACCGCGTGCCATGCGCAGGGCGCGGCCGCCGTCTCGCGTGTACAGCACCGCCGCCAGTCCGTAGCGCGTGTCGTTGGCGATGCGCAGGGCGTCGGCCTCGTCGCCAAAGCCGATCACGGATTGCACCGGGCCGAAGATCTCGTCCTGCGCGCTCTGCATGCGCGCATGGGAGTTCAGCAGCAGCGTGGGCGGCACGAAATAGCCGTTTGCCGTGTCGCCTTCCAGCTGCATCTTGCCGTGGCGCACCGGCTGCGCGCCCTCTTCCCGTGCCAGCGCCACGTATTTCTCGACGCGCTGCTTCTGGGCCGCGTTTACCAGGGGCCCCATCTCGGTGGCTGGGTCCGTGGGCGAGCCGATGCGCACGGCGTCCAGGCGCTGCTGCAGCAGCCCAAGGAATTCCTCGCGCACGGAATCCTGCACCAGCAGGCGCGTGCAGGCGATGCAGACCTGGCCGGAGTTCTTGATGATGTCGCCCGCGGCCACGGCCGCGGCCTTGTCCAGCGGCGCATCCTCGAACACGATCAGCGGCGACTTGCCGCCCAGCTCCAGCGTGACACGCTTCACGTCCGCGGCCGCGGCCGCCTGGATGCGCGCGCCGGTCACCGTGCCGCCCGTGAAGGACACGCGCGACACCAGCGGATGCGTAACCAACTGCTGGCCCACCGTGCCGCCGGGGCCGTTGACCACATTGATCACGCCAGGCGGAAAGCCGGCTTCCTCGAACAATCGCGCCAGCGCCATGGTGGACAGCGGCGTCACTTCCGAGGGCTTGAGGATCACCGTGTTGCCCGCGGCCAGCGCCGGACCGAGCTTGTTGACGGTCAACGTCATCGGGTAATTCCACGGCATGATGAGCGCGCACACGCCGAGCGGCTCGCGTATCGTGAAATTGAGCACGTCGGCATTGCCCACCGGTATGGTCTCGCCGCGCAGCGCCGGGATGATGCCCGCGAAGTATTCCAGCGACGCCGGCATGCCCTTGAGCGAATCCAGCGAATGCGTGATGGGCTTGCCCACGTTCAGCGTTTCGATCCAGGCGAGCTTTTCGCGGTCGCGCTCGAACAACTCGGCCAGGCGCCGCAGCAGCTTGCCGCGCTGGGCCGGCGTGGTCTTGCGCCAGTGCGTTTCAAAGGCGCTGTGCGCGGCCTGCACGGCGGCGTCGACGTCGGCCGCCGACGCCTCGTGCACGCTCGCCAGCACCTGCGCCGTGGCCGGATTGCAGGTATCGAAGGTGCGGCCTTCGGCGCCAGCGCGCCAGTTTTCCCCGATCAGCAGATCATAGGGGCGGGAATCAATGACATCCATGCGGGCGCTCCTTACGCGGCCATTTGCAGATATAGGGATTGGATTTCTTCGGGCGCGAGGACGCGCGGATTGATGGGCATGGATGCGCTCAGCATGGCCTGGCTAGCCAGCTGCGCGGCGTCCTGCTCCGACAGCGACAAGCCGGTAAAACGCAGAGGGATGCCCGCCAGTCGCGCCAGCGACTCGACCGCCTCGATCAGGGCCAGGGCGTCCTGCTGTTCGTCGTCCGTTGCGGCAATGCCCAGCGCGCGCGCGGCGTCGGCATAGGGCGCGGCCGCGGTCTGCGCCGTATGGCGCGCCACCACGCTGAAGATCGGGCCCAGCACTTCCGCATGCGCCAGGTGGACGCGCGACTCCAGCGGCGTGCACATGGCGTGCACGGCATCGACCTTGCTCATGCCGATCGCAAGCCCCGCCATATAGGCGCCCATCTGCATGTCGGCGCGCGCGCGCAGGCTGTCGGGTGCGCGCAGCACGTCGGGCAGCGCCCGCATGCACAGGCGCAAGGCCTGCAGGGCCATGGCCTTGCCGACGGGGGAAGGATCGGTATTGATCCAGGCGCCCAGCGCATGCAGCACGGCGTCGAAGCCGCCCTGCGCGGTGGGGCGCGGCGGCAGGCTGAGCGTGAGTTCGGGTTGCAGCGCCACCAGGGACGGGCGCGCACGCAAAGAGCGGTACAGGCGCTTGCGCCCATCGTCGCCTTGAATCAGCGCGGCCGAGCTGCTTTCGCTGCCTGTGCCAGAAGTCGTGGGCACGGCGATGAAGAGCGGATCGGCGCCCTCGGCGGCGGAGTTCAGCCAGTCCTGACCGAGCGGCGACTGCAGTTCGTCGGCGTCGAAGCCGCCCGCCAGGCAGGCGTAGACCGCCTTGGCGACGTCGATGGCGCTGCCCCCGCCCACCGCCAGCACGCTGGCGCAGCCCCGATCGCGCGCCACGCGCAGCGCCGCCCGCACCTGATCCATGGCGGGATTGGGCACCACGCCTTCATAGACATGCCATTGCAGTCCCGGCACAGCCGCAAGCGCCGCTTCGACGGCGGCGCCCACCGCGCCCCAGGTACCGGCATCGGTCACCACCAGCGGCAGGCGCAGGCGCGCGCCCGCGGCCGCCAAGGTTCTGGCCAAGGCGTCCCCGCCCCAATGGCAAACGCCTGGCCAGGCCATCACGCCCTGGGCCGGTAGCGCACAATCCTGCTGACCGCTCACATCATCCTCCTGATCTTGCATAATTTGCTATGCGAATTTATAATTCATTTAGTGAATTGATCATAAAAAAGGAGCTTGCTCATGTCAAGAGCCTCGACTCGCACGCCCAAGAACGACGTGACTGAAGATTCCGCGGAACCCGACCGCCAATTCGTCACCGCGCTGGCCCGCGGGCTGGACATCCTGCGTTGCTTCAGCGCCGAACGGCGCATGCTGGGCACGACAGAGCTGGCCCATCTGACCGGCCTGGCCCAGCCCACGGTCTGGCGGCTGTGCCACACCCTGCAAAAGACGGGATTCCTTGCCGCCGTGCCGGGCAAGGACAAGCTGCAGCTGGGCATCGCCGCCATCGCGCTGGGCGGCGCCGCGCTGGCGGGACAGGAAGCGCTGGACATCATCCGGCCGCAGCTGCAGGCGCTGGCCGACCGCTATCAGGTGGCGGTGGCGCTGGGCCGGCGCGACGGCGACAGCATCGTCTACCTGCTGCGCTGCCAGGGGAATTCACCGCTGCTGATGAACCTGCGCGTGGGTTCGCGCATACCGCTGTTCCACAGCGCGATCGGCTGGGCCTACCTGGCCTGCTGCTCGCCCGAGGAACGCGAGGCCCTACTGCAAGAGGCCCGCGCATCCGGCAAAGCCGGCGACGCCGCGGAGCAGCAGGCCATCGCCGACGCCATCGCCCAGTATCCGGAGCGCGGCTTCGTCTATCACGAGCGCCCCGCCTATCAGATCAACACGGTCGCCGCCGCCATCGAACTGCCTGCCGGCGAACGCTACGTGGTCAGTTGCGGCGGCCCGGCGGCGCTGCTGCCCCGTCAATTGATGCTGGACGAAGCCGGCCCCACGCTGCGGCAGCTGGCGCACGAACTGCAGCCCATCCTGCTGATGGGGAGGCACGTGTGACCCAGCCCCTTGCGCCGGCCATTCCGCAACGCTGGCCCACCCGCATCACCGAACTGATGGGCATGCGCTGGCCACTGCTGCTGGGCGGCATGATGTGGCTGTCCGATGCGCGGCTGGTGGCGGCCATGGTGCGCGCCGGCGGCATGGGCTTCATCACCGCGCGCAGCTCGCGCACGGACCAGGACTTCCGGCAGGCGCTGCGCGATTGCGGCGAGCTGACCGGCGGCCTGCCGTTCGGCGTCAACCTCACGCTGTCGCGCCGCGCGGCCAGCAACGAGGCCATGCTGACGCGGCTGCGCATCGCGCTCGACGAAGGCGTGCGCCTCTTCGAAACGGCGGGCCTGCCGCCCACGCCGCTGCTGCCCGCCATCCGCGAGGCCGGCGCCATCGTCATCCACAAGTGCGCGCACGTGCGCCATGCCATCGCCGCGCAGAACATGGGCGTGGACGCGGTGACGCTGGTCGGCATGGAAGAAGGCGGCCATCCCGGCAGCAACCAGCTGCCCACCTTCCTCAACGGCGCCTATGCCCTGGAACAGCTGCGCATTCCGCTGGCGCTGGGCGGCGGCATCGGCCACGGCCGGCAGATCGCCGCGGCGCTGGCGCTGGGCGCCGACGCAGTAGTGATGGGCAGCGTCTTCACGCCGGCGCACGAAACACCGGCGCACGCGGCATACAAGCAGCGCGTGGTCGATACCAGCGAACACGGCACCCGCGCCGTGCTCGGCAGCCTGGGCGACACCTGGCGCATTCTCGACAACGAAAATGCCCGCAAGGTTGCCGCCTTGGAACAAGCGGGCGCCAGCCGCTACTCGGACTTCGGCGAACTGATCAGCGGCGAACGCACCCAGGCCCTGGCCTACCAGGCGGGCCAACACGAAGAAGGCATGCTGTCCATGGGACCGGCAGTGGGTTTTGCCCGCAACATCGAACCCGTCGAAAGCATCGTCCGGCGGCTGCAGCAGGAATGCGTGCAGGCCAGCGCGCGCTTCATGCGCATGGTCGATTCCGCCTGATTTCCCGCCCGCGCCAGCGGGCCGTTCCACATTCCTCGCGTCCCTGCCCCGCCCCGCGCGCGGCAGGGATTTTTCATGCGCCTGCGCGGCCGGATCCGAACACGGGCCGCAAGCCCGTTATTGCGGCGCCCCGGCGGCCGCAGTATCATCAATTCATTAAACGAATTATTAATTCGCAATGCGAATAATAAAGCGGATCACCCAAGAATCCGCCCGCGCCACGCAAGCGCGCTCAACCCAAAAAACAGGAGACAGGAATGAAGTTCAGCAAGATGGTGGCGGCAGCCCTGCTGGCCGCGGGCTTTGCCGCGACGGCCTCGGCCGCGGAATGGCCGGACAAGCCGATACGCGCGGTGATCGGATTTGCGCCGGGCGGGCCTTCCGACATCGCGTTCAAGATGATGCAGGACGAGCTGAGCAAAAAGCTCGGCCAGCCCGTCATCCCGGAATACAAGCCGGGCGCCAACGGCAACCTCTCGCTGCTGGCCGCGGCCAGCGCGGCCGCCGACGGCTACACCATCCTCTGGACCAACGCGGCCACCATCGCCGTCAACCAGTACCTGTACAAGGACCTGAAGATCGACCCGGCCCAGGCTTTCGCGCCCGTCGCGCAACTGACCGATTCGCCGCTGGTGGTGGTGGTGCCCAAGGACTCTCCCTATCAGACCATGACGGACCTGATCAAGGCGATCAAGGCCGACAAGCAGGCGACGATCACCTACGGATCGCCGGGCTATGGCAGTTCGGCGCACACTGCGGCTTCTTCGCTTGCGCTGGCCTTGAACACCAAGCTCACCCACGTGCCGTACAAGGGCAGCGCGCCCGCGCTGCAGGACCTGATCGCCGGACGGCTGACGTTCATGATCGACAGCCGCTCCAGTTCCCTGCCCTACATCAAGGACGGCATGTTGCGTCCCCTGGCGGTCAGCGGCGCCACCCGCGTCAAGGATCTGCCGGACCTGCCCACCATCGCCGAGTCCGGCGTCCCGGGATTCAAGGTCACCACCTGGCAGGCCGTGGTCGTCCCCGCCGGCACGCCCAAGCCCATCATCGACAAGCTGGCCCGGGCGCTGGAAGAAACCGCCGCCATGCCCATCGTGCAGGAACGCTTCGAACGCATCGCCACCCCGCTGGTCAGCAGTTCGCCCGAAGCGTTCGCCAAGTTCTGGGCGGAGCACCGCGAGGCCACCCGCGATCTCGTGGAACGCGCCAACCTGAAGCTGGAGTAAGCGCATGAGCAACATCGACCTGACGCCCGAGCAACAGGAACTGCAGCACAGCATCCGCCGCTTCATGCTGGCGGAAGTGGCGCCCATCGTCGCGCAGCACGAAAAGGCGCGGACCTTTCCGTTCGAACTCATGCCCAAGCTGGCGCAGCTCGGCTACCTGGGCGGCAACCTGCCGGAAGACCAAGGCGGGCATGGCATCGACATGCCCACCTGGGCCATGATGATGGAAGAGCTGGGCTACCACTGGCTGTCGCTGCGCACCATCGTCAACATCACCAACGGCTCCATCAAGCGCCTGGCCGCCCACGGTTCGCCGGCGCAGAAAGAGAAGTACCTCAAGCCGCTGATGGCCGGCCGCCTCAAGGCCTGCACCGGCCTGACGGAGCCGAACACAGGCTCCAACATCGCCGGCATCCAGACGCGGGCCGACCTGGTCGGCGACGAATGGGTGCTGAACGGCCGCAAGCTGTGGATCACCAACGGCTGCGATGCGGATTTCGCCATGGTGGTCGCACGCACCTACAGCCCCACCTGCGAAGGCAAGCTGTCGACCTTCATCGTCGAGCGCGCCCTGGCCAACTACGACGTGCGCAAGCTCGACACCATGGTGCTGCGCTGCACCGGCACGGCCGAACTGGGCTTTGCCGACGTGCGCATCCCGAAGGAAAACCTGGTCGGGGTGGAAGGCGCGGCGCTCGCCGGCACGCTCAAGGGCCTGGACGCCGCGCGCCTGAACATCGCCATGGGCGCCGTCGGCGCCGCGCAGGCGGCCTTGGACATGTCCATCGACTATGCCAAGCAGCGCGAGCAGTTCGGCCGCCCCATCGGCAGCTTCCAGCTGGTGCAGAAGCACATCGTCGACATGACGGTGCGCGTCGAAGCGGCGCGCGCCCTGGGCATGCGCGCAGCCCACGCGCTGGAAGCGGGCAAGGACGTGCGCCAGGCCTGCTCCATCGCCAAGCTCTATGCCACCGAGGCCGCCCACGAAGTGGCCAACATGGCGCTGCAAGTGCATGGCGGGCTGGGCTATTCGGAGGAGTATCCGATCGAGCGCATCTTCCGGGATACGCGCGGCGGCATGATTCCCGAAGGCACGACGGAGATCCAGACGCTGATCGCGGGGCGGGAGATTCTGGGAATGAACGCGATTGCCTAGCCGGCGGGCACGGCAGCGTTCCGGTCCCCGGACGCTGCCGTGCCGCCCCTACCAGGCGTAGCGCAACGTTGCCAGCACCACCCGTCCCGGTCCGTAGAAGCACAGATTGACGTTGTTGCACGAGGCGACGTAACGCTTGTCGAAGAGGTTCGATGCGTTCAGGCTGAGACTCGCTCCTTTCATCGCCGGACTGGCGCGGCCCAGGTCGTAGCGGATGGCGGCATCCGCCAAGGTTGCGGCAGGCACCTTCACGGCATTGTCCAGGTCGCTGTAGGTGGTACCGATATAGCGGGCGCCAGCGCCGAAGCCCAATCCCGCCAGCGGTCCCGCGTCTATCGTGTAATCCACCCACAACGACGCCATATGGCGCGGCACCCCGGCGAACGGCACCTTGCCCAGCTGTTCGGGATAGTTGCTCGCGACCGTCTTGATGTCCGTGTAGGTATAGGCAGCAAGGATGTCCACATTGCGCGCCAACGAGGCCTTGCCTTGCAGTTCGAACCCTTCTGAACGCACGGCGCCCGTCTGCACCTGCGAGTTCGCATGCTCGGGGTCGCGCGTCAGCACGTTACGCTGCTCGATCTGGAATACCGATGCCGTGATGAAACTGTCATAGCCCTTGGGCTGGAGCTTCAGGCCGGCTTCATACTGCTCGCCCTTGGTCGGCTTGAACGGCGTGCCGTCGTAGGCCGTGCCCGCCTGGGGCCGGAACGATGTGGCGTAGCTGACGTAAGGAGCCAGTCCGGTATCCGAGAGATACACCATGCCGATGCGGCCGGTGAACGCATTGTCGTTCTGCTGCGTGTTCTTCCCGCTGAGGTTGTTGCGGGTGCGGGCCTCGGACCAGTCCATGCGCCCGCCCGCCGTCACCACCACTTTATCCAGGATCTTGACCTGATCCTGCGCATACAGGCCGAGCTGACGCATGCGCTGGTAGGTATCGTTATAGATGGGAGGCGCATCGATCTTGTAGCCGTAGACCGGATCGAACGGATCGATCGGCGGCACGCCGTCCATGCCGAAACCCAGCTGGGTATCGAACGCGGACTGCTGATAGTCCAGGCCGACCAGCACCGTGTGCGCGAAGGCGCCAGTGCGGCCCTGGTATTGCAGCTGGGTGTCCAGGGCAAGCGTGCGCGCCTTCTCTTCGGAACTAAAGGCATAGCGCTGCAACGCATGGTAATCAGGCGAGCCGTCCGGCAGCGTGCCCCAGCCCAGCTCCGAAATCAGCGCGCGGTAGTGCGTGCGATTCTGGTTGTAGCGGGCGTTCTGGCGCACGGTCCAGCTGTCGTTGAACTTGTGCTCGAACAGGTAGCCCACCATGGCCTGGTCCTTGTCGTAGCGGTCGAAATCCGGCTCGCCCGAGAAGAAGCTGCGCGAAATCCGGCCATAGGGCGTCGGGCTGATGGTGCCTACCGAAGGCAGCCACTGATCCGTCGATCCGGCGCGGATCTTCTGGAAATTGCTCAGGAACGTGAAATGCGTCGCCGCGCTGGGCTGCCAGGTGAACGATGGCGCGATGAAGGCGCGCTTGTCGCGCACGAAGTCCACCTCGGTATCCGCGTTGCGGCCCTGGCCGGTCAACCGGTACAGCCATTGCCGGTCTTCGGTTACCGGTCCGCTGAAATCGAAGCCCAGCTGGGCGCGCCCGGGATCGCCGGTGGTGAACTCCACCTCGTGCAGGGGTGTCTCGGTGGGGCGCTTGCTGACCTGGTTGACGATGCCGCCCGGCTGGTTCTGGCCATACAGCAGCGATGCCGGCCCGCGCAACACCTCGACCCGTTCCAGCGAATACGGGTTGACGTCATACGAACCGTAGTAGCGGGTGGCCAATGCCAGCCCGTCCAGATAGATGCCCTGGTTGGACGCCGCCACGCTGAATCCGCGCACGGAAATATTCTGGTGCCGCAGATCGTCCGCCGTCTCGGCCCGCACGCCCGCCTCGTAGCGCAGCGCCTGCTCCGTCTTCTGGATGGCTTGCCAGGTCATCTGGTCGCGGGTCACGACCGAAATCGATTGCGGCGTTTCAATCAACGGCGTGTCTGTCTTGGTTGCCGTCAGGCTGTCGCGGGCCACGAATCCGTCCACCGGTCCCCACGCGCTGCTGGCGTAAGCGGATCCCGCCACCTCGATCGGTGCCAAAGTCGAGACAGGCGCGCCGGCTGCCGGGCGCAGGAGGTAGCTACCGTTGGCCAGACGCTGGGCAGCCAGCCCCGTGCCCGCCAGCAGGGCCGCCAGCGCGTCGTCGTTCCGGTAAGCGCCGTCGATGCCCGCGGACCGCTTGCCTTCGATATCGACGGCCGAGTATGAGAGCATCAGCCCCGACTCGCGGCCGAAACGCTGCAGGACGTCGGCCAACGGCCCGGCGGGAATACGGTATGAAGCGGCGGCGGCCTGCGCTTGCGCCACGCCAGGCGCCTGCAGCAAGGCCATGCCGGCCGCGGACAGGCTCAACGCCAGCGCCAGGGTGCGCAAGGCGGGAGGTTGGCCGCGACGGCGGGGAGAGGCGGAAAGGCTCATGGATTTTCTGTTCCGTAGGGATGGCGAAAGGACTTCAGGTCCTATGCCACGCGAGATCAAAAAACCCATCACAAAAAAAGTGAAATTTCCCGAAAAAGTTTCAGATGGCTTGTTCGCGCGGGGTCAATGTCACCCAATAGCGCGTCACCGACCCCAGCCGCACGGGCAAGGTCAGGGCCAGGGTTTCCAGCACCTTGCCGGTATCGTCCAGGGGATACACGCCAGATACCCGCAGATGCGCGATCCGCGGATCGCAGCGGATGACGCCCCTGCGGTAGCGCGACAGCTCCGCCAGAAAAATGTCCAGCCGCATGTCGTGCGCCGCCAGCACACCGTCGCTCCAGCTCAGCGCGCTGTTCGCGATGGGCTCGGGCGCATCGACCGACATGGCCGTGAAAGCGGCCGCCTGCCCCGTCGCGAGCTCGCTCCAGGATCCCGGGGCCGCGGCAGGCGTCAGCCGCAACGGGCCCGTCAGCGCATAAGCCAGGCTGCGGGCGGTTTCCAGGCGCACGGCCAGGCGCGCTCCCAGGGTTTCGACCTCGCCATGCCGCGTCTGCACCACGAACGGCAAGGCAGCGGACACGCCCTCCTTGCGCACGGCATCCAACAGCAATTCCCCGCGGACCAGCCGGATCCGTCGCTGCTCGCCCATGACGATGTCGATCGCGCTATCGGTATTGAGCAGCACCTGCGACCCGTCCGGCAGCGCCAGCCTGCGCTGCTGCCCCACGCCGGTGCTGGCGTCGGCCAGTATCGGCTGCCAGGGCTCTGTCCGCATGGCCCAGTAGGCCGCGCCCGCCGTGGCAGCCAGCATGGTCGCGGATTTCAGGAAACGGCGCCGGCCGCCGCCGGTGGGACGGGCCAGGGCGGCGCGGGCCAGGGGCGCGGACAGGCCGGCGACTTCGCCCACGCACTGCTGCAGGTGGTCCCAGGCCCGAGCATGCTCGGGGTCCGTCGCCAGCCAGGCGTTCCAGCGGTGCCGCGTCTCGGAGCCGGCATCATCGGCGTGCAGGCGCACGAACCACTCGGCCGCCTGCCTGGCCACCCGCTCGGCGATAGGCGCCGCGGGAGAAAAACGCGAAGGTTCGACGGCGCTCATCGGCTCAGTCCTGCCCGCCGGATCAAAAGAAGCACTGCAGCAGGGCCCGCGCGACATAGCGCTGCACAGTGGGCAAGGATACGCGCAGCCGGGCCGCGATCTCCGATTGCTTCAGTCCGTCGATCTGGGCCATGTAGAACGCCTGGCAGACCGCGTCTGGCAGGCTGCTCATGCGTCGGTCTATCTCGATCAGCGTTTCCAGCACGATGGCGCGCGTCTCGGGCGAAGGCGCCTGCTCTGCGGGCAGAGCCGCCAGCGCACGCAAAAAGGCCTGCTCGACATCGCGGCGCCGGTAGAAGTTGGCCAGTATGCCGTGGGCGATGGTGCTGAGAAAGGCGCGCGGCTCGCGGATTTCCGGCCGGGTTTGCGTCAGCACCCGCAAGAACGTGTCATGCGCCAGGTCGGCGGCATCCGCCGGACTGCCCAGGCGCTTGCGCAGCCAGGCCAGCAGCCAGCCATGATGGCTGGAGTACAACGCCGACATCGAATCCGCTGGATGAGGAGAAGGGGACTCGATCATGGAATTGGCGGCTCGCGGGCAGATAGACGCAAATGAGAATAGATATTAATTTTAAACAAAGCCAGAATTTTTTGTATCCCCGCCTGGCCGTGTCTCCATGCAACAACGCCACCCCATGCCGTGGGCAGGGAGTGGCGAAGGTCCGCGCCGTCAACCGGCGACGCGTGGCGATTCAGGGTCCGTCAGGCGCGCTCAGACGCCCTGTTCATAATTGTTGATGAAGTCCGGCGGCAGCGCCGGACCCCACACGTACAGCGAATCCTCGGGCGGATAATCCCCCGACGGCCACCGCTGCCCCTCGGCGATGAAGTCGATGTCGTAGGAATACTCGGCATAGCTGCCCCAGGGATCGCGCACATAGCGGAAGTAGTTGGAGCCCAGCACATGACGGCCCACGCCCCAGCCGTCCGCATACCCTGCCGCGCCCATCTGTTCCATGCCCAACCCCACCGCGTCGATGGACGGCACGCACCAGCTGCTGTGGTGCAGGCCCAGGCCATGGGACTTGGCGAGCGCGATCAGGTGGTGGTCGCTGCCATGGGGACTGTGGATGAAGGCGATGGCATCGCCCGAAGTATCCGACACGCGCAGGCCGAGCGCGTCGACGTAGAACCGCGTCGCCCGAACCACGTCGGCGCTGAACAACAGGATGTGCGACAGGTACAGCGGCCGCACCTGCCGCACCTGGCTGCGCGCAGGCGCGCGGCCCTGGCCGCCGCTGGCCTGAGCCGCTGCCTGCGGCGCGGGGACCGACGGCGAAGACTTGGCGGCAACCCGCAGCTGCAAGGCCAGCCCGTCGGGCGCTTCGATCCAGAGCCCGGCGGGGTCGGCGCCCAGCGGCTCGTCGCGGCGGACGATATCCAGGCGGTCCAGATGCGCGGCGAATCGCTCCATGTCGCCGGCATGGATTCCCATGCTTACCCACAGCAGGCGCTTGCGCGCCCCTTGCACGATGCGCGCCCAGCGGTGCGGATGGCCATGGGTGTATAGCGCCAGGCAGCCGCCTTCATCCCGCACATCCAGGCCGAAGCTCGAATAGAAACGTCTGGCCTCTTCGAGATCGGGAACGCTGAACACGAACTCGTCCACCGAGTGCACGGCGAGCGGGGCTGTCTGCGCATTCGATTGCATGTCTGTCTCCAACTATCTTGTTCTGGTTTCGGCAGGCTGCCCTACCCTGGCTGCTCGACGGCCGCCCTCTGCGCCAGGCCTTGATACAGCGCCGTCTCCGTCTCATGGAAGTCCCGCATGTCCGCCACCGTGTTCTGCAGCTTCACTCCAGTTGCAGGCGCGACACCATGGGGCCGAACTGCGCGAACTGCCCTTTCAGCAAGACGCTCATCTGCTCGGGGCTGGAACCGCTGGCCTCGGCGCCCAGCTCGGCAAGGCGCTGGCGGATGGCGGGCTGTTGAACGGCCTTGGACACGGCCTGGCCGATGCGCGCCACGACGGCGTCGGGCGTCTGTGCCGGCGCGAGCAAGCCGTTCCAGCCCTCCGTATCGATGCCGGTGAAACCCAGTTCGCTGGCGGTCGGGGTGTCCGGCAGGGACGGCGAGCGTTGCGGCGAGGTGACCGCCAGGGCGGTCAAGGAGCCGGCCCGGATGTCGCTCAACGACGAAGACAATTGGTCGCCGCCCATCTGGATGCGGCCCGCCAGCATTTCGCCCTTCAAGGGCGCAGCGCCCTTGAACGGCACGTGCGTCATGGACGCGCCCGTCTGTTCCTGGAACCACACGCCGAATACGTGGATGTACGAGCCGGGTCCCGTGGAGCCATAGGCGTAATGGGTGGAAGGATTCTTCTTGAGCAGTTCCGCGAATTCCTTCAGATTGCGGGCCGGCACCGAAGGCGTGGACGTGATGACCAGCGGCACGTTGGCCACCACGCTCACGCTGCGCAAGTCCGCCAAGGGATCGAAGTTGAGCCGCTTCGCGCCCTGCGCCACCAGGGCGGCCAGCGGATAGGAGATATTGGCCATCAGCACCGTGTAGCCGTCGGGCGCCGCCTTGGCGACGGCATCGGCGCCCAGCAGCCCGCCCACCCCCGGGCGGTTCTCGACCACCACCGGCTGCCCCAGCTCCTGCGACATGGGCGTCGCGATCAGCCGCGCGATCAGGTCCGTTGTTCCGCCAGCGGCAAACGGCACCACGATCTTCACTGGCCTCGCCGGCCAATCCGCGGCGCTGGCCACGCCCAGGCTGGATGCCAGGCCCGCGGCCAGCAACAGTCTGGCCCAACGGCGGCGGGCGGGATTGGCCACGGGTGACTGCACAAGGGAAGTTACGGTTCGCATGTCTGAAGCTCCAAGAAAGGATCGTGGCCGCGCGCCCCGGCGCCGTGGGTGGCGCGGGGGCCTCGGGATGCGTAGCGGAAAACCTAGGCGGACTTCGCCTCGTCGCGGATGCGGTTGCGCAGCTTGCCGATGCGCTCGATATCCACCTCGACCGTGTCGCCGTCCTTCATGTAGAGCTTGGGCGTGCGGCCGAAGCCCACGCCCGCGGGCGTGCCGGAGAAAATGATGTCCCCGGCCTGCAAGGTGATGGCCTCGCTGACCGTCGAGATCACGGTGGCCACGTCGAACAGCATGTCGCGGGTATTGGACGACTGCATGGTCTCGCCATTGAGGCGGGTCTCGATCCGCAGCCCGCTACCGCCAGCCGGCAGCTCGTCGGCCGTGACCACATAGGGCCCCCAGGTGCCCGTGCCGTCGAAGTTCTTGCCCACCGTCCACTGCGGCGACTTGAACTGGTATTCGCGCACCGAGATCTCATTGCCCACGGCATAGCCGAACACGTGGTCCAGCGCCTGTTCCTTGGCGATCCTGCGCCCGCCCTTGCCCAGCACCACGACCATTTCGCCCTCGTAGTCCAGCGTATCGCTGATGGCCGGACGCTCCACGACGGCCTCGTGCGCGCCCAGGCTGGTCGACACGCGCAAGAACAGCGTCGGGTAATCGGGCTGGTCGTAGGGACTTTCCTTGGTGTGGTCGGCGTAGTTCAGGCCGACGCACAGAATCTTCGGAGGTTCGATCGACGGCGATAGAAAGGTCGCGTCAGCGGGGTCGATGAACTGCGTGGCCGCGGCGGCCAGGCGCTCCAGGTCGGCCAGCGTCTTGCCCTGGCGCAGCAGCGTGCCCAGGTCGACGCCGGGAGCGGACAGCAGCGCCAGGCGGCCTTGCACCAGGGCGGCGGCGCGCGGCGCGCCGTCTACTTGTAGGGTGGCCAGTTTCACGTGATCTCCTGATGGGTGAGGGTTGGACGAAGAATATGTAATCATTACAAATATATATATTCTGGTTTTCCCTGGATAACTTGAGCTTCATAGATAAAAACTTTATCGTTTCGCATGACTTCCGTTTCCACCCCATTCCGGACCGCGGCATCGGCCCTGGCCAATGACATCCGCGCAGACATCATCACGGGCAGCCTGCCACCCGGGGCGCGCCTGCGCATCAAGGATCTCTGCGAACGCTACGACAGCGGGGCGATCCCGCTGCGGGAGGCGCTTTCGCGCCTGGCCACCAGCGGATTCGTGGTCGCGGAAGACCAGCGCGGTTTCCGCGTGGCGGACGTGTCGGCGGAAGAACTGCTCGACATCACCGAAACCCGGATCCATATCGAATGCGAAGCGCTGCGCCGCGCCATCGCACGCGGCAGCCTGGACTGGGAAGAGCGGCTGGCCGGTGCGCACTACCGCCTGAGCCGCCTGCCGCTGCACGCTGCAGACGGATCCGGGCTGTCGGCGGAATGGGAACAAGCGCATTCCGCTTTCCATTCGGCGCTGATCAGCGGCAGCGATTCAAAGTCGCTCATTGCCATCGCCGAGTTGCTGCGCGACCAGACCGCGCGTTACCGCTACCTGTCGGTGCAGCTGAATTCCGGGACCAAAAGCGCCCCCGCCTCGAAAAAGGGCAAGGAACGCAACGTGGCCGACGAACACCGCAAGCTGCTGGAAGCCGCGCTTGCCCGCGACGCCGACACCGCCGCCGAACTGCTGGCCCGGCACCTGCGCCATACCACCCAGTTGGTGCTTGCGCAGATTCCCAGCCACTAGCAAGCACCGCGTACTCGCCGGCCTGGCTGCCCTACTGGGAACAGCCCCGCTACGCACGTCAAGATCGCAACCTACCAAAAGTAAGTTACTATTGGTAGGTTAATTATCTTGATGGAGTGGATACGCCATGCATGCGCTCATCGTTGTCGCACATCCCGATCCTGCCTCGTTGACCCATGCGGTCGCGCGACAGGTTGCCGAAGGAATTTCCGCTGCCGATGCCCGGCACACTTTCGAAGTCGCCGACCTGGCCGCGGAAGGTTTCGACCCGAGGTTCACCCAGCCAGACACCGCGCTGGCCATGGGCCGGGGAGAGCCGCTCCCGGAAGTCGCCGCGGAACACGCGCGGCTCGAACGCGCCGATGCGCTGGTGCTGGTCTACCCCGTGTACTGGTGGTCTTTCCCGGGCTTGCTCAAGGGCTGGATCGACCGCGTTTTCACCCAAGGCTGGGCCTACGAAGACGCGGACGGCAAGCTGGTCAAGAAGCTGCAGCACCTCGACGTGCATCTGGTCGCGCTGGGCGGCGCCAACCAACGCACCTATGCGCGGCACGGCTATTTCGGCGCCATGAAGACGCAGATCGACCACGGCATCTTCGGCTACTGCGGCGCCAAGGTCGCCGCTTCGGAATTACTGCTGCCTTCGGACGCGGGCTTTCCCGCCGCGCATCTCGAAGCCGCCCGGGCCATAGGCCGGAAAGTTTTCTCCTCGCGTGCTGTAATCCGCAAGGAGGAAGTCCAACAATCATGACCGCAAAAACGAATAGCACCGCCAAAGCCATCCCGCAGCGCCGCCTGTCCCGCGAAGAACGCCAGCGCCAGTTGCTGGACGTCGCCTGGAAGCTGATCAGCGACGAGGGCACGGACGCGCTGACGCTGGGACGGCTGGCCGCGGAGGCCGGCATCACCAAACCCGTGGCCTACGACCACTTCGGCACGCGCAACGGGCTGCTGGTGGCGCTGTACCAGGACTTCGACGTCCGACAGACCGCGCTCATCGACGCCGCGATCGCCGCCAGCAAGCCGGTCTTGAAGGAAAAAGCCCGAGTCATCGCGGCGGGCTACATCGAATGCGTCATGACCCAGGGGCGCGAGATTCCCGGCGTGCTGGCCGCGCTGGGCGGCTCGCCCGAACTGGCCGCGGTCAAGCATCAGTACCAACTGACCTTCATCAAGAAATGCCAGGCCATACTAGCGCCGTATGCCGGGCCAGCCGGCATTGCGGCGGCCGGCATGTGGGCGATGCTAGGCGCGGCCGATGGCCTGGCGCACGCAGCCGTGGCCCAGGACATCAGCGTCGATCAAGCGCGCGACGAGTTGATGGATACCATCCTGGCGATGGTCAAGCGCAGCAAGTCATTCAGCGCAGCGGCATCGCCACCGGACGCAGCGGCGCCGCGTCGCCGCCGCGTATCTTCAGCGGCCCGCCGATGAAGGCGAATTCATAGACCTGGTCGCGCGACAGCTCGTCCAGCGCCGCAAGCTCGATGATGGGCACGCCCTTCTGCGCCAGCAGATAGGTGTGCAGCGGCACGTAGTCGTCGGACACCTCGGACGGGAAGGTTTCGAAACTGAGGTTGTCCGCGCCCAGGATCATGGCACCGCCCTCCTCGACCAGATAACGCGCCGCATCCAGCCCCATGCCAGGCGGCTTGGCCATGTAGGCCGCCGGATCGTTGTACAGCTTCATGCGGCCGGTGCGGATCAGCACGATGTCGCCCTCGCGCAATTCGGTCTTCTGGCGCGCCAGCGCGGCCTTCAGGTCCTGCCGGGTAATGCGGTACTGGTCGGGCAGCATGTCCACGCCCTTGAGCGCGGCAACGTCGATCAAGACGCCGCGCGCCACCAGGGGCGGGAATTTCTCGATACCCGTTCGTTTCCACCCGCGGTCGCCCAGATGCTCATCGGCACGGAAGCCGTTCCAGATCTTGCCGTGGATGCCGAAATGGTTGAGCGCATCGATGTGCGTGCCGGTATGGCTGTACATCGAGAACGCCGTGCCGGTATAGCTGCGCATGGCGTTCATGTCCTTGCCCACGCCCATGGGGTCATCGACCTCGGTGCCGCGCGGCGTGTGCGTCATCCAGAATTGGTAGTGGGGATCGCCCGCGTCCTGCCAGCTGGGCATGCCGACGTAGTATTCCGTGGCCAGGTCGTAGACCTTGCCCCCGGCCACGCGCGACATGACCGCGGCGCGCGATTCGGGCGTGATCAGGTTGAGGCGGCCGATCTCATCGTCGGGGCCCCAGGGGCTCACGCCCACCTCCTGTCCGGAGGCAGGCGCCCGAGCCGGCGCGCCGTGGGCGAGCACATTGAAACTGAGGGCGGCGCCCAGCGCCAGGCCGAGCAATTTGCGGGTGTAGCGGATAGTCATGATGCACCTTGTGCGTGTAGCTCCCGTCCTGCGGACGGAAAAAAATGGAAAGAAGGAAAAACGTGGCAGGCGCCGCCGATGCACGGCGGTCAAGCCCCGGCCGGCGCCGGTATCAGCGTCTGCAGCCTGTCTCGCAGATCGGCCGTGGACATGGTGCGCAGACGGGCCCGGTGCGGCCCGGCGATCAGCGTGGGAATGGAGTCGATGGCCAGCCGCGCGGCGGCGGCGCGATCGGCCTGCACGCGTTGCAGGGCATCCTCGCCCTGCATCAGGGCGGCGAACTCGCCACGGCCATGGCCCAGCCCGGCGGCAATGTCCAACAGCACAGCGCTATCGCCGACGTTGCGGTGCTCGCTCAGGTGGGCATGCTGGATCGCGTCGAACATGTCCCAATGGCCCGCGTCGCCGGCCAGCAGATGCGCGGCCTGGCAAGCCAGCGCCCCGGCCATGCCGCTCGGATAGTCGAATGGTTCGGCGCGCATGCCCTCGACGTCGATGCGGGGCTGGTCCTCGTGGCGGGCGCAGGCTTCCCAATGGCCCAGGATCACCTGCTTGGCGCGCGGCATCGAGCCGAACACCTGGCACATCTGTTCAGGCGATTCCTGCAGCACAAAGCTGCGTTGACGCACGGCTATGCCCAGTTCGGCGGCCACCTGCCGCAGGCGGGGAGACATGACAAAGCACCAGCCGCAAACCACGTCATGGAAGAAATCCACGGTGAGCGGCGCGGCGGGTGCTTGATCGGGTACAGAAGTCATGATGGCGTCCATCTCGTTTCAATGGACGCCAGCTTAAGGACGGGCCGGCGCGAGAATAAGGGGTCCGCCGGCAGGACTTTATTCGCTGGGCGTCAACAATCGCCGCGCATGGCCCCCGGCAGATGCTCCACCATGAAATCGACGAAGGCCTTGACCTTGGGCTGCAGGTGGCGGTTTGTCGGATAGACCGCGTAGACGTGGCGCGGCGCGGCGGGCAGCTGGGGCAAGACGCGCGCGAGCCTGCCGCTGGCGATCGCGGGCGCGGCCAGGAACGACGGCAGCGCGCCTATGCCCAGCCCCTCTTCCAGCAGGTCCCGCAGCATCAGGCTGTTGTTGGCCTGCACCAGCGCGGGTCCGGCAAGCGGATCCGCCTGCTGCCCTGCATCCTCGTGCGCAATGGCGCCAGGGCTTTCGGCCAAGGTATAGCTGAGAATGTCATGCCCCCGCAGCGCGTCCACGCTCTCCGGACGGCCGCGGCTGTCGAGGTAGGACGGCGCCGCGCACAGCACCTGCGTCAGCGACGCCAGCCGGCGCGCGATCAGCGAGGAATCGTCGAGCTGCGCGCGCAACCGTATCGACACGTCAAACCCCTGCCCCACCGCGTCGACCATCCGGTCTTCCATCGCCAGGTCCAGCCGCAGTTCGGGATACTGGCGCAGAAAACGCGCCAGTAGCGGCGACAGCACGCTCAGGGCGAACGAGACCGGCGCGTTCACGCGCAGCCGCCCCGACACCAGGCGCGACTCCCGCTTGACGGATTTTTCCAAGGCATCCAGTTCGTCCAGCAGCCGGCAGCATTCGGCGTAGTAAGCCGCACCCGTGTCGGTCAGGCTCATCTTGCGAGTGGTGCGCTGGATCAGCACGGCGCCCAGGTGGGCCTCCAAGGCGCGCAGTTGTTTGCTGAGGCCGGCGGACGACATGTCCAGATCCTCGGCCGCCTTGGCCAGGCTGCCGAGTTCGACGATGCGCCGGAAGGCGCGCATGTAGTTGAAGGTATCCACCCGCGCTTAACCGCCGTTCGGCCGCGCCGCCTCGACCAGGTTGTCGCGCAGCGCGACCACCTGCTGCCTCAAGGACGCGAACTGGTCGCCCGTGAGCCCGCAGGCATCGCTCAGGTTGAT
>JALDYL010000175.1:0-9613 GCA_032153965.1 Achromobacter sp. | reverse complement strand
ACGCCGACTACGCCACGGAAGTGTCGAACATGTCCAAGGCTCAGATCCTGCAACAAGCTGGTACCTCGGTTCTGGCGCAAGCCAACCAAGTGCCGCAAACGGTTCTGTCGCTGCTGCGTTAATTCTCGGCAAAGACACGAACCCGCGGGGGAAACTTCGGTTTCCCCGGCTGGCGGCCAGTACCGGTCCTTCGCGCCGGGCCTGGCCATCTCAAGAAACCCGCTTTCAGCGGGTTTTTTTTCGTCTGTCGTGCAAGGCGGCCTCTTTCGGGAAAGTGGCGCGGAATTCCGACGCTGATTCACGGAATGAAGGAAGGAGGCAGTTCGTAGAATCATCGAGACTCCACCCACAGGCCCTGCGCCTTCCCGTTACAAGCACTCATGTCGAATCCGGCCTATTTTCACCGCCAGGCGATCGCCGAACCGGGACTTCTTGCCCCCAGCCACTCACCGGTGCACTTGCGGGCGACCGCCTATCTATATGGAGTGACCGCGCCAGCGCTGGAACGAGCGCGGGTGCTCAGCCTGGGCTGCGGCACCGGTGAAGGCCTGTTCCCCTTTGCCCTGGCCTACCCCGAGGCCCAGATCATCGGCATTGACGCCTCGCAAGCCGCTATTGGGCAAGGCCAACAGATGGCGGCCTCGCTGGGTTTGACCAATGTCACGCTGCTGGCGCAGGGCTACGACAGCCTGGAGCCGGAACAGGGCCAGTTCGACTACATCATCGCGACGGGCCTCTACAGTTACCTGCCGCCCGAACATGCCCAAGCCTTGCTTGAGCGCTGCGGCCGGCTGCTGACACCCAATGGCGTGCTGTATGTGGATTACCACGTGTACCCAGGGGCCAAGGCGCAGGAAGTCGTTCGAGACGCCATCCTCTTGCACGGGCATGCCGCGCAGTCGCAAGAGCAACTTCGAAGCAGCGCAACCGCTGCACTGACGCTGTTCACGGAAGGCGTCTCCGGCGCCAATCCGATGGCGAATCAATTGGCCGTTGTTGCCGCGCAGGTCCAACGTGCCCTGGACGGGCTGGTTCAAGCCAGCGTTGACCCCTTCGCCTGCAACCCCTGCTACTTCATCGAGTTTGCCGGACGCGCCGCACAAGCGGGCCTGGGCTATGTGGGTGATGCCCAGGCGCTGGCGGAAATTCCGCTGCACATGGGGCAGAACGTTTCGTTGACGAATAGCCTGCTTACGATGGGGCAGCCTGCGACCGTCAAACAGCAATACCTGGACTTCGCGACGGGACGCGGATTCCGTCAAAGCCTATTCACCACGCAGGCAAACGCCGAACAAACCAAGCCGCGTCCCGATCTGGCCCGCATGAAAGACCTGCGCTGGGCCAGTGGCGCGCAACGTCTTGCCGCGAACGGCCAGGAGCAGGGAGCCACGTATGTGAACCACCTGGCCCGCGGCCTGGTGACCACCGAGCCGCACATGGTCAGGCTGTTGGATACGCTATGGCACGCCTGGCCCGGCTCCTTGCCCTACACGACGCTGGTCGCCGTGTTCATGCATGCGGAAGGACTGGACGACTCGGCAGCCCGCAAGCTGCTGGACAAATCACTGCTGACGTTGATGGAGCACGACCTCGTCCACTACTGCCTGGATGCCGGGCCGTACGATCGCGACGACGACGCGCCCACCCGTCCGCTGCCTTGCGTTGCGGTCTCGGCGCCCGAGCCGGGTTCGGTCCCGACGCCAACCTGCTTCAACCTGTGGCACGAGCCTGTAAAGCTGGTGTTGTCGGAAAACCAGCGCGAAATGGCCCGCCGCCTTGGCGAGGGACTGCCGCTGCTACAGGTGAATACCGCCCCCGCTTCGACCGAAGAGGGAATCACCCAGGATACGTCGAGCCTGCTTGAATTCCTGGGCTTGCTCAAACGCTATGGGCTGTGTCAGGGTTCGGCGGCGTCATGGGCGTCCATGCTTGGTGAAGCCCTGTCCGCAAGCGGCGGCCAGGCGCAGTTCTTCGGACTGTATAGCGGCGCCTTGGCACGCCAGTGCCTGAACCAACGGATACTGGCCGCCAATGCCATGCGAGGCGGGCTACCCTCCTCCGCCGAATCCATGGCGATGCGCATTCAGGACCTGCTGAACGAGCGCCAATTCGACAAGGCCGAGGCCTTGGCCCGGCAACTGGCCAGGACGATGCCGGGCGCGTCCGCCGCGTGGGAACCGCTGGCTGTCACCCTGTGCAATACCGGACGCTTCCAGGAGGCGCTTGCCCCCGCGTTGCAAATGCTGGACCTGGCGCCCGCCAGGGCTCAGTGCTACATCATCCTGGCGTCTTGCCTTACCGCTTTGATGCGGACGTCTGAAGCGATTGGCACCGCGCGCCGCGCGGTGGAGCTTGCCCCCAAGGATGCGAATGCCCACGGCGTGCTGGGCGACGCGCTATGCGCCGAGCTGCGCTACAAAGAGGCGCAGGCAAGCTGCCTGACCGCCTTGGCCTTGGACCCCCTGCAGGAAAAGGCCAGGACCAACCTCAGCAAAATCCTCATGGACCGGGGCGACGCCGAAGGCGCGGTCGCCGCCGCAAGGGCCGCGGTATCCATTGCCCCCAAGGCGCTTATTCCCCACAACAACCTGCTGTTTGCCCTGAACTACTCGCCGAGCGCCAGCGCCGAAGAGGTCTTCGAGGCATACCGTCAATACAATCGCACGCACTGCGAAGCGCTGCGCGCGACGTGGCAGGCGCACACGAATAAGCGCGATACGCGCCGCCGCATCCGCGTGGCCTACGTCTCGCCGGATTTTCGCCAGCATTCGGGCAATTACTTTATCGAGCCCCTGCTGGCCAACCATGATCGCGAGGCCTTCGAACTCTGCGCCTATGCCGAATTCGTGGCGAAAGACGCGGTCACCGCGCGCTTTGAACGCTACTTCGATCAGTGGACCCCAACCGCCGGCATGAGCGACAGCGCGCTGGCGGAGCGCATCCGCGCCGACGGCATCGACATACTTATCGATGTTGCCGGCCACACCGGCGGCAACCGCTTGGGCGTGTTCGCCCGCAAGCCGGCTCCGGTTTCGCTGACCTGGCTTGGCTTCGGCTATACAACCGGCCTGAATGCCATCGACTACATCATGAGCGATGAAGTCATGGCGCCCACCGGCTCCGAAGCCTTGTTCTCGGAAAAGCCCTGGCGCTTGGCCGACACCAATTTCGTCTATCGCGCGGGTACAACGATGGGCGACTGCGGCGAGCTTCCCGCGCTGAAGAACGGCTACATCACGCTGGGCAGCCTGACGCGCGCGATCCGCATGAACGACAAGGTGGTACGCGTGTGGTCGGATATTCTTCGCCGCCTGCCCAATGCCCGCCTGGTGGTCAACAGCAACAGCTATCGCGACGGCCCCATGCGTGAAGAGCTGGCTGGCCGCTTCATGGCGCAAGGCATCGAGCGTGAACGGCTGCTGATCGGCTGGGAATCGCCCCCCTGGAATGTCCTGCGCAACATGGACATCGGCCTGGACTGCTTCCCGCACAACTCGGGCGTCACGCTGGTGGAAACGCTTTATATGGGTGTGCCCTACGTCACACTGGCCAGCCGCCCCAGCGTTGGCCGCATCGGCAGTTCCGTCCTGAACGGCATCGGGCGCCCGGAATGGATCGCCCAGACCGAAGAGGAATACATCCAGAAGGTCGTGGCCCTGGCCAGCGACTTGCCGACGCTGGCCCGTACCCGCGCCAACCTGCGCGCCGAAATGCACGCCAGCCCCTTGATGGACGAACCCGCGTTCGCCCGCAAGTTCGAAACCGCCCTGCGCGGCATGTTCAACACCTGGTGCGAATCCCAAGCATGAAAGCCATCATTCTTGCCGGGGGCCTGGGCACCCGGATCTCTGAAGAAACCCACACGCGCCCCAAGCCGATGATCGAGATCGGCGGGCGGCCCATTCTGTGGCACATCATGAAGACCTATTCCGCCCACGGCGTGAACGACTTCGTGATCTGCTGCGGCTACAAGGGCTACATGATCAAGGAGTACTTCGCCAACTACTTCCTGCACATGTCGGATGTGACCTTCGACATGGCCGACAACCGCATGGAAGTGCACCAGCGCAAAGCCGAACCCTGGCGCGTGACGTTGGTGGACACCGGTGAAACCACCATGACCGGCGGCCGCCTGAAGCGTGTGGCCGACTACGTGAAGGAAGACGAGGCGTTCTGCTTCACCTATGGCGACGGTGTGGCCGACATCGACATCAGCGCCCTGATTGCGTTTCATCGCAAGCACGGCAAGGCGGCCACGGTCACCGCCGTGCAGCCGCCCGGACGCTATGGCGCGTTGCGCCGCGACGGCGACCGCGTAACCGGCTTTACCGAAAAGCCGCGCGGCGATGGCGGCCTGATCAACGGCGGCTTTTTCGTGCTGTCGCCTAGCGTGCTGTCCTTGATCGATGACGACGACACGACCTGGGAAGCCGGCCCGCTGGAGTCGCTGAGCCGCGACGGCCAGTTGCATGCCTTCGAACACCTGGGCTTTTGGCAGCCGATGGACACGCTACGCGAAAAGAACCTGCTGGAATCGCTGTGGAGCACGGGCAAGGCGCCATGGAAAGTCTGGTGAACCCCAGCGCCGCGTTCTGGCGCGGCAAGCGCGTCGTGCTGACCGGGCATACCGGCTTCAAGGGAAGCTGGCTTGCCCTGTGGTTGCATCGCCTTGGCGCGCAGGTTACGGGCATCGCCCTGCCCCCCGCCAGCGAGCCCAGCCTGTATCAAGCCGCCCGCGTTGGCGACCTGATCAAGAGCTGCTATTGCGATATCCGCGACGCCGCCGCGCTGCGTGAACACGTCGTGGCCGCCCAGCCCGAGATCGTGCTGCACCTGGCCGCGCAGGCCTTGGTGCGGCCCAGCTACGCGCAGCCGGTGGACACGTTCGCCACCAACATCATGGGTACGGCGCATCTGCTCGATGCGCTGCGTGCCACGCCGTCCGCGCGCGTGGCGGTCATGGTCACGACCGACAAGGTCTACCGCAACAACGAATGGCCGTACCCCTACCGCGAAAGCGACACGCTGGGCGGGCACGATCCCTACAGCGCCAGCAAGGCGGCCAGCGAACTGGTCATCGCGTCGTACCGCGACGCCTTCCTTCGCGCACAAGGCGTATCGGTCGCAACCGCGCGCGCGGGCAATGTCATCGGCGGCGGGGACTGGTCCGTGGACCGCTTGCTGCCGGACGCGGTACGCGCCTGGCAACACGACGGCGAGTTGCATGTGCGGCGGCCGGATTCCGTGCGGCCATGGCAGCATGTGCTGGAACCCTTGGCGGGATACCTGACGCTTGCCCAAGCCTTGTGGGACGACTCGGCCTTGGCGGATGCCTACAATTTTGGCCCCGACGCTGCCGAGGCTGCGGCGGTTCGTACCGTGGTGGACCTGGCGCAAGACGCCTATGGCCGCGGGCGCACGCGCTATGCCGAGCACATCGACGGCCCGCACGAAGCCGGCCTGCTGACGCTGGACACCGCCAAGGCGCGCGCCGCCTTGCAAGTCACGCCGCGTTGGCCGCTGGCACAGGCGGTAACGCGCAGCATGGACTGGTATCGCCGCTTTGACGCGGGCGAAGATGCCCGCGCGCTGTGCAACGCCGACATCGATTTGTACGAGGCCCAACCATGAGCCTGGACATTATCGACACGCCGCTGGCCGGCCTGAAGATCGTGCAACGCCATCCCCGTGGCGACGCGCGCGGCTTTCTGGCCCGCCTGTTTGATGGCGCCGACCTGCGCGCCTGCGGCTGGGCCGGGGCCATGGAACAGGTCAACCACACCCACACCGCCCAGGCCGGCACCGTTCGCGGCATGCACTACCAGTTGCCGCCCCATGCCGAGATCAAGCTTGTCAGTTGCATCCGTGGCGCAGTCTGGGATGTTGCCGTGGATGTACGCCAGGGTTCTCCCACCTTTCTTCAATGGCATGCCGAGCGCCTGTCCGCCGACAACGGCCGAGCGCTGTTGATACCGGAAGGCTTCGCTCACGGTTTTCAAACCCTGACCGACGACGTCGACATGCTCTATTGCCATTCCGCGCCGTATGCGCCCCAGTCCGAAGCCGGCCTGCATTTCCAGGACGCCCGGCTGGGCATCGCCTGGCCCCTTCCCCTTACCCAAGTGTCCGAGCGTGATCAGCAACACCCCCGCCTGGACACTGCATTTCCGGGAGTCGCACTGTGAAGTGCCGTCATTGCCAGGCTGAATTGCGCCTGCCCTTTCTGGACCTGGGCCACGCGCCCCCGTCCAACGCCTACCTGAGCGCCACCGCCCTGCGCGGTCCCGAGACTTGGTTTCCGCTGCGCATCCTGGTGTGCGAAACGTGCTGGCTGGTCCAGACCGAAGACCACGCCGGCCGCGAAGCGCTGTTCACCGACGACTACGCCTACTTCAGCTCGTTCTCGTCTTCCTGGCTGGCGCATTCCCGCCGCTATGTGGACGAGATGATCGGCCGCTTCGGCCTGAACGCCGGCAGCATGGTCACCGAAATCGCCGCCAACGATGGCTACCTGCTGCAGTACGTGCAGGCGGCCGGTATCCCCTGCTATGGGGTCGAACCCACCGCCAGCACCGCGCAAGCCGCCCGCGAGCGCGGCATCGACATCGTGCAACGATTCTTTGGCGTGGAACTTGGCGACGAATTGGCCGAACAGGGCCGAGCGGCGGACTTGATCGCCGCCAACAATGTGCTGGCGCACGTGCCGGACATCAATGATTTCGTCTCTGGCTTTGCGGCGCTGCTCAAGCCCCAGGGCGTTGCCACGTTCGAATTCCCGCACTTGCTGCGCATGGTGCAGGAAAGCCAGTTCGATACCGCTTACCACGAGCATTACTCGTACCTGTCGCTGACCGCCGTGTCGCGGATCTTTGCCGCCAACGGGCTGGCGGTGTTCGACGTAGAGCCTCTTTCCACCCACGGCGGCAGCCTGCGCGTCTTTGCGCAACGCCTGGATACCGGCAAGCATGACGTGACCGCCGAGGTGGCGCGCACGCTGGCCGAAGAGCAGCAGGCCGGCATGACCAGCCCCGCGTTCTATTCACGCTTCCAGGAACAGGCCGAGCGGGTCAAGAACGACCTGCTGGCCTTCCTGGTGGAACTGCGCCGCAGCGGCAAGCGCATCGCCGCTTATGGCGCGGCCGCCAAAGGCAACACGCTGCTGAATTTCGCCGGCGTGCGCCCTGACCTGCTTGCCTACGTCGTGGACCTGAACCCCGCCAAACAGGACAAGTACCTGCCCGGCAGCCACATTCCCATCGTCGCGGAAGCCACGCTTCGGGAAGACAAGCCCGAGTACATCCTGATCCTGCCCTGGAACTTGAAGACCGAGGTGTCCGCGCAACTGGACTACGCGCGCCGTGAATGGCACGCCAAGCTGGTTACGGCCATCCCGTCCCTGTCCATCGAGAGCGCGGCGCAGTAATGAACAAGCAGCCGGTCACGGTGTTGGGCGCCACGGGCTTCATCGGCCGGCATCTTGTCGCGCGCCTGCGCGCCCACGGTACGCCTTGCCAGGCGCCGCCTCGCCATGACCCTGGCTTGCTGACGCGCCCCTTGGGTCACGTCATCTACGCCATCGGCCTGACCTCGGATTTCCGCAGCCGGCCTTTGGACACCGTGGAGGCGCACGTATGCCTGCTGCGCAGCCTGCTTGCGGCCGGCAACTTCGACAGCTTGACCTACCTATCCAGCACGCGGGTCTACGCGGGCTCTGCCGATACGCGCGAAAGCGCAACGCTTGCCGTCAACCCGAATGACCCGAGCGACCTCTACAACCTGTCCAAGCTGATGGGTGAATCGCTGTGCCTGCATGGTGGCCGCAGCGGCGCCAAAGTGGCGCGCCTGTCCAATATCGTGGGCCTGCGCGATACGCCCGACAGCTTTATCGACCAATTGCTGGAAGAAGGCGCGCGCGGCAACGGCATTACGCTGCGCACCTCGCTTTCTTCGCGCAAAGACTATCTCTACATTGACGACGCGGTGTCGCAAATACTGGCTATTGCGCAATCAGAAGACGCCAGCGGCATCTTCAACGTGGCGCATGGCGCAAGCGTCGACAACCGCGAGGTTGCCCACTGGTTGCAACAGGCACTGGGCTACCGCTGCAACGTGGCGCCCGGTTCGCCTGAATGGGCCTTTGCCGATGTGGACGTAAGCCGCATCCAGGCGCTTTGCGGCGTTGCGCCGCGCGCCTTCTCCGACTATTTCCCGAATTTTCTGGCGCAGTACCGCCTGCACAAAGGAATCTGAATGTCCTACCTTGAAACCACGCCCGACGCGCACCCCGAATACCGCCAGGAAAAGCAGGCCCGCATTGCCGGCTTCGCCACCGACCAGGAATTCCGCGAGCTGTCCATTGCGTGGCGCCAAATGGCGCTGGAACGCAAGTACATGAACAACTTCTCGTGGGCCGGGCGTCCGCTGATCCAACTGCCCATGGACGCCATGGCCATGCAAGAGCTGATCTGGGCCGTAAAGCCGGACCTGATCATCGAAACCGGCATTGCGCACGGCGGCTCGTTGATGCTGTCGGCGTCCATGCTGCAATTGCTGGGCGCGGGCGAAGTGGTGGGCGTGGACATCGAGATCCGCGAGCACAACCGCAAGGCGATCGAAGCCCATCCGCTGGCGCAGCGTATCCACCTGATCGAAGGCTCCAGCATTGATCCCGCGACCATCGCGCAAGTGCGCGCGCATGCCGAGGGCAAGAAGAACATCATGGTCTGCCTGGATTCGAACCACACGCATGACCACGTGCTGGCGGAACTGAATGCCTACGCCGATCTGGTCAGCGTCGGCAGCTACTGCGTGGTCTTCGACACCTTCGTGGAAGACATGCCCGCCGACTACGAATGGCCGGGCCGTCACTGGGGCAAGGGCAACAACCCCAAGACCGCCGTGTGGGAATGGATCAAGCAGCATCCCGAGTTCGAAATCGACCGCTCGGTGGAAGACCGCCTGCTGGTCACGTCCGCGCCGGACGGCTTCCTGCGCCGCAAGGCCTGACGAGCCAGGCGGCATTGTGATTCTGATCGATCCCACCGCACGCGTGTCGCCGCTTGCCGACATCGAGGATTCCACGCGCGGCACGCGCATCGTGGTCGGCCCCAGGGCCGTGGTGGATTCCTTCGTCAAGATCAAGCCAGCCGGCGGATCGGGCGATGTGGAGATCGGGCCGGAATGCGTCATCAATTCCGGCTGCGTGCTCTACACCGGCAACGGCATCCGCATGGGCGCGCGGGTGGCTGTTGCGGCGAACTGCACGTTCGCTCCCGCCAACCACGAGTTCCGTCGCCGTGACTTGCCGATCCGTGAACAGGGGTTTCGCCCCAGCAAGGGCGGCATCGTGATTGAAGACGACGTCTGGATCGGCGCCAACTGCGTCTTGCTGGACGGGGCGATTCTGCGCGAGGGCTGCGTGATTGCGGCGGGCACGATTGTGCGCGGCGAGGTCGCGGCATTCTCGATACAGGGCGGTAACCCGATGACGGTGCTGGGCTGGCGCGAAGATAGCGGCGCTTGAAGAGGCCTGGCCGCGTAGTGCGGCCAATCTCCCCTTCGCTCCTGGCGACCCAGGAGGCCACATGCACCGTCCCCTCGGTCCACGCGGTCC
>JALDYL010000174.1:0-9822 GCA_032153965.1 Achromobacter sp. | reverse complement strand
CTGCAGCACGCTGCGGTCGCCCTGCGTCTCGCGCAGTTCGATGCGGTCCACCAGCTTGCCGCCGTTGATCTGGATGTTGTCGAAGATCTGGCGCAACAGGACCGAGCGCGGCGTCAGCAGCAACTGCCAGGCATCAGCCTGGCCGGTCAGGGTCAGGTCGAAGTTCTCGCGCAGTCCGGCGGTGTCGCCCGCCAGCACCGACAGGAACAGGCGGTTTTCGCGGCCGGCGCCGGTGTGCTGCGGCAGGGCCTGCCATTTGCCGGCCTCGTCGCGCCGGAAGATGCCGCGGGCGTCGATGCGCAGGTCCTGCGCGATCGGCGTGCGCAACAGCCACAGCAGGCCCTTGCCCGCCGCCAGCGTGAAATCGCCGCGGCTGGTCAGCGGTTGCGGCAGCGAACGCAGGAATTTCTGCTGCACGAAGTGGCCGCGCACGACCGGCGTGGCGCTCAGTTGCGCCTGCAATTCGGCCAGGTCGAAGGCGCGGGCGGCCAGGGGCAGCAGCGCCAGGGCCAGCAAGGCGCACAGGCGGCGCATGAGAACCAGGAGGGCGTGGCGGCGCGTCATGCGGACGTCTCCATCGATTGCAGCTTGCCGCGCACGGCATCGACCAGCGCGGTGGGCGAGGCCAGTTGCATTTCGCGCGTCTGGATGCAGACTGCCACCTGTTCGGACGTGGCCCGCGTCAGGCGCTGGCCGCTGACGGCGTCCAGGATCAGGTAGTTGATCTTCAGCCGGTGTTCCCATTCCACCAGTTCGGCGCGCACGATCAGGCGCTGGCCGAATTGCGCGGGCTGTGCATAGCGTAGGTGCAGGTCGATCACCGGCCAGGCGTAGCCGCTGGCGTGCATGGCGTCGTAGTTGTGTCCCAGCAGGTCCAGCAGTTCGCAGCGGGCCTGTTCCAGGTATTTGACATAGTGGCCATGCCAGACGACGTTGAGCGGATCCACGTCGAAGAAGGGCACGCGGATTTCGACTTCAGCGCCGATGACGCCCCGTTTACGCATCGTCTTTCCAGAAAGGGTAGAAGTTGAACCATTGCAGCGGCGCCAGGCGGCAGTGCGCGGCAAGGCGGTCGGCGTAGCGCTGGGCCAGCTCGGCGATCCGGGCCTGGCGCGTGGCGCGCGTCCATTCGATGCCGTCGGACAGGCGTTCCATCGCCACGCGGTAGCGCGCGCCGTGGCGCGTGCAGAACAGCAGGTTGACGGGGCAGCGCAGCAGGCCGGCCAACAGCCAGGGGCCTTGCGGGAGCAGCGCGCTTTCGCCCAGGAAGTCCACGGGCGTGCAACGGTCGCCCTGCAGCGGCACGCGGTCGCCGGCGATCGCCAGCCATTCGCCGCGGTCCAGGCGCTGCGCCAGATCCAGCATGGCAGGCGCGTCCAGCTCGCTGACCTGGATCATGCGCAGCCCGCCGCCGGCCGCATGCAGCAGGCGGCTGAAATGGGCCGCGTGCTTGTCGTGCACCAGCACGTTGAGTTTCAAGGCGCCGCTTTGTTCGGCCAGCGCGCGGCAGACCTCGATGTTGCCCAGGTGCGAGCCGACCAGGATCTGGCCGCGGTTCCTGCCCATTTGCGCGTGCAGGCCGTCGGGGTCGGCGATGTCCAGATTGGCCATCGTGATCTTGCCCTGCCAGACGTCCAGCTTGTCCAGGATGGCATTGGCGAACGCGAGGTACTGGCGGTAGACCGGCATGCGGCGCGGCAGCGGTTCGGCCAGCGCGCCGGATCGCTTCAACCGGCGCTGGTAGGCCGCGATCGCACGCCGGGCGCGGCCGCCGGAGATATAGAAATACAGCACGACCAGCCAGACCACGGGCGCGACGAGGCGGCGGCCCAAGGTGCGTGCCGCCCACGCCGTCAGGCGCATCAGCACGGCGCTGCCGCGCTCGGGTTGGCCGGCCCAATGCTGGTCGGCGGCGCTCATGGACGCTGACCTCCGGCAAGCCGCCGCCACAGCAGCATGGGCGAGCGCGCCAGCATGCCGAAGAACAGGCGCGCGTGCATGCGGCTGATCAGCAGGTTGTCGCGCAGGCCCTTGAAGTGGGAGATGCCGCCTTCCGGATAGGCTACGCGTGTCGGCAGCCACGTCATCGCGACTCCGCGCCAATGCAGGCGCACCAGGACGGCGATATCGAAGTCCATGCGCCGGCCCACGCGCGCGCCGTCGATCACGGGCAGCGCCTCGGCCAGCGGGTAGACGCGGAAACCGCACATGGCGTCGGGGATGTCGAGCGAAAGCGTGTTGATCCAGACCCACACCCGCGTCAGCCAGCGGCCATAGAGACGGCTGCGCGGCACGTCGTCGCCATAAAGAGGCGCGCCGCAGATCAGAGCGTGGGGCTGGGCGCGGGAGGCCGCCGCGAAGGCGGCCGCGTCCGCCAGCGCGTGCTGGCCGTCGGCGTCGACCTGCAAGGCGTGGGTGTAGCCCAGCGCGGCCGCCGCGCGCAGTCCGTCCTGCACCGCCGCGCCCTTGCCGCCATTGGCCGTGCGCCGCAGCAGATGCGTATGCGGCTGCCCTGCCAGCGCATCCAGCGCGGCGGCGCAGGAGGGCTCGGAGCCGTCGTCCACCAACACGCAGGGCAGGCCTTGCGCCGCAAGCTGGGCGTGTACCACGGCCACTGTGGCGCCGTGGTTGTACACGGGAATGAGCGCGCACAGCTTATGCGGGGCCATGGCCGCCTGCCTGCAGAATGCGGCCGGAAGAGCAGGGCGCATCGTTGACCGTGTAGGCGAAGTACAGCTTCTGCTTGGCGGCGTCCCATTTCAGCGCCAGCATGGCGGCATCGCCCGGACGCAGCAGCCGCTGGAATTTCAGCGCTTCCATGCCGGCGAAGTGCAAGTCCGGATGAAGGTCGCGTTGCGCCAGCGACATGGCCCAGCCGATTTGGGCAACCCCGGGCACCACGGGGGCAGTCGGGAAATGGCCGCTGAAATGGGCCAGGTCGTAGGGAATTTCCAGCCGGTAGCGGCGTTCGTGATCCGCCAGGCGCGGCAGTTCCACCGCCTCGGGCGCAAGCGGCCGGGGGCCCGCCGCCGCTTCGAACACGCTGCGCGGCAGCTTGCCCTGGGCGTTGGCGGGCAGTTGCGCAAAGAAGCGCCAGGTGCGCGGAATGGCCAGCGATTCGAAGCCGGCGCCCAGATGCGCTCGCAAGGCGTCCACTACCGCCTTGCGGCCCTGGTTGCGCAGGGCATGCAGGCCGCCGGCCGACAGGGCGATCAGCGCGGCCAGGCGCGCGGCGCCAGCCAGAGCGCCCAGGCGCACTTCGGCGACGTAGGGATGGCGCGCCAGCGCCTGTTCCAGCATGGGCAGGGAAATGCGCTTTTCCTCGATCTTCACGATGCGGTCGAGGCGGCCCAGCAGCCGGAAACCGCCACTCGCAAGCTCTGCGCCGTCGGCCGTCTGCGCTTCGGCGGCGTTGACCCAGGGCGATTGCACGCGCAGCGCGCCTTCGGCGTTCAGTTCGACGGCCACGCCGGGCAGCGGTTGCCACGGGCTGTCGCCTTCGCGCCAGGCGACGGCGCCGGTTTCGGAGCTGCCGTAGATCTCGCTGGGGCGCAGGCCCAGATGGAGCGCGATATGGTCGGATGCCTCGGCGGGCAGTTCACCGCCGGAGGAGTGGATGCGGGTCAGCCGGCCGCGCAGTTGGTTCCAATCCAGCCGCTGCCCCAGGCGGCGCAGCAGCGCGGGGCTGGCGATCCAGGTGCAGGCCGGATGGCGCAGGCTGGCCTGCTGCAGCTCTTCCGGATAGAGCCGCTGCGGCCGGTCCAGCTGGCGCCCCGCGCACAGCGGCCACAGTACCCTGAAGGGCAGCCCGTACATGTGCTGCGCCGATACGCTGCCCAGCACCGGCCCGCGCGCATTCGGCCATTGCTGCTGCAGCGCGCGGACTTCCTGCATCAATTGCCGCCAATGCTTGGCGATGTGCTTGGGCGTGCCGCTGGATCCCGAGGTGCAGAGCACCAGCGTCAGCGCGGGATCCAGTTCGGCGGGCGCCAGTGGCGCGTGGCCTTGCAGGTCGGCCAGCCGGCATAGCCGCTGCGCCGGCAGCGGCAGCGCCGTATCGCTCAGCCAGGCGTCCACCGTGGCGTCGAGCGTGGCGCAGGTCTGCGCTTGGGCGTCGCCCGGCAGCACCGCGACGACGCCGGCGCGCCAGCAGGCAAACAGGGCGACGGCCATCTGGGCGGCATCTTCGAACCAGAGCGCGACGCGCCGCAGCGTCCGGGCCTGCAAGGCGCCGGCGGCCAGCAGGCTGGCGTGCGCAAACGCCTCGCGTGTCAGGGGCGGTTCATCGGCGACCAGGGCGCCGGCCAGATCGGGCGGGGCGGGCAGCAGCAGCCGCGCGAGATCGGTCCAGACCATGCCTTACGCCGCCTTGGCGGCTGCCGGGCGCAGCAGCCATTCACCCGCCAGCAGCAGGCCCATCAGCGCATAGCTCACGGCGCCGTTGTAGGCGGTCCACCAGCTCCAGGGCCCCCAGGCCGCCAGCGCCGCGGCCACGCTGCCGTTCAGGACGAAGAAGGCGCACCACGCGCGGGTGACGTTGCGGGTGTAGCGCACGCCTTCAGGCGGCAGATCGGGATGGCGCAGCCGGGCCAGTTGCTCGATCACGGGGCGGCCGCGCTTCAGGCTGGCGCCGAAGATCGCCAGCATCATGCCGTTGACCAGCACCGGATACCAGCGCAGCCAGTCGTGCGAATTCGAGATGGCCAGGATCAGGCAGAACGCCACCGCCACGGCGGGCAGCAGGCGCGCGCCGGGCCGGGCGGCATCCGCGGTCAGGCCGCGGGCCAGCCACAGCAGGGCCAGCGGCAGCGCCAGCCATGCGGCGCTCACCCGTCCCAGCGCCGCGTGGACGGCGAAGGGATAGGCGATGCCGGCCACGGCCAGGGCTGCCGCCACGCCGCGTCTCATGCGGCGGGATCCTGCTTCTGGCACATGGCTTGCACCACGTCCTCGACCGTGCGCACCGTGCGGAAGTCGTTGGCGTCGAGTTTGCGGCCGGTCTGGCGGCGCACATGGTCGATGAGGTCGATGGCGTCGATGCTGTCGATCTCCAGATCCGTGTACAGGTTCGCTTCGGGCGTGATGCGTTCAGGTTCGATCTCGAACAGTTCGACCAGCGCGCCGCGCAGCGTATTGAAGATTTCGTCGCGGGTATGCATCCTGGACTCCGTATTCCTTTAGGCGCGGCGTTGCGCGCCGACAAACTCAGCCAGCTTGGCAATGCTGGCGAAATGCTCGCGCATGTTGCGCGTCTCGGGATCGATGGTGATGCCGTAGCGCTTTTGCAGCGCAAGCCCCAACTCCAGGGCGTCCACCGAGTCCAGCCCCAGTCCGTCGCCGAACAGGTGAGCGTCGCTGTCGATATCGTCGGGCGCGATGTCTTCCAGGCCCAGCGATTCGATGACGAGGGTCTTGAGTTCAAATTCCAGTTGGTTCATCCGGTCAGGACTCCACTTCCGCCGCTTTGGGCGGCTGTTCATTCATGATGGCGCCGGCGGGCGCGGCGTGCGCCAGCTCGGCATCGAAATAGGCGTGCAGGTAATCGTTCATCCTGCGTCCGGCGATCGGCAGCGGGTGAGCGCTGCTCCAGGTGGCGGGATCGATGTCTTCCCCCACGCGAATCACGTAGCGCATGCGGCAGGGGGGGATCCGGTACCAGGGCTCGCCCTTGGTCAGGCTGCGGGGATTCATGCTGATGACCACGGGCGTCACCACGCGCGCGCCGCGCAGTGCGATGGCACAGGCGCCGCGATGGAAGCGCGGCATGGCGTCGCGCGGCGTGCGCGTGCCTTCCGGAAAGACGATCAGGGTTTCGCCCGCGCGCAGCACGTCGGCGGCGCGGTCGAACATGTCGAAGCTTTCGTCGTTGGTGATGTATCCGGCATTGGCCACCGGGCCGCGCGTGAACGGATTGGTCGCCAGGCCGTGCTTGACGATGCAGTTGGCGTTCTTGACGTGGCCCACCAGGAACACCACATCCAGCAGCGAAGGATGATTGGCCAGGATCATCTGTCCGGGCTTGCCGAGGCGGTCGGCGTCCTTGAACTCCACGGTCAGGATGCCGGTGCGGACCATGAAGCGGATGAACAGGCGGAACGTGCCGTTCAGCGCGCCGCGCGCGCGGCGCTGGCGGTCTGCCTTGTCGCCGGGCAGCAGGCGCTGCGGCGGGAACACCAGCAGACGCAGCAGCACGCCGCCCAGCCCGAACAGGGTGAAGGCCATGCCGGTGGCGAACAGGCGCCAGAGCCAGAAGTCCTGCCGGGGAGGCGTGGCGCTGGTCATGCCGTGCGTGTCCAGGTCCATAGTCGTGAGCGGTTGGCGTGGCGCCAGCCGGGCGTGCGCAGCAGAAGGTGGCGCAACAGGTTCAGGGGGTTGGGCCAGGCCCGCACGGCGTCGGCGGCGTGCGGCGCTTGTGGCGCCAGCGCCAGCGTCCAGTCCGCGCCGGGGCGCAGGTGCAGGGCGAGCGCATAGGAGCAAGGCGCGTCATCCACCCAAGGGACGTAAGGTGCGGGCGGACGTTCCTCGGCCAGCACCACCAGCACGTCCTGGTGGCCTGCATCGAACAGCATGGACGCTTCGATGCAGGCATGTTCCAGGCCGTCGTCCTCGGCCGACAAGGCCACGGACTCGGTGGTTTCGCGGCGTATGATCGACCACTGCGCGGCGATGGCGTTGTGCACCGACAGGCCGAAAGCGGTGGGCGACAGCGCTTCGTCCGCTGCCAGCGCCTGCAACAGGCCGAAGTTGCGGGTGGTTTCGCCGTGACGCGAGGCGAACACCAGCGGCATGGCGGGACGCCCCTCGGCCAACGGCCACGCGCACTCGAAAACCCCGCGAGCCAGGGGGCTCAAGCGGCGGCGTTGCAAGGGAGGCAGGAAGTCCAGGCGGGGCGGATTCTGATTTCCGATCGGGCAGAACGGATGTTCGGCCCATTCCAACCAGTGGTCCGGGCCATCGATTCCTTGCGCCCAACCCTGCCATTGCGCGATCGAAAACGTCAACATAGCGCGCGATTCTACTATGGCGATGTTATGCCATTTTGATTTAAAGCGTTACATAATACACAATATTTCCAGCATTTCTAACACTTTAGCTTGCTATTTGTTACTTTCTCCCGTGAACGTTCAGGAACTTTTAATCTGGTGGGCTGACAAAGGCGCGGCCGAGGGCTACCGGAGCCAGGACTTGTCGGCCGAGGATGCGCTGCGCGCCCCGGCGCGGCGCAGTTCGAAGGCGCAGGTCGATTGGCGGGTCAGCAGGTCCCTGCTGCATGACGTCAGGCAGTCCGTACCGCGCGCAGCCATGTCGCTCAGCCACAGCGGCGGCCGCGCGGTCTGCGTGGCCGCGCCGCAGGGGTGGGAGGTCGGCGCCGACCTGGAACGCATCCGGCCGCGCGACGTCTTGCGTCTGGCTGAGTGGGTCTGCACGCCGGCCGAGCAAGAGGCGCTGGCCGGCCTGGAGGGCGCGGCGCAATTGGAACGCTTTTATCTCTTATGGACCCTGAAGGAAGCCTTCATCAAGGCGGCCGGATTGGATTTTCCGGCGGATATGGCGTCCGTGGGCCTGGCATTCGACGGCCAGGCGCAATGGCGCTTGCAAGCGCCGCCGGGGCAATGGCGCGCCTGTTCCTGGCGTCTGGGCGAGGACTGGATCGCGTCGGTAGCGTGGCGCGCGCCGCCGGGCGGCGTAGTGCGTCCCCAATGGCGGGGCGGGGCCGCTAGCGTGTTACCGACACTTGCCATCCTGGGCGATTGGGCAACAACCGGACAGGATTGAATTGCATCGCGTTTTTCAGCAGGCACTTAAAGATGTATTATAAATGCATGTTTAATGGCGATCCCGATCGCGCCTCAAGGAGCAGTTGATGTTGAGTCCCCAAATCCGCGCCCTGGTCAAGGGCACGGCCCCCGTTCTCAAGACGCACGGCGTCGCGCTGACCAAGCATTTCTATGCCCGCATGTTCAAGCACAACCCCGAGCTCAAGCATGTCTTCAACCAGGGCCACCAGGCGGGCGGCGAGCAGCAGCAGGCGCTGGCCGGCGCGGTCGCGGCCTATGCCGAGCACATCGACGATCCCTCGGTGCTGATGCCCGTGGTGACGCGCATCGTGCACAAGCACGTCAGCCTGGGCATCCGGCCCGAGCATTACCTGATCGTGGGCAAGCATCTGCTGGCCTCCATCAGTGAAGTGCTGGGCGAGGCGGCCACGGAAGAACTGCTGGCCGCCTGGGCCGCGGCCTACGGCCAACTGGCCGACCTGCTGATCGCCGAAGAGGCGCGCCTGTACGCGGAGTCGGCCGCCAAGCCGGGCGGCTGGACCGGCTGGCGCGCATTCCGCGTGGTGGGCAAGCAGCGCGAGAGCGCCGAGATCACGTCCTTCTACCTGGCGCCGGCAGATGGCGGCGAGGTGCCTGCCTACCGCCCCGGCCAGTACGTGTCGGTGCGCGTGTTCGTGCCCGAACTGGGCCTGATGCAGCCGCGCCAGTACAGCCTGTCGGATGCGCCGGGCCAGGATCGCCTGCGCATCTCGGTCAAGCGCGAAGCGGCTGGCGCCGATACGCCGGCCGGCCGCGTCTCCAACGCCCTGCATGACCGCCTGGAAGAGGGCGGCGTGCTGGACGTGGCGCCGCCCCAGGGCGACTTCCACCTGCGCGAGGAAGGCAATGCGCCGGTGGTGCTGCTGAGCGGCGGCGTGGGCCTGACGCCCATGGTCTCCATCCTGAACCATCTGGTGGGGCTGAACGACGAGCGTCAGATCCGTTTCGTGCACGGCTGCCGCAACAACTCGGTCCACGCCATGCGCGACCACGTCAACGGCATCGCCGCCGAACGCGCCAATGTGCGCAAGGCGGTGTTCTACGAGGAGGTCGGCCATGGCGACCAGCCGGGCCGCGACTACGACTACGCCGGCCGGGTGGACCTGAACGCCATCCGCGACGACGTCATCGTGCCCGGCGCGGACTATTACCTGTGTGGCCCGGCGGGCTTCATGCGCGCGCAGCGCGAAGCCTTGACCGGCCTGGGCGTGCCCGCCGACCGTATCCATGCCGAAGCCTTCGGCAGCGGCGGCGCGCCCGCCTGAGCGGTGTATCCTGGCGGCCTGAACGCTCGGGCCGTCAACGCCCACTCCTTTCGTCCCTGCCATGCAACTGACCCGATTCACCGATTTCGGCCTGCGCGTCCTGATGTACCTGACGCAATGCCGCGACCGGTCCGCCGCCGTCACCATCCCGGAAATCGCCGACCGCTTCAGCGTGTCGCGCAATCATCTGGTGAAGGTGGTGCACTTCATGGCGCAGCAGGGTTGGGTCAGCACCTCGCGCGGCAAGGGCGGCGGGCTGCGGCTGGCGCAGGCCGCCGACCGCTATCGGCTGGGCGACCTGATCCGGCAGCTGGAGCAGCAGGGGCCGCTGATCGACTGCCGCGAGCCGCCCTGTGCGCTGGACGGTTCATGCCGGCTGTCCGGCGTGCTGGCGCAGACCTTGCAGGCCTTCTACGAGGCGCTCAACGGCTACACCCTGGCGGACTTGGTGCGCGACCCCACGGCCGCCGCCATCATCAGGCTGCACCGCGCCGCCTGAGCCGGGGCATGATGTTTTGTTATGGATCCTGCGGAGTTTGGCATTTGCCGGACGGGCGGGGCGCGTCCCAGAATAGCGTCGTGTCTCTGTCTTTCTGGATCTAAAAGTATGCGGGTTTGCGTAATCGGCGCTGGCGTCGTGGGCGTCACGTCGGCCTATTTCCTGGCGCGCCAGGGCCATGACGTCGTGCTGGTGGACAGCCAGGCGCGTCCGGCCGAGGTCTCCAGCTACGCCAATGGCG